>NZ_JBAWCQ010000019.1:0-5269 GCF_049590335.1 Methyloceanibacter sp.
TCGCCCGCGCCCCAGAGCGAACCGGCGTCTACGAAGACGGCACCATCAATTCCCAGGCTTTCGGGAATGAGCGGAATTGGGAAACGAACTTCGGCCGTGGTGGCCCAGAAATACTTGCCGCCTATCGCGTCCTGACTACAGTTCGGGATTCTCGCGCCTGTGGTCGGATCCTTGCAGGCGTCACGAGGACCGTAGCCGGCGCGATCGAAGCCTCGGATTGTCTCGCCGCCTTTGAAGAAGAGGTCGGTCAGACGCAAATCCTCGCCGCCCCAGCCCTCGATGATGCCGCCCTGCGCGCGACCCACAAACGTGATCTTGTTGGTGATGGGATAGTAGCCGCGCGTATCGAGGATCAAACGGTTGTACTGCACGTCACCGCCTGCGCCCGCGAAGTCCTGCGAGATCGAGGCAAAGATGCCACTGGTCGGCGACTGTGGCAGGTTCCGCGTGTCATAGGCCAGCGTATAGCCCAGGCTCGAAACCCACACCTCACCTTCGTCGGCGGCCTGCTTAATGGCGAGCGAGGCGTTGCGGGTCGCGTCGAAGATTTCCTCACGATTCAGCCTGTAGCGCAGGCCGAGCTGCGTGTTGTTGGCGACAGGGAAGCCCATACGCAGATTGCCACCGGTGTTGCGCTGCCGGAACGAGGCCACGTCTCGCAAGTCGACCTCTTTGTGGAAGAGGTCGAAGCCGGCCGCGATGTTGCGCCCGAGGAAGGCCGGCTCTGTGAAGCTGAAGTCTACCTGGAAGCGTTCAAAGCTGCCCGACATGCCGAGCCGAACATACTGGCCCCTACCCATCAAGTTCCGCTCGGTGATGCTCACATCGCCGATGACACCTTCCGTGGTGGAGTAACCGACACCGAAGGAGAACTCGCCCGTCGGCTGTTCCACGACGACCACATTGATGACCACGCGATCGGCCGCGCTGCCAGGCTCCGTCTCGATATTGACGGTCTTGAAGAAGCCGAGCCCGCGCAGGCGTTTGCGGCCCGCCTCGATCAGGAGCCGGTTATAAGCGTCGCCTTCAGCCAGTCGGATCTGGCGGCGAATGACTTGGTCTTCGGTCCGGTAGTTGCCGACGATATTGATCCGCTCAATATAGACTCGCGGACCTTCGTCGATAACATAGGTGACATTGATGGTCTGGGTGACAGGATCGCGATCGAAACGGGGCCGCACCTGCCCGAAGGAGTAGCCCTGTTCGGACACTTTGACTGTGAGCGCCTCGACCGTCTTTTCGATTTTCTCGACATTGTAGTGCTTGCCCGGCTTCGTCAGGATCGCGCCGCCAAGGGCGTTCACATCCAACGACGGCAACGCGCTCTCGATGTCGACATAGCCGAACCGGTATCGAGGACCTTCGTAGATTTCAAAGGTGATTGCGAACCCGGCCCCGTTCGGTTTGAGGAATCCCCCTCCACCGTCGCCCGCCACGATATCAGCATTCGAGGAGAGGATCCGTACGTCGGCATAGCCGTTCTTCAGATAGAACTGACGTAGCAGTTCGCGGTCCAGGCCAAGCCGGTCCGGGTCGTACATATTGTCGTTCTTCAGGAAGCTGAGCCAACTGGTCCGCTTCGTCGTGATCACATAGCGCAGCTGGGAGGCGCTGAAGGCCTCGTTGCCCACGAAATGGATGGCTCTGACCTTGGTCTTGATCCCCTCGCCGATCTGGAACACGACCTCGACCCGATTGCCGCCAAGCGGAATCACTTGTGCACTGACCTGCGCGTCGTAGTGGCCCTGACGGGCAAGGACGTCGCGGATTCGCTGCTCATCGGCCTGCACGCGCGCTTGCGTATAGACGGTGCGCGGCTTGAGCTGGACTTCGGAGCGCAGCGTATCGCTCTCCACGTCTTTGTTACCTTCGAAGCGCACGCGCGCCACGACGGGATTCTCGCTGACGACAACCACGACCGTGGAGTACTGGCGCCGAATGCGGACGTCCTTGAAAAGACCTGTCGAGAAAAGGGTTTTAAGGGACTGATTGATCTCGCCCGGATCGTAGGCATCGCCCTCAGAAAAAGAGAGGTAGGACCGGATCGTCTCGGATTCGACGCGCTGATTGCCTTGGACGACAATCGAGCTGATGGTGGCATTTTGAGCAGCAGCAGTGAAATCGCCAAAGCCCGCGCTGAGACTCAGCGAGAGCGGGACGCTACACATAACCAGGAAGGCCGCTGCCAGCCCTCTTTCCAACGTCCACCGCACCATTTCTGGTGTAATCCCCCGTTAACCCAAATCCCCCACAGGCTTAGGCCCATGAATGTTAGCTGGCCATCTGTTTGTGGCCGATTTTAGATAGGCATCATTCTGATTTTGGTTAAATCCAGCGGCTTTTTTTGTTCCCTGTCCGCAAATCCCACCATCACAGAAACTTCAAGTGAATCAGATCGTTCCACGTTGCGAAAATCATTAGCATGAGCACGAACGCTAGGCCAATGCGAAAACCGATTTCCTGGGTGGATTCACTCAACGGTTTTCCCCTCACAGCTTCGATTCCGTAGAACAGCAGATGCCCGCCATCGAGCATAGGTATTGGGAAAAGATTGATCAGCCCAATACTGACCGAGATGATGGCCGCGAAGTTGAGAAACACAAGCACTCCGAGGGTTGCCATCTGTCCCGATACTTGGGCTATTCTGAGCGGCCCACCGAGTTGATCAGGATCCTCGCGCCCTCTAATAACGTCGTAGAGGTAGCCCAGCGACCGTGAAACAACGAAATAGCACTCCTCGACCCCCATGACGAAGGCGGTGGCTGGGTCGTGACGCACCCAGGTCCAATCGTCCGGAGAGGCGCTGCGCGCGATCCCCAAACGGCCGATTTTAAACTTATTTCCAAACCGATCGGTGGTTTCAATCCTTTCCGGACTCGCGGTGAGATCGACGGACTCGCCAGCGCGATCAACCGCAAAGTGTAGTTCCCGGTCAGGGCTAGTTGCGACAATCCGCTGCATCTCGGAAAAGTTCACGATCTTCGTCCCGTCAATGCTCGTTATGAGATCGCCTGGCTTGAAGCCGGCCCGTTCAGCAGCGCTACCTTTGGTGATCGCGTCGACCTTGGGCGCCGTGATGCGTTCGCCAAAAATGCTGAAAATGGCCGTGAAGATCAGAATCGCGAAAATAAAGTTCGCGATCGGGCCCGCCGCGACAATGGCGGCGCGCTGAGCCAAGGTCTTGCCCTGAAAGGCTTTATCCCGATCCGCCTCGGGCATGGACTCGAGGTCCTTTTGGCCTGCGCTGGCGGCATTTTCGTCGTCGACGAACTTCACGTAGCCGCCGAGCGGAATCCAGGCCACCCGCCAGCGCGTGCCATGCCGGTCGTTGAATCCAAAAATCTCCGGTCCAAACCCGATGGAGAACGTCTTGATGCCCACGCCGCACCAGCGGGCCACTAGGAAATGCCCCATCTCGTGGACAAAGACCACGATGGTCAGAACGCAGAGGAATGGGACGAGATAGCTGAGAAAGTTGCCGCCGAAACCGGTCAAAGATGTGAATATGTCCATAAATCCAAATACCTAGAGAATTGGGCCCTTGTTAGTCAGTTTGTAAGCGCCGCGTTTTTTAACAGCGCCGTCTTGTGTTCTGCCGCGCTTCGATCGCCCGCCCCGGCTTATGATACCCATCGTGGCAATCGTTCGCGCGCCCGGCGGCGTGCCTCTTCGTCGATTTCGTAGACATCCTCCGCACTTGCGGGGCTGAGGCCGGTAAGATCGGAGCAATCGGCCAGCGTGGTCTCCACCAGCCCGGCGATTCCCAAGAATCCTAGCCGGTTCTCGAGGAAGGCCGCAACGGCCACTTCGTTGGCCGCATTCAGGACCGCGCCGGCGCTGCCGCCCGTGTCGAGAACTTCCTTGGCCAAGCGCAGCGCAGGGAATCGCTCCGGATCGGGCGCTTCGAAGGTGAGCGAGCCGAGCTTCGCGAGATCGATTCGTTCGTTCTGCACGTGCATGCGTTCGGGCCAGGCAAGGCTATAGGCGATGGGCGTGCGCATGTCCGGGTAGCTGAGTTGCGCCAGCACGGCGCCATCGGTCATTTGCACGAGGCAGTGCACGATGGACTGAGGATGAACCACCACGTCCAGCTTCTCCGGCGGGAGTGCGAAAAGGTGGTGCGCCTCGATGAGTTCCAGCCCCTTGTTCATCAGCGAGGCGGAATCGATCGTCACTTTCGCGCCCATGTTCCAGTTGGGGTGTTTCAAGGCTTGTTCGGGGCCGGCGGACGCCATCTGCTCGGCGCTCCAGGTCCGGAACGGCCCGCCAGATGCGGTGAGACAGACGCACTCGATCCTGTCGAGCTCCGTGCCGATCATGGCTTGCATTGCGGCGGAGTGTTCGGAGTCGACGGGCAGAAGCGTCGTGCCATGCGCCGCAACTTCGCGCATGAAAATTTCGCCGCCCGAGACCAGGCATTCCTTGTTAGCGAGCGCGACGGCGGTTCCCTGCCGGACTGCGCGCAAGGTTGGCCTCAGCCCTGCGACGCCAACGATAGCGGCCATGATCCAGTCCGCCGGCCGGGACGCTGCGTCCAGCAACGCCTTCGGCCCTGCCGCGACTTCGATTCCCGTGCCCGCCAGCGCAAGCAAGAGATCTTTGTAGCTTGCCGCGTTCGCTGCCACGGCCAGCTTGGCCCGGTGCTTTAGGGCAAGTTCGGCGAGCCGCGCGACGTTCTTGTTGCCCGTAAGTGCGACGACCTCATAGTCGTGCGGACTGCGTCCGACGAGATCGAGCGTGCTCTCTCCGACGGAACCTGTCGCGCCGAGCACGGTAATCTGCTTGGGCTGCTTGGCGCTTGTGTGGGGCATGGTTGCGGTGTCTTCGCTTATAGGGAACAGTGTGTGGCCCTCACCATATCAGGAGCCCGACACCTGGATACACGAGGTCGCGCGTGGCGATCAGCGACGCGACCACCGCCGCCAACAGAAGGCTGTCGATCCGGTCGAAAAAGCCACCGTGGCCTGGAATAAGCTGGCCCATGTCCTTAATGCCCAAACTTCGTTTCAGGGCGCTTTCAAGCAAGTCTCCCATCTGGCAGGCGAGGGCAAGTACAAAGGCGACCAGCGCCAGAGCCACGGGCGAGGTGTTGCCGAGATAGTACGCGAACCCCACGCCGACCAGGATGGGCGTCGCGGTGCCAACGGCAAAGCCACTCCATGTCTTTTTCGGGGAGATGGTCGGCGCGAATTTGGGGCCGCCGAACGCCCGGCCACCAATGTAAGACGCTGTGTCGGTTGTCCACGCCACGACGAGAACGAACAAGACG
>NZ_JBAWCQ010000020.1:0-18021 GCF_049590335.1 Methyloceanibacter sp.
CATCATCACAAGCAACGCACCGCCGATCGAGCAAACAATCCAGACCATCTCCGCCCAGCGCGCATTGTCGCCGCCGAGGACAAGCGCCAAATTCCGTGAACCGATTGCCAGTGCGGCAAGAACCGAGACCGTAATCGCCGTTCCGAAGGCCATCGCGAAGGTCGAAGCGACACCCGCCCAGAAGAGCCCTTGCGCCAGAGCAAAGACCAGGACGAGAACCGCGCCGGAGCACGGCCTGATCCCGACGGACATGACGACCGCCAGGATCTTCCGCCAGCTCATCGGCTGGGCAATCTGGCTCACGTCGACGATGTGACCGCAGGCCTCGCAGGACTCATGGTCGTGATCATGGTGTTGGTGATGATCGTGGGCATGCGCATGGCCGCCGCTGTCATGGTGATGATACGCGTGGTCGTCGTGCCGCTCGTCATCATGACCCGCGCCCGCGTCGTTCCGGCGACGCCACAACCGCCACAGGGTCGAGACGAGAAGTGAGAGCCCCACCAGAAAGACCAGCGCGTAGCTGGCGGTCTCGAGCTGCTTGACCCAGCTGCTAACCTGAATGCCCGTGCCCTTGAGCGCGATGATCAGAACACCGACCAACGCAACGGCCATTAACCCTTGAACGGCAGCCGCGAGAAACGAGATGAAAATACCGCGGCGTACCGTCTCCCGATTGGCAAGAACGTAGGAGGAGATGATCGCCTTGCCGTGACCGGGTCCCGCCGCATGGACGACGCCATATACGAAGCTGAGCCCGGCGAGCCACAACCCGGCGCCCCAGGCATTGCCGCTTTTGAGCCTCTTGATCGCGGCGGCAAGCGGCCGCAGCAGCTTTTGCTGCGTCTGGATGATCCAGGCCTGAAGGCCGCTTAGCGCCCCTTGCCCCTTGAGAGGCGCGGCTTGAACGGGCGCAGTCTGCGGTGCTGCCGCACCTTTCGGCGCGGCAAAGGCCGGGGGTGGGGCTTGGCGCTGCGCGGGCGCGCCGAAGGCGGACGGCGGCGACTGTGGCGCTTGAGCCAAAACCTGAGCCTTGGCTGGCGCGAACGGCACGAGCACCGCAAGCACCAGCCCCAAGCAACCGAGAAGAATCTGTGTCACTGCGCGCCGCATGTCACCGTCACGGTCTGCGCGAACTGCGAACCATAGTTGGCGTTCGGACCGAGCTGGCTGAAAAAGGATTCGGTCAGGGCCTTGGCATCCTCGGCCGCCTCCGGGTCGGGCTCGGCGACTTTCGCGGCACAGCCCGGCGCGGATCCCGCGAGCTTGATGGGCGCCTTATCGGCGAAGCCAAAGGCCACGAAGAACGAAGGGTCGTAAACATCAACGGTGACTTTTTTAGACCCGGGATCGAGCGGGGTTTCCAGAGGCAAGGTGAAATGCAGCGTCAGCGCCGTGCCGTCGTACTCGACCCAATAGTCTTGCGGCCCTTTCAGCGGCAGAAATTTTTCGTCTCCATCCCGGCGGACGAACGTGAAGTAGTCGAAGTCCTTCAGGGAATCGACGTTCACTTTCGCGAGCGGTTCGAGCTCGTCCTTGGCATAGGTGCCGTCGGCGTTAGCATCGAGCCCTTGCACCGCCATGGCGCTGTAGAATTCGTCGAACGTCCATGCATGTTTGATGCCGGTGATTTTCTTCTCGGGGCCGAAGACGACCTCGGACCGCACCGTCGCCCAAACGTGAGGGTGTGCGTCTGCGGCGGCCGCGAAGCAAGAAATAGCCGCGCCCATAAGCGCCAATGTCAGGACCGCGCGGCATGCGCGTCTACTCCAATAAGGCAAGGCTTGGCTCCCACGAATCGACAGGGCGGATTAGGCCTGAATTATGGAGGATTTTGGGGCGGCGCTACGCAAAAAAATCGTCCCGACAAGGGACGACGCGCAACTGGCAAGAAATGAAAAGAGAGCCCAGCCTCTCTGCGAGACCGGACCCTCTTGTTCAGGATTTTTAGCTCTACGCAGCGACTAGCGCGGCAGAGACGCGGCCAAAAAGGCCGCTCAGATCCGTACGACCGCACCGACAACGGTGATGATCGCAACGGCGATACCGGCGGCAATCAGGACATACTCGATAGCTGTGGTACCGGACTCGTCTTTGATAAAGCGCTTGATAGAAGTCATTTGGACTCTCCCATTACATAAATAGCTTTTAAATATCGGCCCCGCACCGCACTCCGTTTGGCCCGTGGAACCTGATGTGGAAGCTAGCAGGTGCGGGTTAGACAGTGCTTAAAACGATCCGATAAACACAGCGGCAAAAAGGTAATGAATTCGCAAATGGAAAAACTGCGAAACCCCATAGATTCGCCAATTTTTCTAGCTGTTAATCGGATGCCTACTTCCTATTTACTTGCGGCTTACCATGTCACAAACACCCGCATACCAATTGGAACGCGCTGGTAGAGATCGGCGACATTTTGGTTGTACATGCGGATGCAGCCATGGGAGACCGCCTGCCCCACCGACCAGGGCGCATCGGTGCCGTGGATCCGGTAGAGGCTTTTGCCGAGATAAATGGCCCGGACCCCCAGCGGATTCTGCGGATGGCCGCCAGGCACATGAGCCGGCAGATCGGGATTCTCCCGGCGCATCTCGGCCGTGGGCGTCCAGCTGGGGTTCACCTTCTTTGCACTGACATGGGTCTCGCCGGACCAGCGGGCGTCGCCCTTGGGCGTAGCAATCGGGTAGCCGATGGCTCTGCGGTTCGGCAGAACGTAATAGAGCCTGGCGCGGATGAACTGGACGAGGACCGTCCCGGGCTCGTAGCCGGGCGGGAAGGACACAAGGTGTCGGCCAACCACGCGGGACCGCTGCTGGTGGGAAGATGTGACCGAATCAAACAGCCCCGCCGAGACGTGGCCCGCCGGCAAGGCGATCAGCGCCACCGCAAGCCCTGCGGCGGACGAAAGTCCGAGGATACGCATCACAAGAACCGGTTTCGCTTCTTTCCAGAAGCGTGCAGCCATTCTGGTTAGCAAAATCCAAACAAGCGTCCCAAAAGCTCAAACGGAGATTCGACCCGATTCTAAGCTGTCCGGACACCGGTGACGATATGGACGTGGGCATCCATGTGGACGGCACCGTCTCGCTCATGCTCGGCGTAGCGCTGGATGAGGAGATGGCGGACAGCAGCCAGGACGGCTTCGTCGGCTTCGGCGAGTGCATCGCCGATCGAGAATGACTGAAGCGCGAAGTCCGCCGTTTTGCCTGCGGGAAGCCCACCCGCGAGAGGAATCGTGTCCCGCCAGTGCTGGACCTCCAAGTCGTCAAATCCGGCGTCGGCGAGAAGCCCGAGCAGCGTGTCCTCTCCGGCATAGCGGAACGGGCCGGGTGCATTGGGATCGGGCGGCGGCACGTCGACCACTTGAGACGCCGCCTCGCGAAAGCTCGTCATCCACGGATTGTTCGCCGGCGGGCCCCAGACAGCGAACGCGATGCGGCCGCCGGGCACAAGCCAGGACGCGAGGTTGGAGAAGGCGACAGGCGGATTGTCGAAAAACATGATGCCGAACCGCGACGCCAACCGGTCATAGGGGGCACAGGGCGGGGATGCGCTCTCGACATTGGCGACATGGAAAGCGATCTCGCCGCTGGCGGTATTGGCACGGGCCTGGGCCATTTCGATCAGATCCGGCGAGATGTCGATGCCATGGACCGCACTGCCTGCCGCGGCCAGCCGGGAAATCGCCAGCGTGGGACCACCCCCGCCGCATCCGATATCGGCAATCCGGAGAGGCATGTCGAGCGCAAGGGCATCGACGAGCGGCGCCGTCACGGGATGGATCATCGCTTCCATGCCGGATAGCTGATCGCGCCATTTCTTGCCCCGCTCAGTGGCCCAATCGGATGCCGAAATAGTCTGGCTCATATACCGCTCCTCCCTCGTGTCATGGTGTTTAAACAAGCTCTACATGAGAGCGCCGGTGCCGCCACGCAAGCGCGGCATTTGTGCCGGAGCGCGCCGAAATTGGGAGGGACTCCGCCATCGACCACTCTTGACTCTCGCCCGACTCAAGACTAAGAACAAAACAGGAACAAAAGTGGGGTGTCAGTAATGCGTAACAACGTTCCAGACGGCGACTTTAGTGCCCTCGTTCCGCCGGCTGACGTTGAAGAAAGAGCAGGCGGTCTTACGGGAAGGGTCCTGATCGAGCAGTTGCGGGCGTCTATCCGTACTCTTGAGCAGGTTCCCGTTTCCCTAGCTATCCCCCCCGCGCCGGGTGCGGCCCCTTCCCGTCCCGCCTGCTCTTTAACGCCGCCAACCGCGGCCCCCGACATCCCGAGCGCCCCTTCGGAAAGCCCCTTGAGCGCGCTGCACCAAGGCGGCTTGCACGAGATCAAACCCCATGCCTATCGCGACACGCCGGCCGGGCTTGGCCTTGCCCTGTCCGTGATCGCCGAGATCCAACGGCAAGGCCCTGGCCTGGTGCTCTGGTGCATGACGCGGCGGCAAACCCAAGAATGGGGGCGCCCTTATGGTCCTGGTCTTTTCAAAGCAGGGCTGGACCCGGCGCGTGTCCTCGTCGTCGAGACGCGCAACGCGGAAGAGGCCGCCTGGGCGCTTGAAGAAGGGCTGAAAAGCACCGCGCCGATCGCAGCTCTGGCCCAAACCAAGATCAAAACCCCGCTTATGGCCCGGCGCCTCGGCCTTGCCGCCCGCGCCGCCGGAACGCCGTGCTTCCTCCTCACCGACCATGGAGGGGCAAAAGTCCCTGGCACGCTCACGCGCTGGCGGATCGCCACGGAGGCAAGCGCCCATATCCCTTTCGATACGGGCGCCAGCTTCGGCGGAGGCGCCCCCGGCCCCGCCTGTTGGCGCCTCTCCCTCGAACGCAGGCGGGCCGGCGCAGACAGCCCTCAAGGTGGGCAATGCGCGGTAGGACAAATAACAAACCCGCTAAGAGAAGGCGCAAGCTTTCATGTGCAGGCAGGTCATGAGCCCGATCGCCAAAATGCCGAACAAAACACCGAAGGCGGCGCGCAGAATGGTCTATGTGTGGTTCCCGCATCTTCCGATCGAGCGGCTGACGCGAGAGCGCCTGCACGCGGGCCGCACACCGCCACCGGCTAAGAAACCCTTCGCACTTGTGGGCAGCGACACGCACGGTCTGACTCTCACGGCCGTCAACACCCCCTGCCGGCATGAGGGGCTGCGGCCTGGCATGCGGCTGGCCGATGCCCGGGCCGTCTGCCCGGCGCTGCTAACCGTGCCCGACGCCCCGGACAATGATGCGGCTTTCCTGGAAGCCCTCGCGCGCTGGGCCTCCCGCTATAGCCCTTCCCTCAACGTGGACGGCGCGGACGGGCTCTGGCTCGACACGACCGGCGTCGCGCATCTTTTCGGCGGCGAACCCGAACTCCTTGCCAATCTTGCCGGACGTCTTGCCAGAATGAGTTTTAGCGCGCGGCTTGGGTGTGCCGACACGCTCGGGGGCGCCTCAGCGCTGGCCCGCTTCGCGCGCCGCAGCCCTGTTACATCCGCATCCGGCACCGCGCCGGAAACGCTCGCGCCTCTCCCCATCGAGGCCCTGCGCCTCGACCCTAAGACGGTTCTCCTCTTGCAGCGGCTGGGGCTGAAACGCATCGGCCAGCTTTACGGCCTGCCGCGCGCCAGCCTCGAACGGCGCTTTCACTCAAAGGACGCGGCGGAAAGCGTTTTGCGCCGCCTCGACGAAGCACTTGGGTGGCGGAACGAGACGCACGCACCGCTTCTGCCCGCGCCGGATTTCGTGGCGCGGCTCTCCTTCGCCGATCCGCTCATCTCTCACGACGGAGTTCTTGCCGGTCTTGAACGCCTCGCTGGCGTGCTTTGCAGCACGTTAACGCGTGCCGGTGCCGGCGCCCGGCGTGTGGTGTTATGGGCCGCGCGCACGGACGGCTCCTCAGTTGCACTCGAAGCCGGGTTGAGCGCGCCGTCGGCGACGGCGGCGCATTTCGTGCGCCTCCTCAAGGAAAAGCTCGATACGATCGACATGGGGTTCGGGGTCGACCTCATGACTTTCGCGGCCCTTGCCGTAGAAGATCTGCACCCGGAGCAAACCGCCCTTAGCGCAACCGCCCGCAAGCCCGGCCCCGAAAAACTCATCGACGCACTCGTGAGCCGTTTGGGGCCGCGCACCGTACGGCGCCTCTTCCCGCAAGAGAGCCACATCCCGGAGCTGGCGCAAACGACGCAAAACGCCTTTTCAAAGCTGCCCGCCTGGAACGGCAGCTCTAGCAGCACTTACTTAGAGAAGCCGCCGCGCCCGCCCCTTCTGCTCGCTAAACCGGAAAGTGTGACCGTCATGGCGGAGATCCCCGAAGGACCTCCGGCCCGTTTCACCTGGCGGCGCGTCAACCGCCGCGTGGTCAAGGCGGAGGGGCCCGAGCGCATCGCACCCGAATGGTGGCGCGCCTTCGACGGCGGCGCGACGCAGCGGACGCGCGATTACTACCGCATCGAGGACGAGGACGGCTGCCGCTATTGGGTCTTCCGCGAGGGACTTTATCAAGAGCGGGGTGAGCAAGAGCGCGAGCCCCCGCGCTGGTTTCTGCATGGGGTGCTCCCATGACCTTTTCTTCGACGCCCGCTTCCGAGCCCCGCTACGCCGAACTCGACGTCACCACGAACTTCACTTTTCTGCGGGGCGGCTCTCACGGCGAGGAACTCGTGGCGCAAGCGGCAGCGCTCGGGCATGCGGCGATCGCGGTCGCGGACGCCAATACGCTTGCCGGCGTGGTGCGGGCCCATATCGCGGCGAAAGAGGCCGGCATCCAATTCATCGTCGGCGCGCGGCTGATCTTGGCGGACGCGCCGTCTCTTCTCGCCTATCCCACCTCCCGCGCGGCTTACGGCAGGCTTTGCCGCCTTTTGACACGCGGGCAGCGGCGCGCCGAAAAGGGCGACTGCTTTTTGTTTCTCGACGACGTAGCAGAGCATGCGGATGGCCTGATCTTCATCGCCCTAAGGGGAGAAAACAATCCCGGCGAGGACAGGCCGGACGACGCCCGTTTCGAAGAGGAACTCTTGCGCCTCAAAGGCGCCTTGAGGGGCCCGCTCTATCTTGCCGCGCATCACAGCTATCGTGGCGCTGACCGTATACGGATCGAAAAATCCGCGCGCGTCGCCGCCCGTACGCACATCCCACTCATTGCCACTGGCGCCGTGTTGTATCACGCCCCCAAACGCCGCCCGCTCCAAGACGTGCTCACCTGCATTCGCGAAAAGTGCACCCTTGCCCACGCAGGGTTTCACCTCGAAGCGAATGCGGAGCGGCATCTGAAAGAGCCCGCCGAAATGGCGCGGCTGTTCAAGGGCTATGAGGAAGCGCTGGAACGCACGGTCGAAATCGCCGAACGCTGCCGCTTCTCGCTCGACGAATTGAAATACGAATATCCGGACGAGCCGGTTCCCCAAGGCAATACACCCCAAGGTCATCTGGAAGCGCTGACCTGGGACGGGGCGGCCTGGCGCTTCCCGGACGGGATCCCCGGCAAGGTCCGCAGCACGATCGAGAAGGAACTCGCGCTCATCGAAGAGCTCAACTACGCGCCTTATTTTCTCACCGTCTACGACATCGTGCATTACGCACGCTCCGTCGGCATTCTCTGCCAGGGACGCGGCTCGGCCGCCAATTCCGCCGTGTGCTATTGCCTGGCCATAACCAATGTCGATCCCACCGAGATCGACCTCCTGTTCGAACGGTTCGTTTCGCCCGAACGCCGCGAGCCGCCCGATATCGATGTGGACTTCGAGCACGAGCGCCGCGAGGAGGTGATTCAATATATATACGCGCGCTATGGCCGCGACCGCGCAGGGCTGGCCTCCACCGTCATCTCCTATCGGGGTCGCTCGGCCGTGCGCGAGGTCGGCAAAGTGCTGGGACTGTCGGAAGATACGCTTGCCGCGCTCGCCGGCACGATCTGGGGCCTCAGCAACACTGGCCTGCCGGACAAATATGTGCGCGAGGCGGGGCTCGACCCATCCGATCCACGCCTTGCCCGCTGCCTTGCGCTGGCTCATGAGTTGCTCGGCTTTCCTCGGCATCTGTCGCAGCATGTGGGCGGCTTCGTGCTGACACGCGGGCCCTTATCCGAGCTCGTGCCCATCGGCAATGCGGCCATGGAAGACCGCACCGTCATCGAATGGGACAAGGACGATCTCGACGCGCTGGGCCTGCTGAAGGTCGATGTGCTCGGCCTCGGCATGCTCACCTGCATCCGCAAGGCCTTCGCGCTGCTGAAAGAGCATTACGGTAGGGACCTCGCGCTCGGCACTGTGCCGCGGGAGGATCCAATCGTGTACGACATGCTCTGCCGCGCCGATTCCATCGGCGTGTTCCAGGTGGAGAGCCGCGCGCAGATGAATATGCTGCCGCGCCTGAAGCCGCGCTGTTTCTATGATCTCGTCATCGAGGTCGCCATTGTGCGTCCCGGCCCTATCCAGGGCGATATGGTGCATCCGTATTTGCGCCGCCGCTCCGGCGACGAGGCCGTCGACTTCCCCTCGCCCCATCCAGACCACGGGCCGCCGGACGAGCTCCACCAAGTGCTCGGCAAGACCATGGGCGTGCCGCTGTTCCAGGAGCAGGCCATGCGCCTTGCTATGGAGGCCGCGAAATTCTCCGGCGACGAGGCGAACGAGCTTCGCCGCGCCATGGCGACGTTCCGGCGGCGCGGCACGATCGACACGCTCCAGGACAAGATGGTCGGCCGCATGACCGCGCGCGGCTACCCGCAGGATTTCGCCGAACGCTGCTTCAACCAGATCAAAGGCTTCGGCGAATACGGCTTTCCCGAAAGCCATGCGGCGAGCTTCGCCCATCTTGTCTATGTGTCGTCCTGGCTCAAATGCCATTATCCGGATGTCTTCGCCTGCGCGCTTCTGAACGCCCAGCCCATGGGCTTTTACGCGCCGGCCCAGATCGTGCGCTGTGCCCGCGAACATGGCGTCGAGGCACGCGCGCCCGACATCAATCACAGCCATTGGGACTGCACACTGGAGAAACTGCCTTCCAGCCCTCAAGGTGCGCGAGGCGCGGTAGGGCAATTAAGATGCGCGCTTCGTCTTGGCCTGAGACAGATCGACGGATTTCGCGAAGCCGATGCAGAGCAAGCCGTGGCCAGGCGCGACCGTCCCTATGCCGGCATACAGGATTTGTGGCGCCGCAGCGGTCTTGGCCGCGCCAGCATCGAACGGCTTGCAAGCGCCGATGCCTTCCGCTCGCTCGGGCTCGACCGGCGGCAAGCTTTATGGGCCGTGCGCGGCCTGCCCAAGGAAATCCCGCTGCCGCTCTTCGAACACGCGATAACCACGGAGATCGGCCGCGAGCCGGATGTCGCGCTCCCGGTCATGCCGCTGCCCGAGCATGTGGTGGATGACTACCGCACGCTGCGGCTCTCGCTCAAAGCCCATCCGATGACATTCCTGCGGACGCACGTCACAGCCGCCCGCATCGTCTCTTGCGGGCAGGTCAAGGCCATGACGGACGGGATGCGGGTCAGCGTCGGCGGCGTGATCTTAGTGCGCCAGCGTCCCGGCTCGGCCTCCGGCGTAGTGTTCATGACCATCGAAGATGAGACGGGCGTCGCCAACGCAGTGATCTGGCCCACGGTCCTGGAGCGCATGAGAAAAGTCGTCATGGGCGCGCGGCTTGTGGTGATCCATGGCCGCGTGCAGCGGCACGAGGACATTATTCACGTCGTGGCGACGCGGCTTGAAGACAAGAATCACTGGCTGGATCGTCTGTCCGAGGACGGCAAAGCGCTCGAGGCCGCACTCGCAAATGCCGACGAGGTTCGAAGACCCGACCCAGGCTCATGGCGCGGATCGCAACCCAAACCCGGCCTGCTGCCGCCTCTTGCCGCCGCCGATCACGTCAAACGGCCCGAGAGCGGCGAACCTGCCCGCAAGGGCGAGGCCCGTCATCCGCGCTGGCATCCCCGCTGCCACCCGAGAGAGACCCGCATCATTCCCAAATCCCGCGATTTTCATTAGCCGCGCGGCTAACGGACGCGTGACTGGCGAGCGTGGTGAAAGTGGATATGCTGCGCCCCATGTCGCACCGAAATCCACTGTCTCATCGTATTCTCGCCGTCCTGACGGCCCTCGTCCTTCTGATTGGACCGGCTTCCGCGCTCGACCTGCCCGAAGGCGCGAGCGGTCTGGCGCAGAAGCCGCTCGTCAAAGCCAAAAAGCATATGATCGTCGCCGCGCACCCGCTGGCCGCCGAGGCGGGCCTTGAGATGCTGCGCCAAGGCGGCGCGGCCATCGATGCGGGCATCGCCGCGCAAGCGGTGCTGACCCTGGTCGAGCCGCAGTCCTCAGGCATCGGCGGCGGCGCCTTCGTGCTCTACTGGGATGTCGCGCAAAAAACGCTAACCAGCTATGACGGCCGCGAGACCGCACCGGCGGGCGCGACACCCGATGTCTTTCTGGATGCGGCCGGCAAACCCCTGCCCCGCCCCGTCGCCATGCATAGCGGCCGGTCCGTCGGCGTTCCCGGTGTGCTCGCCATGCTCAAGCGCGTGCACGACGAATACGGCAAGCTGCCCTGGGCCGAACTATTCCAGCCTGCTATTGCGCTCGCCCGCGACGGCTTTCCCGTCACCGCAAGGCTCGCAAAGATGCTGAGCAATGCCGACCCCAACACGTTCGATGCTACCGCACGTGCCTATTTCTTCGACGAGAACGTCCAACCACGTCCAGCCGGCTACATCTTGAAGAACGAACAGCTCGCGGAGACATTCGAGATCATCGCACGCGACGGGATCGAAGCCTTTTACAAAGGCCCGATTGCCACCGATGTCGCCAAATCGGTACAGAACGATCCGCGTGGTGCGGGCACGCTCAGCGAAGCCGACTTCGCCGGTTATCAGGCGAAGACGCGTCCGGCCGTGTGCGTCCCCTATCGCGGCCACGAAGTCTGCGGCATGGGCCCGCCCTCGTCGGGCGCCGTCGCCGTCGGACAGACGCTCGGCCTGGTCGCCCCATTCGACCTCGGGACGACGCCAATGGATGCCAGCGCCGCGCATATCATCGCCGAGGCCGAGCGTCTCGCTTTCGCCGACCGCGCGCGCTACCTCGCCGACCCGGACAAGGTCGCCGTTCCTGTGGACGGCTTGCTCGACAAAGACTATCTGGCGGCGCGGCGAAAACTGATCGATCCCAACCGCGCGGCGGAAACCGTCACCCACGGGACACCGCCAGACCTAACCCAGGCCTTCGGACGCGACGCCACAAAAGAGAAGGGCGGCACCAGCCACGTTTCCGTGGTCGACGACAGTGGCGATGCTTTTTCGCTGACCACGAGCATCGAGTTCGCTTTCGGCGCGCGGAGCATGGTGCGCGGTTTCCTGCTCAACAATCAGCTGACCGATTTCTCCTTCCTGCCCAAGGACAAGGACGGCATGGATATCGCCAACCGCGTCGCGCCGGGAAAGAGGCCCCGCAGCTCCATGGATCCGACTCTGATCTTCGGCCCCGACGGCGATCTCGATTACGTGCTGGGTTCCCCAGGTGGCGCCGGCATAATTCTGTTCAATCTGAAGGCGATATTCGCGCTGATCGATTGGGGAATGAACCCGGCTGAGGCTGCGGCTCTGGTCAATTTCGGTGGCACGCCGCACGGCGTTCTCCTCGAGACCGGTGCCGAGTGGGACGAGCTCGAACAAGCGCTCGCGGCGAAGGGTCACAAGGTGAAGCGCATACCGATGACCAGCGGTCAGCATATCATCGCGGTCACACCTGAGGGGCTTAAGGGCGGAGCCGACCCCCGTCGCGACGGCATCGCGCTCGGTGATTGAACACTTGGTAACCGCGGGTGCGGCGGCTATGCCTCTGACGGCGCGCAACGGCAGGCAAATCAAAGACTATGACCTCCCCCTATAAAATCGCGATTCGCGGCGCCGGAGTCACCGGGCTCTGGCAAGCGCTGACGCTCGCTAAAAAGGGCCATCGCGTGATTGTCGCGGAGCAGTCCGCCGAACCATTCACAGATGCCTGCAGCCCCTATGCCGGCGCCATGCTCGCCCCGCGCTGCGAGGAAGAAAGCGCCGAGCCCGTCATCCGCGAGCTGGGCATGCGGGGCATACAATTGTGGCAGGCTGTCTATCCGGATCTCGCTGCCGCCGGAAGCCTTGTGGTCGCGCCGCCCCGCGACCGCAAACTCCTCGATCGCTTTGAGCGCATGACGCGAGGCGCAAGCCGCCTCGATGCCGCTCAGCTGGAACAGCTGGAGCCGGGACTAACGCCCAATTTCGAAACCGCCCTGTTCTATGCGGACGAAGCGCATCTAGATCCCGGCGCGGCGCTAGCCTTCCTCTTGAACGAAGTGCAGAACGCGGGCGCCATCATCCAATTCGGCACTGGCGAAACGCCGCCGGGCGCCGATTTCGTAATCGATTGCCGGGGCCTTGGAGCCCAGGACATGCTGCCGACGCTCCGTGGCGTGCGCGGCGAGCGCATCGTAGTCCGCGCCACGGAGATCGCCTTCGAACGCCCCGTGCGTTTGCTACATCCGCGCTTCCCGCTCTACCTCGTACCGTGGGGCGAGGATCCGACGGGGGCCAACGTCTTCATGATCGGCGCAACCTCGATCGAGCGCGAGGATGGCGGCCCGGTAACGCTGCGTTCGGCCCTGGAACTGCTCAGCGCCGCCTATGTGCTCGATCCCGCGTTCGGGGAGGCAGAAATTCTTTCCCTCTCCGCGGGCGTACGGCCAGCCTTTCCCGATAACCGGCCTAGGATTATCACTAGTTCGGGCTATATCTTTGTGAATGGCTTGTACCGGCACGGCTTTTTGCTGGCGCCGGTCATGGCCGAATTGGTGACGCACTATCTGGAGACCGGCGTCACCCATCCGGAGGTCTTCATTGCAGATTTTGGTCAACGGTGAGCGCTTCACGACGGAGGCAAGCAGCCTAGACGAGCTTTGCGACGTGCTCGGTTTTGCCGGCGCAAGAATCGCAACGGCAGTCAATGGCTGCTTCGTGGCGACCGCCGCACGCGCACACACCCAGCTGGCGGAGGCTGACGAGATCGAAATCGTGGCCCCAAGACAAGGTGGCTAAGACAGGATCACTGATGTTGAAGCTCTACGGCATCGAATTTTCCTCGCGCCTGCTGCTCGGCACGGCCGGGTACGCCTCGCCCGACTTGTTGCGGCAGGCGGCGGAAGCCTCGGGCGCCGAGATCGTCACCGTATCGCTGCGGCGCGAATCCGCCCGTGCCAAAACCGGCCAAGGCTTCTGGGGGCTGATCGAGGAATTGGGCCGCAGGGTCCTTCCCAATACGGCGGGCTGCCGCACGGCCAAGGAAGCCATCACGACCGCACAGATGGCGCGCGAGCTTTTCGGGACGAACTGGATCAAGCTCGAAGTCATCGCCAATGACGATACGCTCCAGCCGGAAGTGTTCGGTCTCGTGGAGGCGGCAGCCGAGCTCAACGCGGAAGGCTTCGACGTTTTGCCCTACACCACCGAGGATTTGAGCGTGGCCGAGCGCCTGGTGGCCACGGGCTGCGACGTGCTCATGCCTTGGGGATCGCCCATCGGGTCAGCCCAAGGGCTTGCCAACAAGTCTGCGCTCCAGACCATGCGCGCCTATTTTCCCGACACACCGCTCATTGTCGACGCGGGCCTGGGGGCACCGTCCCATGCCGCGAAGGCCATGGAGTTGGGATACGACGCGGTCCTTCTCAACACGGCCATCGCCAAAGCCGAAAACCCCGTGACGATGGCGCGCGCCTTCGCCCGTGCAGTCGAAGGCGGGCGGCTCGCCTTTGAGGCGGGCATAGTGGAACCGCGCGACATGGCCACGCCATCGACGCCGGTGGTCGGCACACCGTTCTTCAAGATCGACAACGTGTCCTGACCGGCGACATGGTCCAACTCGATCCCTTCTACCCGATCGTACGGGACACCGACTGGCTAGCGCGGCTGCTGCCCGTGGGGATCAGACTGGTACAGCTCCGCATCAAGGATGCATCCTACGAGGTGGTCGAAGCGGAAATCACAAAAGCGCTCCGCTTATGCGCTAAGGCGGGCTGCCAGCTCGTCGTCAACGATTATTGGAGCGCGGCCATCGACGCTGGCGCAGATTTCGTCCATCTGGGTCAGGAGGATCTCGCAAGTGCGGACCTAACCGCGATCCGGCGCGCGGGGATAAAGGTCGGCATTAGTAGCCATAGCGACGAGGAACTTGAGACCGCGCTCGCCGCCGCACCGGACTATGTAGCGCTCGGCCCTATCTATCCCACGCTGCTGAAGAAGATGCCCTGGGCGCCACAGGGCCTTGAGCGCATCGCCACCTGGAAAGCGCGGATCGCCTGCCCCCTTGTGGTCATTGGCGGAATCACTCCGGAACGCGCGCCAGACGTGTTTGTGGCCGGAGCGGACAGCGTGGCCGTCATCACTGACATCGTGACGCATCAAAGCCCGGAGCAGCGAACCGAAACCTGGATGTCCCTCACACAGCCCCTGCGCGGACGATAGGAACGAGGGTCACATGGGCAGCCGAAGGAGAGGACTTGACCTTTGGCAGCGGTCACCGGAAAAATTGTCATCGAAGTTTCACGACTGCGGGGAATCGATGAGTTACCGGCTTGACCCAGCCTTGCCCGTGAGCGAGGCGTTGCGTTCCGTTGCCTTGGCCGAGTTGGACATCGCTCACACATCGCTGGCCGCGCCGCCAGACCGCCACAAGGGGGTTCATAGCGCTCGGAAGTGCTTCAAACGGCTGCGCTCCCTGCTCGTTCTGGCCCGGCCCGGCATGCCCGACCCGCTCTACGTCAACCTGAACCGGCGAGTCGCCCGTATCGGCAAGGGCCTAGCGGCGGCCCGCGATGCCCACGCCCTGTTCGATGCGCTGAATGTGCTGGAACGCAATACGGAGCCGGGGCTCGGTGATGGTCCTATCGACGCGATGCGCGGCTGGCTGCGGAGGCGCCGCAAGGAGGCCGAACGCAACCTCGAGCAAAGCTCCGCCTCGCAATCCCTGGAAATGCTGCTGGAACTCCGGCCCCGCTTCGCAAGTCTCGTGGTCTATCCCGACGATTTCACGCCCATCTCGAAGGGACTGGAGGTCAGCTATTGCTGCGCACGGCAACAGTTCAAATCGGCCTTCAGATCGAAGAACCCGGAAGTCCTTCACGATTGGCGCAAAGGCGTCCAGCGGCATTGGCGGCAGATGCAATTGCTCACCCCATGCTGGCCGTCCGAACTCAGTGCGCGGGCCGAGGCTGCACGTGGGCTCTCCCAGACCCTTGGCGACGACCATGACATCGCAAATCTGATGCATCTCGCCACGGCCCCGACCATGACTTTTGGGAGTCCAGACGACATATCGGACTTCCTGAAGCGTTGCAAAATCCGTATGAAAGCGCTGCGAAAGGACGCCAAGATCCGGGGACAGCGGCTCTTTGTCGAAAAGCCCCAGCCCTTCGCGGGCCGTATCCATGCTTATTGGACAACCACCGCTATCGGCGTGCTAAAGCCCGTTGAGCCAGCACGTCAGGAAGACAACGTGGTTGCGATCGACGACGCGCGGTCGGACGTAATGAGCCACTTGAATTACGGCGGGCAAAACTAGGCCGTGTACCCATAAAAAAGGCATAAGTTGAAAGCATTGCGGGGTGTCCGCTTTACACCCGATAGCGAACGCGAGCCGAGCCCCCTTAAAGAGTCCGCTAAGTGCCAAAAGCGGACATTGGCATCGAAGTGGAGAAGGACATGCTGCCAGGAGAATGGGGCGGTGGCCGAAGCTGACGCCCCGCTGCCCTTAAGAAGAGGACGCCAGCGTTGAGGCGAGCGTTTCAACATTGTGCTTAAACATGTGGAGATAGGTCGGGGCAGGCCCGTTGGGGCCAGACAGCGCATCGCTGTAAAGAGTCCCGCCAATCCTTGCACCCGTATCGCGTGAGATTTGCTCTACGAGCTTCGGATTGGTGATGTTCTCCATAAAGATTGCCGGGATCCGCTCCTTACGGATTTGGCGAATGATTTCGGCGACATCCTTCGCTGAAGGCTCGCTCTCCGTGCTCACGTCCTCGGGCGCCATAAACTCAAGGCCATAGGCCTCGCCGAAATACCCGAACGCATCGTGGCTCGTAATAACTTTCCGGCGGGCCTCAGGCAGAGCAGCAATTGCGGCCTTAACTGCGACGTCTTCTTTCTTGAGCGCCGCTAAGTATTTTTCCGCATTGGCTTCGTACATCGCTTTGCCGTCTGGGTCGGCGGCGATCAGCCCGTCGCGGATATTGGCTACGTAGATCGCGCCATTCGTAAGGCTCTGCCAGGCGTGAGGATCCGTGTCGCCGTGATGGTGGTGATGGCCACCCGCATGATCTTCATGGCTATCCTTGCCATGCTTGTCATGATCTTCGTGCTCGTCTTCAACTTTGATGGGTTGGACGCCGGTGCTCGCGACGACCTTCTTCCCCTTGAAGCCGGAGGACTTCTCGAGCCGCTCCATCCAACCTTCGAAGCCAAGCCCGTTGACGATGAAGATCTGCGCGCTGGCCAGCGTCTTGGCATCGGCAGGCGTCGGACTATACGTGTGGCCGTCGCCGTCGGGGCCTACAAGTTCCACGACCTCGACGCGATCACCGCCCACATTCTTCACCATGTCGCCGAGAATGCTGAACGAGGCGACAGCCTTGACCTTGTCGTCTGCGTGAGCTGGATACGCTAAGCCGAGCACTAAGAGCGCGGCAACAACTAGCTTTGATAAACTGAAGGGCTTCATCGTAACTCCATGAGTTTAGCGCTTTAGACTTAGAGAGTTTTCTTGCGACGTTGAGTGTTGGGCATCTGGGGCTTCAGCGTGCCTAGAAGGCGAGCGTGTTCCTCAAGCCAACGACTTGCGCATCGTCGGCCTCTGTGCCGCCGCTCGGATGAAAGATGTATTGGAAGTCCGGCTGAAGCGTCCAACCATCCATCACCTTCATCGTGTAGGCTACTTCGATCAGGGCTTCGTAACCCGCGCCGATCGGCTCGCCAGCGTCGCGATTGAAGGCCTGCACGTCATCGGAGATGCCGGTATAAGCATAGCCAATGGCTAACGCATCGTCTGGGCGCCCTGGGATCATACCCGTAAAGATCAGACCCACATCGAAGTAGAAATCTATGAGGTTGCGATCTTGAGGCGCACCGGCAAACCGGGTGAAAAAGCCGATGCCTTGACCCTCCGCGGCCCCCGGTGCAGCCCAAATCAGTTGGTCCAGGACAGCATAGAGAGCGTAGTTGCCTTCGATAGGCTTGCCTCGGTTGTTGGTGATAGCAATCAGTTCTCCCCCGACGTCGATGCGATTGTTCTCGAATGTGCCGAAGTGGTTCCAGACGCCAAACTTTAGGGTTCCGGGAAGTTCATCACCGCGCAAGGCATAGCTATAGGCGCCTTCCACCATGAGCAGGGGCCGGTCGCGTAAGCCCCAGTCCAAACCATCGGGGTTGCAGCGCTGCGGATTGCCACCGTCCTTATTGCATTCCGGCGCGGAGTCGCCGTTGAACACACCGACCATTAGATGAGTCTGTTCTGTTGGCGTCACCGCGACGCGCACGCCAGGCGTGGCCAACGGATAGGCCGGACCGCCGCCGCGTGTGTTCTCTGCCGCTTTTGACGCCCAACCCCATGTGCCGTTAATCAAATAGCCGGTGCCCTCGGACAAGAAGAACTCCTCGTCCGCTGCAAGCTGACCGAAACGGACGGACACCGTTTCGTTGAACAGATACTGCTCGAACCAAAGCTGAAAGAGCCGCGTGGCTGGGACGGCTTCGAAGCTGGTGACAGGCATAAGACCGCCAATGTTGGCGACCGTTATTGAATTACCGTGAATCTGATAACCGTTGGCAAAGAAACAGAGACCGTCCCACAGCCCCAGCCTCTTCATATCCGCACTCACGTAGAGGTCGAGAATACCCTGATACTCACCGCCCTCATCGAAGCCGCCCCAATTGTAAAAGGACTCTGAGATGTAGGCACCACCGACGTCGATTCCCATCTCGTGCAGGTTGGACGGAGCGTCACCGACTAGGCGATCTACGA
>NZ_JBAWCQ010000021.1:0-6225 GCF_049590335.1 Methyloceanibacter sp.
GGTGCTGGCATTTGGGTCGGTGACAAACATTGGTCTTTCCAGACCGGGTACTACGGCGCCACGCCGAGCCGTCAGGAGGCCTTTTTCGACGATGAAACAGCCGCCTCGGTTCGCGGTACCATCGCGCCCATCAACACAGACACAACTGTGTTGCATCTGGGTGCGAGTTATCGGCACCGGAATGCCGGCACACTTGAGGACACGGGAGCCGCAGACCTGATCCGATATCGTGCCCGCGGCGCCGATCTACATCTTGCGGACCGGTTCGTTGCTACGCCGATGTTCGGCGAGAACGACGATATGTTCAATCTCGAGGGGGCGATCGTCTATAACCGCTTCTCGGTGCAGGGTGAGTATGCGCAGCTCGACTCGCAGCTGCCGAGCACCATAGCGAATGTGAGCCCCACTTATGATGGTTGGTATATCAGCGGTAGCGCCTTCCTCACTGACGATATGCGGAACTATAAGGCTGACACTGGCGGCTTCGGTCGGCAAAAGGTGAATAACCCATTCGACCCCAAGAACGGAGGTTGGGGTGCGTGGGAAGTTGCCGGACGCTACGACGTCATCAACTTGGCTGATGGCGCTGCTCACGTGAACGCATCCACGGCCAGGAATGCTGTCACATGCGATGATTGCGGCGACCAGGAGACGTGGCTCATTGGTTTGAACTGGTGGATCAATGATTACACAGCACTCAAACTCAACTACAACCAGTCGGAAATCTCTGGGGGTGCCAACGACGGAGCTATGATAAGCGGCTTCGGCATGCGAGCTCAGATCGACTGGTAGGTCGATAGAACCTAGAAGCGAAAATAACCCTTTTCGCCAAACTGCCGCCGCCCATGTCCCGGGCGGCGGCTTTTTCTTCGAGAAGGGGCTGATCGAGTTAGGCTCACCGGTTTCGACCGGTGGGCCTTTTCGTGCCACAGAGCCTTTGTTTGAGACGTCTACGTACGAGAAGGCTTCATGTGAGGTGTCCTGGCACCGAACCGGCGATAGACCAGGCATGGGCACTTGCGTTATTCAGGTGGCAAGGGTGCAACAGCCGTGAAGCTAGTCAGATCTCCATGACATTCGTTGAACTTCTCACCGATCCGCATGTCTGGGCGAGTTTCTTGGCCTTGAGCGCGATGGAAATCGTGCTCGGCATCGACAATGTCGTTTTTATTTCGGTGATGGTTCAGCGTCTCCCGCCCGAGCAACAGCTCACCGCGCGGCGCATTGGCCTGACATTGGCGCTGGTCTTCCGCGTCGTCATGCTTGGCTTCCTCACCTGGTTCATACACATGACCACGCCGATCTTCACGGTCGGCGAGTACGCCTTTTCCTGGCGCGACCTCGTGCTTCTTGCCGGCGGCTTGTTTCTCCTGGTGAAGGGGACGCGCGAGATTCACGAAGGGATTGAGGGCGCCTATGACGGAAACGGGTCGGGCCCACTGGTCACCACCATGACGGCGGCAGTGGTCCAGATTGCCGTCATCGATCTCGTTTTTTCCGTGGATTCGATCATCACGGCCGTGGGGATGGCGGACCATATCGAGGTGATGATCGCCGCCGTAGTCGTGGCTATTGCCGTGATGTATGTCGCCTCGGGGCCCGTCGCGGCCTTCATCGAGCGTCACCCGACGACCAAGATGCTGGCCTTATCTTTCCTGCTGCTGATCGGCGCCGCGCTGGTGGCCGATGCGTTCCATTTCCACATTCCGCGCGGTTACATCTACTTCGCCATGGCGTTTTCGGCCGGAGTCGAATTCGTAAACGTGCTGGCCAGCCGGAGAGGCCGCAAGGGCGATGCTGCGGATAGTGGGACAAGACCGCCAAGCAAAGAGTGAGCGCGGACCAAATCCGAAAAGAATGCTAGCATCGTGGACCGGGTCAGGGTGAATTTGCCGTAGGAGACAGCGTGGCCCGGTCGGATTTGTGGACAATCCGTCTGTTGCTAGAAAACTGTTACATGGGCCCGCTACGCCCTTGCGATATACTCTTGATGACTGCTGCGCATTTTTTCATCGCAGTGCACAAAATATCGCGTTGAGCCAATCGCCATTTCCGTAGTACGCAGAGTCCTGACATGACAATACAAGAACACTTAGAAATTCTGCGTCGCGGCCCGCGCACCTGGAACGCATGGCGCGTGGAGAATCCGTCGATCGTGCCCGATCTTTCCGGCATTTCGCTGAGCATCGGGGATCGGCAAATGGGGCCCATGAATGGCGGGCCGATCAATCTGTCGCGGACACAGATGTCGGATGCCGCTCTGTATTTCGCGACCCTCACCGGTGCTGATATGCGGGGCGCGGACCTGACCAATGCGGATCTGCGCGGGGCGCGGCTCGAGGGCGTCGACCTGACCGGCGCGGACCTCGCAGGCGCACAACTGGACGGGGCGAGTTTGGCCGGTGCAGTCCTCAAGGCCACCAATCTGTGCGGCGCATGTCTCGCCGATGTCAGCGGTCTGACGACCGATCAGATTGACGAGGCGGAGGGTGATCTCGGCACGGTTCTGCCATACGACTTGGAGCGCCCGCCGGTCTGGACGGTGGGGCAGGGCGTCCTTCACATCCAGACGGCGCACGACATGGTAGAGGAGATGTCACGGGGCGCCGCAGTTGAAACCATCGCCGAGCCGATCCCGCCGACGCGGATTGTGTTCCGCGCCGAACCTGAACCGGAACAAGTGCCCGAGGCAGAGCCAGAACAGGCGCCCGCGCCCGAACCGTACTATGCGCCCGAGCCGATGCAGACGACGGCCTTGCCCGAAGAACCGACCCCGGCGGTGCCCCATAACGAGCCCAATGTTGAGAGCCATACCGCACGCCCTGTCACTCCGGTTGAGCAAAGGCCCGTCTACGAGCCGGAGCCGGCCCAGGCATACCAGCCGTTTAAGCCAGAGCCTTCTATGCAGCCCCTGTCGGTGCGTTTGAATGGCCACGACGCCGGCGAGAGTGCGGAAGGTCAGGACGAGAACAAGCATGTGTCTTGGCTTGTGGGCGGTCCCCGTCGCGTCGGCCGGCGGGAGCGTTCGGGCCCGCAGAACAGGTGGCGCGATCGCTCCTAGGTGGGATCCGCGCACACTTCCAGGCGGCACCGGCGAAATCAGGCATCTTGCGTTGGAGGGCCTCGGCCGCGCTAGTGCCAGACGGCACCTCAGGCAAGTATTCATGCAACATCGATAGTCCGGTAGCCCAAAGGCGGTTGGTTTGTCATGCGCTTATGAGATGTCTAGAGTTGCTCTACCGGAGGACGCGATGACGCCCAGAATGCCGACAATACAGAAGGGTATGTTCGCGTATTTCGCAGAGGATCCCGAGGCGGCGGACAAGGCTGTGTTCGACCGGGAGTCGTATCCGGACCGGCGCGGCTTCTTGCGGGGCGCGGGGCTTGCCACAATGGGCGCCCTGCTGGGTGCCGCAATTCCATTCCATCGCAACATGCCCGCAGGTCTCATTCCGGCGGCACTCGCAGATGCGGAGCTGTTGAAGGGGAAAGAGGGCCTCGTCCTGCTGAACGACAGGCCCATCAACGCCGAGACGCCGCCCCATCTACTCGACTCGCCCATCACCACCAACGAACATTTCTTCGTGCGGAACAACGGCGGTATTCCCGCCAACACGGACACGGACGGCTGGGAATTGATGATCGACGGGCTGGTGGACAATCCCCTGAAGCTCTCTATCGCCAACTTGAAAGAACAGTTCGAGGTGGTGAAACTAGCGCTCGTCATCGAGTGCGCCGGCAATGGCCGCTTCTTTTTCAGCCCGCCGCCCGGCGGCAATCAATGGACTTATGGTGGCGTGGGCTGCGCTTATTTCACCGGCGTGCGGTTGCGCGATGTCCTAAACAAAGCGGGCGTTAAAAAGGAGGTCGTCTACACCGCCAATGTGGGTGCCGATCCACATCTGTCCGGCGACCCGCACAGGCTGCCGATTTCCCGCGGGCTGAACATCGAAAAAGCGATGGCCGAAGATGTGCTGCTCGCGTTCGAGATGAACGATACCGAGATCCCGGTCTTGAACGGGCGCCCCTTGCGTCTTGTAGTGTCCGGTTGGCCGGGCTCGTGTTCGCAGAAATGGTTGACGCGCATCTGGCTGCGCGACGTGGTTCATGACGGGCCGAAGATGGGCGGCACCTCCTACCGTGTGCCCCGTTACCCTGTCGCGCCCGGGCAGGACGTTCCCCTCGAGGATTTCGAAATCATCGAGCGGCTGCCCGTGAAATCGCTCATCACCAATCCTGCCACTAAGTCGAACGTTTCCGGAAAGTCCGTCGAGGTGCGCGGTCATGCCTGGTCGGGCGATCGCACGATCAAGAGCGTGGACGTGTCGATCGATTTTGGCGCGAGCTGGACGACTGCGGATCTGGCAGCGCCCGTGAATTTTGGCGCGTGGCAGAACTGGAAGAAGACGGTCGCGTTTCCGCAAGCCGGCTATTACGAGATTTGGTCGCGCGCCACGGACAGCGAAGGCGCCACGCAGCCCTCCGCCATTCCTTGGAACCCCAAGGGTTATCTCAACAACGCAATACATCGGTTGGCGGTCAATGTGGCGTAGCCTTCGATCCTCGTGCTTTCTTTTGGCATCGCTGGCCGCCGGCACGTTTCTCTACGGCTCGTTTGGTCCCGAAGCGGCGCAGGCACAAACCTTGGACGATCGTCTTGCCAAGGCGAACCCGGCGAAGGGGGAGGTGATCTTCGTTCGCTGCGGCGGCTGCCACAGCATTGAAGAGGGCGGCCCCACTAAGCTTGGCCCCAACCTCTGGGGCATTATCGACCGCCCCGTCGCCAGCGTCGACGGCTATGCCTATAGCGATGCGCTCAAAGAATATGGCGGTAAATGGGAGCTCGAGCGGTTCGACGCATTCCTCAAAGATCCGGCCGGGGCCGTGCCGGGCTCCCGGATGGCCGTCCCCGGCGTCACTGACGATGCCGAGCGCTCCGATCTGATCGCGTATCTCAATCAGAACAGCGCGAACCCGCTGCCCATCGGTTTGGATCCCGAACTGGCCAAGGCCGAGGCCGCCGCATACGACAGTGACAAGAAGCGGGACTTCGGTCTTCTGGTCGATGGGCCGGGCATTGCGAAAACCTATGCGCTGTGTACGCCGTGTCATTCGGAAATGATCATCGTACAGCAGGGCAAGACGCGGGCGCGATGGGACAAGGCGCTGGACTGGATGATCGAAGATCAGGGCATGGCGCCGCTCTCCGACGACGACCGCACGGAGATCCTCGACTATCTCGAGGCCAACTATAACGAGGACAGACCAAATTTCCCGGAGCGCTAATGGCGCGGTTGGCCGTATGGCCTGGCTAAGTCGAACGCGCGCGCATAGCTTAGTTCGCCCGAAGGTGTATCGCCTTCGAAAGCGATCCATTGAACGAGGCGTACGGGCAGGGCGCCGTAGCGGAGGGCGCCAACGCTTCTGAAGCCGAAGCGGCCATAGAAGCCCGGGTCGCCCAAAACCGCACAGCCTCTGGCGCCATTTGCGCGTAACTCGGCAAGGCCCGGTTCGACAAGCCCGGCTCCGACCCCTTGGTTTTGCAGTGCCGGCAGTACCGCGAGCGGGCCGAGCCCGAACCAGTGTTCGTGGCGTCCCTCGATTGTCACGGGCGAGAAGGCGATATGGCCGGCGATGTCGTCGCCGACTTCGGCCACCAAGGATATCGTCAGATCGCCGTCCGCGCGCAAGGCCCGAATGATCTCAGCTTCGGTGTGATTGCTATGGGAGTGGTACGCGAACGCCATCTCTGTGACGCGGTGTATAGCGGGTTCGTCGGAGGGGAGTGCGGGGCGGATCAGCATGGCGGCGACGTGCAAGGGGCGCGGGGAGAGCAGCCCAGCGCTTCATTTAGCGCTTCTTGGGGTCTTCTTTCTCCTCGGTGCTCCGTCGGATCCGTTCGGCCTCCATAACGCGCTCATGCTGCTCGTCGACGGTCTTCGGAGATTTGTTTAGAGCCGCGGCCCGTTTCCGTCTCTCACTCTCTCGAGCGAGAAAGGCCTCGAGCTTCAAGTCGGGGTTTTTCTTGTCCTTATCCATCGAGCGTCAATAAGCCGTCCATGGCCCAACAACAAGTGCTACCGATTGCCGTCAACAATGATGATAGTTGCATGCAACCCGATGCTCGGCAGTTGGGTTAGGACCGGGGCGCCAGTTGATCCAAATCCGTCGTCTGAGCGTAACCGATCAGTGGGTACATTTTGGAGCTCCTCATGATGCGAACGA
>NZ_JBAWCQ010000022.1:0-19958 GCF_049590335.1 Methyloceanibacter sp.
GTTAAAGGTGGCGCTTAACGGCAAGGGTTGCAAGCATCTAACGCTGTAAATTGAGCGAAAACAGCATCTTAGACGGCGCTTGACGGCTGTTAACGGCGGCAGGAGATGCGGCCCCCGTCTCCGCCAGGCCTGACCTCGGTCTACCAACGTCTTTGGGAAGGTTTCGGTGTCTGCAATCATAAGATCTATAAGAACAACCATCGTTTCGGCTGGGATAGTGCCAAAGCGCCTGTCTTGACCACCAACCTTTCATGCTTTGACATGCGCGCCGATCCGCGGATCAGTGAAATTGTGGACGTCCCGAACTGGACGGATTGGCTGTATTTTCCGAAAGTGGTACTGCGGTGATGGCACCCGGAGCCTCGTCAGATGATCCTGAAGACGCCACAACCTGGAACAGACCTCGATCCCACCTTTATCGAGCGGGAGCGGAACCGGCTGGCCGGGCGGGCGGTGTCGTTCCTCATCGTGCTGAACGGCGCGGCCGCCTTGGTCCTCTTGACGATCGTGGCGCTGGCGCCGCAGGCGACGGTCGACGGCAAAGTCACGATGGCGATGATGGTGTTCAGCGGCGGTGCGCTGGCGGCCCTTTTCAGCTCGTTTCTGGCTTATGTGAACCGGACCGTCCGGCTGGAATCCCCTGAGCGACGCGATTTGAGGCGCGTTTTGCGGGCGATCGCCATCTCCGCGGTCATCGGGAGTGGCGCCGCCTTCTTGATCGGCATGAACATGGTCGGGACGACCCAGGCCGAGAAATCGAGTTCCCATCCGAAAGGGGGGCGCGAAGACAAATTGCCCAAGAAGCCGCAAGTGAAGAGCGCGGCGCTCCCGGTTGGAGTTGAGCTGCGCTGGGGGCTTTCGCCGATAATCCTCTGAATAGGACAGCTTTTATGGGCCCGTAATTTCACGGGTGAAGTCGTCCCAGATCTGCTTCGCGTCCTTGGTAGCCGTACCGGCCTTATCGCCGACCACGTCCCAATTGACGACGCGCTTCTCCACGCTCTTCTCTCGCTGATCCATCACAAAGGCCGCGACGATCGTCAGCGCGACACCGAGAATAAGGCCAAGTAGGAACCGCATGGGACCCCCCCATAAAAGAGGGGATAATAGGCCCTAGCGGGCTCTAGAGGAAGCCGTCGCGGACCCCCCCGCCGGGGGGGTGGGTCTCTCGGGGTGGTCGGTGTGTCTCCCACCGACGGGCGGCTTAGCCGCTGGCCAGCCGCCGCTGGACGTCTGACAGCTCGTTCGGACCCTGCACGTGCACCTCAGGCGAGCTGAGGGCTGCGGCCATGGCATCGTCCACAGTCGACATCCAGACGAAGCGAACCGCTTCGCGCGCGGACTCTGGGATGTCCTCATAGTCCTTGCGGTTGCGCTCCGGCAGCATCACCGTCGTGATCCCGGCGCGGACTGCCGCCAGCACCTTGTTCTTCACCCCGCCAATGGGAAGTACCAGCCCACGCAGCGAGATTTCGCCGGTCATCGCCAGGTCGTTGCGGACCGTGCGTCCGGTAAACAGGGAGGTGAGGGCGATGAACATGGCCACGCCTGCGCTCGGACCGTCCTTTGGGATCGCCCCGGCCGGAACATGCAGATGGATGTCGGACGTGTCGAAGACATTTTGATGGATGCCCAAAAGGCTAGTGCGCGCTTTCACAAGCGATAGAGCGGCTTGCGCACTTTCCTTCATTACATCTCCGAGCTGTCCGGTCAGGATTAGCCGGCCCTTGCCGGGTACTTTCGCGCATTCGATGAACAGGATATCGCCGCCCGTGGGGGTCCAGGCGAGGCCGGTCGCGACGCCCGGTACGGACGTGCGCATGGCTACCTCGTTGTCAAACTTGCGGGCGCCCAGGATCTCGTGGAGGTCGTCCACATCCACGCGCATCCCTGTTACTTCTCCCTCAGCGATGCGCATGGCCACGCGATGGCAGACCGCGCCGATCTCACGCTCAAGATTGCGGACGCCGGCCTCCCGCGTATAACCGTCGATGATCGTGCGCAGCGCGTCCTCGGTGATCTGGCACTGCTCGTCCGAGAGGCCAGTCGCCTCCAACTGGCGCTTGACCAGGTAGCGCTTGGCGATCTCGATCTTCTCTTCCTCGGTGTAACCGGGAATCTCGATGACTTCCATGCGATCGCGCAGCGGCGCGGGGATCTGGTCGGGCACATTGGCCGTGCCGATGAACATCACTTTCGACAGATCGAAGGGTACGCCCAGATAGTTGTCGCGGAAGGTGCTGTTCTGCGCCGGGTCCAGGACCTCCAGCAGCGCCGCGGACGGATCGCCGTGAAAGCTGGCGCTCAGCTTGTCCATCTCGTCGAGCATGAAGACCGGATTGCGCGTCTCGGCCTTGCGCAGGGCCTGGACGATATTGCCGGGCAGGGCGCCCACATAGGTGCGCCGGTGGCCCCGGATCTCCGCTTCATCGTGCACACCACCAAGGCTGATGCGACCGAATTTGCGGCCCATGGCCCGGGCGATCGACTGGCCGAGCGAAGTTTTGCCGACGCCGGGCGGACCAACGAAGCATAGGATCGGGCTCTTTCCATCCGGGTTGAGCTTCCGCACCGCAAGATATTCTAGGATCCGCTGTTTTACCTTCCGCAGGCCGTAGTGATCCTCATCGAGGATCCGGCGCGCCTCGGCGATGTCGATCGTCTCCTCGGAAAGCTTCGACCAGGGCAGCTCGGTCAACCAGTCCAGATAGGTGCGGACCATGCCGTGCTCGGCCGAGGCTTCTGGCATACGCTCCAGGCGCCGCAGTTCCTTTTTGGCCTGGGTCTCTGCTTCCTCAGACATCTCCGTCTTGTCGATGGCCTCGCGCAGCTCGGCAATCTCGGCTTCGCCCTCCTCGCCTTCGCCAAGCTCCTTCTGAATCTGGCGAAGCTGCTCGCGCAGGATGTGCTCGCGCTGGCGGCCCGACAGCGATTCTTGGGTCTGCTCGCCGATCTGCTTCGACAGGCGCAGGACCTCGATCTGCTGGGCGAGTTCGCGCAGCACCTTGTCGATGCGCTCAGACACGTCGAACGTCTCCAGGATGTCCTGCTTCTCGGCGGGGCTGATGTCCATGACGTTGGCGATAAAGTCCGCCAACATGGACGGCGACTCGAGCTGGTCCATTGCGCCGGCAAGCTCCTCGGGCGCATTTGGCAGCAGCGACACCGCCTCCCGGGCCCGCTCGCGCAGCTGATGGACACGGGCGGCGAGTTCGGTCGACAAGGTTTCAGAGTCGCCGATCTCCTCAATGCGTGCGGCAAGGAACGGGTAGCCGTCCAGGAGTTCACAAACCTTGAATCTATGCATGCCGCGCACGACAAGATGGTGGCTGCCGTCGGGCGAGGTCACGTAACGCATGATCTCGGCGATCGTGCCGACATGGTTGAGCTGATCGGGCCCCGGGATATCGGCGGCCGGATCGCTCTGGAGGAGTATGCCGATGGGCTTGCCGTTTTGGGCCGCGGCTTGCGCGCCGGCCACGGTTTGGGGACGGCCTACCATCAGGGGCGCGACGACGCCCGGGAACAACACCGCATTGCGGGTCGGCAGCACAATGACGGCATCGTCAGGCAGATCGGGATGCGGCGGGGCTATCTCCGCAGGTTCCCCCTCTGTTTTAGACTGCGCGGTCTCATCGCCGATCTGCAAGCTTTCTGTCTTCAGGCTCTGCTCTTGGTCGTTCATGCTGTGCACTTCTGTGATTGTGTTAGCCGGCCTTTTTAAAGATGAGTCTCAGGCAGCCATTTTCTAGTTCCTGATCGATCAGCCTCAAGCGGCTGGAAATCGCGATGCGCCGTTCGAAGCGGCCATAGGGAATCTCGAGACGGACGATATTGGCACCGCGTCCTGCGGCCGGGATTGCCCGGACGCCGGTGACGATCAACGTGGTGCCCTCGATCTCGGCTCGGACCGCCTCGGGACTGACACCCGGCAGCGCCGTAATGACGGTTACCTCGCGCTCGGTCTCGAAAACGTCGACCGGCGGTTCCCAACTGGCGGAATGGCCGCCGCTTGACGGGCCGAAGAATTGCCGATGAAGCTGCTCGGCTTGTTTGAGCATGGCGCAGGCTTCGGCAAACATCTGGTTTTTTGGATCACGCATCGCACCTCGTTCAAGGTCACAAGCTTGCCGGTGGCCGTCAGAAATTCCTTGCGGGAGCAGCAGGTTGGCTGACATGCGGAAAAATCGCGCCGGAGAGGCCGCGGCCTATTTTTATTTGGGAACTTAACGGTCCCGATGCAAGGGCGGAACAGGGGCTGATTCTGTGGCATATTTTGTGAGCTTGAGAGATTCGGTCTTGGGCCCCATAGGATTTTGGGCACCTTTTATTGTTTCCTAACCGAGTTGGGCTCAAATCGATCTTGCGCTGGAAAAGCTTGCTTTGTTTTGCATTTGCGGCTCTTTCGGCGCTGCTTACTTGGGCCCTCTGGGGGGTGGAACTTTGGACGGGGTGACATCAAATGGATCTGAGCCCGACTCAGGTCGCGATCCGCCGCTGAGCGGGCTTGTCTTTGACGCCCGCTTATGGTTCGTCGTTCTTCTGCTCTCAGTTGCATCCCTATGGGTCTGGCCGGGCGCCAGCCCGGAGGATCTCGAGCCTGCCGGCCTCGGCCAGCGCCTGGTTCCGATCGGCCAGCCGGCGCCCAAAGGCGGCGGCCATTTCAAAATCGGCCAGCCCTACGAGATCAACGGCGTCCAATTCACCCCAAAGGAAGATTCTGCCTATGTCCGCGAGGGCGTCGCCTCGTGGTATGGCGCCTTGTTTCATGGCCGCAGGACCTCGAACGGCGAAATCTTCGATATGGAGCGCCTATCGGCAGCCCATCCCACACTGCCGCTGCCGGTCTATGTGGAGGTTACCAATCTCGACAATGGCCGCAGTGCGATGGTGCGGGTCAACGACCGGGGGCCGTTTCGCAAGAAGCGCTTGATCGACTTGTCGGAGCGTACCGCAGAGGTCCTAGGGTTCAAGCGGGCCGGGACCGCCAAGGTGCGCGTCCGCTTCTTGCGCAACGCGGGACTGGATGGCGACGACACATTCGAGCGGGACTACCTTTCGACGCGGGGCTACTCGGAATATGCTCGAACCACCGACCCCGACGGTGGGCCTGAGGTCGAGATTGCTGTCGGGGCGCCTGCTCCTCCGGCTCCGCCGTCACTCCCGGACCGTCCCGATAGAGCGGCCGTCGCCGCGTTGCCGTCCACGTCAGAGCCCACGGTCATTCGCGGTTCCGAAACGGGCCGTGACGGCGATACGGCGGTGGTAGGTCTGGAAGAGGGAGCGGGCGCTGTGGAAACGACAGGCTCAATCAGACCAGCCGTGCTGGTTCCTCGTGGGCCGATGATTCAGGCCGGATTCTTCAAGAACCAGGCTAATGCTTGGCGGGCGCGGAGTGCGCTCTCCGGTGTGGGGCCGGTGGAAGTCGCCCCGGTGGTCGATCATGGCGAGACCTATTACCGGGTCCGCGTGGGGCCGTTCGCCGATGGGATCTCCGCCGCAGCGGCCCTGTCCGACGTGGCCGATGCTGGGTACCGGGGCGCCAAAATCGTTCTGAAAAACTGAGCGTTGGTCCATGCCCGGTTGATTTTTCGCCTTGGGCATTCGATAGTAAGCGCACTTGGGCCGCAGCCTTTGGCGGCGTTTCGATCCACCATTCCTCAAGAACGACGTGACCGCGTGCGCGCTTTGCGTAGATTGAAGAAAGTTGCCTTTGCCTGCGGGCTTAGCGTGGCCTTGGCTGCGGGAGCGGGCTATGCGGCGTCGAAAAAGAAGAGCGAATTCAGCACCAAGGCGCAGAACGCTATTCTGATGGATTCGGGCGCCGATCTCGTGCTGTTTGAGAAGGGTGCCGACAACCGCATCCCCCCCGCCAGCATGAGCAAGCTCATGACATTGGCGGTGGTGTTCCGGGAGCTCAAGGCCGGCCGCATCAGGCTCGACGATACCTTTACTGTCAGTGAGCATGCCTGGCGCACGGGCGGCGCGCCCTCCGGGACGGCCGCCATGTTCGCGCCGCTTGGCAATCCGATCACCGTCGCCGACCTGATTCAGGGTGTGGCAGTTCAGTCGGCCAATGACGGAGCTCTCATTCTTGCCGAAGGCATCGGCGGGACAGAAGAGGGCTTCGTCAAAATGATGAACGACTACGCGGAGCAGATCGGTCTGACCGGGTCGAACTTCGTCAATCCCACCGGACTGCCGGCGGAAGGCCATCTGATGACCCCGCGGGATCTGGCCAAGCTCTCCAAGCACATCGTCGAGACCTATCCCGAGTTCTATCCCTATTTCGCGCAGAAAGAGTTCCGCTATCGGGATAAATTCACCTTTCGGAATCGCAACCCGCTGGTTTGGTCCGAGGTCGGTGTTGACGGTTTAAAGACCGGCTACACGAAGGAGGCCGGCTATGGCCTCGTGTCGAGCGCGAAGCGCGGGGATCAGCGCCTGATCCTTGTCGTCACAGGGCTTGAGAAGAAGGGCGCCCGGGAGACGGAATCCCGCAGGATGCTGGAATGGGGCTTCAAAAGCTTCCGCCCCTACCGGTTGTTCGACGATGGGCAGCAAGTGAGCGAAGCGCTCGTTTGGGGCGGAGACAAACACTACGTGCCGCTTGTCGGAGATGGCGCCATCGATCTTCTCCTGCCGACCAGTGCGACGGGCGCAGTCTCCGGCGAAATCCTTTACGAGGGGCCGATCAAGGCGCCTATCAAGAAGGGCGACCAGATCGCAACGCTCAAGGTGAAGTCGGCGGACTTGGCCGCGGTCAACGAGATCCCGCTTTATGCCGGCGAGAACATCGACAGCAGCGGCTTCGCGATGCGGGGCATCGACTCCCTGCTCGTGCTTGCGTTTGGCTGGTTGCTCTAGCGCCGGGAAGGCGAGCCTTTCGAATATGCAGCAAGCGATCGAGATCGGACGGTTCATCACTATGGAAGGCGGCGAAGGGTCCGGCAAATCGACTCAAGCCAACATTCTCGCAGAGCGGCTCGCCCAGTCCGGACGTCCGGTCTTTGCCACACGCGAGCCCGGGGGCTCTCCTGCCGCCGAGGACATCCGCGAGGTTCTGCTTTCCGGACAGGCGGCCTCGTTCGGCCCGCTTGCGGAGGCTGTCCTCTTTTCCGCGGCGCGAGCCGACCATATCGATAATGCCATCCAGGGCGCGCTGCAGAAGGGACAATGGGTTGTGTGCGACCGCTTCGTCGATTCCACGCGCGTCTATCAGGGTGCGACGGCCGGCGTGCCGCGCGCACTCATCAATGCCTTGGAGAAACTGACTGTCGGCGCAGTCATGCCCGACGTTACTTTTATTCTCGACATTCCCGCCGAGGAGGGGCTCGCGCGTGCACAGACGCGGGCGGAAGGGGCCGAACTCGATCGTTTCGAGAACCAGGAGCTGATGACCCATGAGCGCATTCGCCGTGGATTTCTGGACATCGCCGAGGAAGAGCCGGGCCGCTGTGTCGTGGTTGATGCAAGCCAGCCCGAGGCCATGGTCGCCGAGGACGTTTGGGAAACGGTCTTGCAGCGTCTCAACCCGTGACCTGCCCCCGATGAGCGGGGCCTGCCCTACGATAGGTGCCAACCCGATGAGCGGTATGTCATGAGTGCCGCCGCCAAGAAATCGGGATCCGCCGTCGTCGAGCCCGACCGCTTGGATCCGTTCTCCAGCCCGCGCGATGTCGATCGCGTGTTCGGACATGACGAGGCCGCTCTAGAGTTCGAAGAGTCACTTCGGAGCGGGCGGTTGCACCACGCCTGGTTGCTAGTGGGACCCGAGGGCATCGGCAAGGCAACGCTCGCCTATCGTTTGGCCCGAACAATTCTTGCTCATGCGGAAGCAGGAGACCTCATTCCGGGCGAGCCAGCCGATGTCGCGATGGACCATCCCATCTTCCGCAAGGTCGCGGGGCTCGCCCATCCCAACCTGCTCCTTATTCGCCGGTCTTGGATGGAAAAGACCAAGCGCTATTCGCAGGTGATTAGCGTTGACGAGGTGCGCCGCTTGCGGGCGTTTCTCGGGAGCACGGCGGGAGATGGCGCTTGGCGTGTAGTGATCATCGACCAGGCCGATCAGCTCAACCAGAATGCGGCGAACGCCTTGTTGAAGGCGCTCGAGGAGCCGCCGCCAAATACGCTGTTTCTTCTCGTGTCCAATGCGGAGGGGCGCCTGCCGGTGACGATCCGGTCGCGCACGCGCGTACTGCGGCTCGCGCCATTGGCCGATGCGCCGCTCGCCGAGGCCGTACGGGCCGCGCTCGCTCGCGATGAGATCGAGGCCGACGAGAAGACCTTGGGTCTGGCCATGGCCCTGTCGCAGGGCAGCGCGCGGCGCGCGCTGGAACTCGTGACGGGCGAGGGCATCGCGCTCTATGACCAGATCGTCGCGACATTGGTAGCGTTGCCCGAGCTCGACGGCGCGAAAGTGCAGCGCCAGGCCGAGAAACTGGCCAGCGTCACTGAGACCGAGCAGTTCGAACTCTACCTCGCGCTGCTGCTCGGGCTGATCGAGCGGCTGGTCCGCTACGGGGCCACCGGGGAGGGGCTCGTGGGCAAAGAGGACAAACTGGCAGAGGACTTAGTGTCCTTGGACAATTTGCCCGCCTGGGCGGATGCTTGGGAGGCGATTTCTGCCGCGCGCGGCGAGACCTTCGCTCTGAATCTGGACCGTGGCCTCTTGGTCCTGAATAGTTGGTTCAGCCTTCAGAGGCTCGCCTCAAGCCAAACGTCCTGACGCCTTCGATGTGCATGCTTGGCATGGAGGGGAGGCAAGGCTATGTCTCCGCCTAGGGAGACATTATGGCTGACAGACAAACCTATTACATCACGACCGCAATCTCGTATCCGAACGACGCGCCGCATATTGGCCATGCCTACGAGGCGGTGGCGACGGATGCGCTAGCGCGCTTCCGGCGGCTGCAAGGGAAGGACGTTTTCTTTCTCACCGGCACCGACGAGCACGGCATCAAGATGCTGCAGACCGCGCGCAAACAGGGCATCACCGCCGCCGAGCTCGCCGACCGCACCACGCCGAAATTTCGCGAGATGGTAGAGACGCTGGACTGTTCGCACGACGATTTCATTTCGACGCGCGAAGAACGGCACAAGCGGGCAAGCCAAGAGCTTTGGCGGCGCATGCAGGCGGCTGGCGATATCTATCTCGACAAATATGAGGGTTGGTACTCGGTGCGCGACGAGGCCTATTACGACGAGAGCGAGCTGACCAACGGCCCCAATGGCGCCAAGCTTTCGCCCCAAGGCACGCCCGTCGAATGGGTGGAGGAAGAAAGCTATTTCTTCCGGCTGTCCGCGTTCGGCGACCGGCTGCTTGCCCATTTCGAGGCCAATCCCGATTTCATCGGGCCGGAGACGCGTGCCAACGAGGTAAAGAGCTTCGTGCGCGGTGGCCTTAGGGATTTGTCGGTCTCGCGCACCACGTTCGATTGGGGCGTGCCGGTACCGGACGACCCCAAACACGTCATGTATGTCTGGGTGGATGCGCTGACGAACTACATCACCGGCGTTGGCTTTCCGGACGAGGATTCCGAGAGCTTCAAGAAATACTGGCCGGCGGATGCCCATGTCATCGGCAAGGACATCATCCGGTTTCACGCGATCTATTGGCCGGCCTTTCTGATGTCGGCCGGCGTCGCTCTCCCCAAACAAGTGTTCGGTCACGGCTTCCTCTATAACCGGGGGGAGAAGATGTCGAAGTCGGTCGGCAATGTAGTCGACCCGATGACGCTCGTCTCCGAATACGGCGTCGACCAGATCCGCTATTTCCTCCTGCGCGAAGTGCCCTTCGGTCAGGACGGCAATTACAGCCATGACGGCATCGTTCAGCGCATCAATGCCGACCTCGCCAACGATTTCGGCAATCTGGCCCAGCGCTCGCTCTCCATGATCGCCAAGAACTGTGGAGGCATCCTTCCGGAACCTGGCGTGCTGACGGACGCGGACAATGCAATCCTGGCTTCGGCAGACGGACTCCTGCCGCGCGTGGAAGCGGAGATCGACGCCTTCGCCATCCATCGGGCTTTGGAGGTCGTCTGGGGGCTGATCGCGGATGCCAACCGCTATTTCGCTAGCGAGGAGCCTTGGGCGCACAAGAAGACGAACCCGGAACGCATGGGCACAATCCTCTACGTGACGGCGGAAGTCGTGCGCCAGGCGGCCATTCTGGCACAGGCTGCGATGCCCGAAAGCGGCGGCAAGTTGCTGGATATGCTGAGCGTGCCGGAGAAAGCGCGGGGATTCGATGCGTTGGGCGAGGCGGGACGCCTCAAGTCTGGAGCAGAATTACCAGCGCCTACGCCCGTCTTCCCGCGCTACGTAGAGCCGGAAAGCGAGGCGAGCTGACGCTCAGTGAGACCAAAACCGCGAGCGAGAAGCGCGCGGCTTTACGTCGCGATGCTGTCGCAGAAGCCGACCACGAGAAGGGCGGCGACCAGCGTGCCGATCAATGCAATTCCGATCATCATGAGAGTAAAACGCACGCACGGGCATTCGGTTCCATATGTCCGGTGACAAACGTCGCTTAGTGGCAGAGCTGCTGGATCTTCGCAGTGTTGAGGCCGCGGATGGCGTGCCGGCCGATCAGCATATGGGACACGGCGACGCTGCGGAAACGCGCCCGCATATCCGCTTTGACGAGAGGGTTGTCCGCATTCAGCAAGGTGTAGCGGATGCCGCTCCGATCGAGATAAGACCGCAAGGAGCGGCAGGTCCCGCACCAGGACGCGCTATACACATAGACGCCCTTGCTGCATCGGGCTTCCGCCGTGGCTGTGGAGAGCACGAGCAGAACCGAGGCGGCCATTGCAGCAGCCAGGCCAATGGTGAACTGTGTCTTGGTTGAGCCTGTGCGCATCGTGTTGCTCTTACCGCCAAGCTGTGGCGGGCGTGGGCCTATTGTTTCGTCCGCGAAAGTGCTGCACAAAAAGGGGCGAATCACGACCCTGCGTAAGCCGAGCAGATTGTACCTTAACGACATTTCATCTTCCCGTGATGCTGATCGATAGCCACTGCCATCTCGATTTTCCCGAACTCAAGTCGGACCTGCCGGCGCTGCTTGTCCGCGCCCAGGCCGTAGGCGTCGGGCTCATGGTCACGATCTCGACGCGCGTTGCGAAATTCGATGAGCTGAAAGAACTCGTGGAGGCGCATGACAACGTGTTTTGCTCCATCGGCACCCATCCGAACAATGCTGCCGAGGAGCCGGACACCGCGGCCGAGGAGCTGATCGAGATTGCGCGCCATCCCAAGGTCGTCGCCATCGGCGAGGCGGGGCTCGACTACCATTACGATCACGCACCGCCCGAGGTTCAAGCGAAGGGCTTCCGCGCCCATATCGCCGCCGCGCGCGAGACTGGCTTGCCGCTCGTCATTCATTCTCGTGAAGCCGACGAGGACATGGCGTTGATCCTGGAAGAGGAGAGCGCCAAGGGCGCCTTTCCCTTTATCCTGCATTGCTTCACGAGCGGCGCGGAGCTGGCGCGGCGGGGCTTGGCGCTCGGTGGTTACATCTCCTTCTCGGGCGTTGTAACTTTCAAGAAGGCAAACGAGTTGCGCAAGATCGCGGCCTCTGTGCCGGCGGACCGACTTCTCATTGAGACCGACGCACCGTATCTGGCGCCTGAGCCATTCCGCGGCAAGACTAACGAGCCGGCCTATGTTGCCAACACAGCCGCGCGTCTTGCCGAGGTCAGGGGCCAAGGGCTCGATGCCTTTACGGCGCTGACGACGGACAATTTCTTTAGGCTCTTCAAGAAGGTGCCCCGCACCGCTCTGAAAGAGCATTCAGACGCCGCATGACTTTAAAGGCCACCATTCTGGGCTGCGGCACTTCTGGCGGTGTGCCCCGGATCGGCAATGAGTGGGGTGCCTGCGATCCGGCCAACCCCAAGAACCGCCGCCGGCGCTGCGCGCTGCTGGTCGAGCGGGAAGGGGAGAAGGGCGCGACGCGCGTGCTGGTCGATACGCCGCCCGATCTCCGCGAGCAGTTGAACGACGCCGATGTGGGTCTGCTGGACGGCGTGCTCTACACCCATGATCATGCGGACCACGTCCATGGCATCGATGACTTGCGCATGGTTGCCTATAATGGCCGGCGCCGGGTGGATGTATACTATCTAAAAGAGATCGGCGACGTCTTGCGCCAGCGGTTCGACTATTGCTTCGAATCGCCGCAAGGGAGCGAGTACCCGCCGGTGCTCATTGGGCACGACATCCTGCCCGGGCAACGCCTCGTCATCGATGGGCCGGGCGGTGCCATTGAGGCCATTCCCTTCCTGCAGAAGCACGGCTCCATCGACTCCCTCGGCTACCGTTTCGGCGGGCTCGCCTATTCGCCGGACGTGAGCGATTTTCCAGAGGAGTCTTGGGCGACACTCGAAGGGCTCGATGTCTGGATTCTCGACGCGCTGCGCTACACGGGCCATCCCAGCCATCTGACCGTGGACCAGGCCTTGAGCTGGGTCGGGCGCATGCAGCCCAAGCGGGCCATCTTCACCCATATGCATGTGGATCTGGACTACGAGACCTTGCAGGGGCAGCTCCCGGATGGCGTCGAACCGGCTTATGACGGCATGGCCATCGCCGCCATTTAGGGCTTGTTCCAGAACCGTTTTCGTCACTCGACGGGAACAATCTGTCCGGTCTCGGTAACGCTCGGCAGACACAGTTCGACGATCTTGGCGGCAATCTGCTCCGGGCTCTTAATCGTGCTTTGGTCCTCGCCCGGATAGGCTTCGGCCCGTATCGCTGTTGCGGTCGCGCCCGGGTCCACCAGATTGACCTTAACCGGACTGTCCGCGGTCTCGTTGGCATAGGTCTTCGCCAGTGTTTCGAGCCCCGCCTTCGAAACCGAGTAGGGGGCCCAGTAGGCACGCCCTTGCGCGGCCACGCGCGAAGACGTGACAAAGACGACGCGTCCCGCATCCGATAGGCGCAGCAGCGGATCGAGCGTGCGGATCAGGCGCCAATTGGCGGTGAGGTTGGTGGCCAGCACCTTCTCCCAGATATCCGAGGGAATATGGGTGAGGGGCCGTAACCCGCCGAGCATGGCGGCGTTGCCGACGAAGATGTCCAGATGGCCGAAGCGCTCATAGAGCGAGGGACCGAGCGGGTCGATCGACGCGCCGTCTTGCAGGTCCAGCGGGATGAGCGTTGCCTTGCCGCCCGCCGCGTTTACCTCGTCGTCGACGGCCTCGAGCGTCTTCTGATCGCGGCCGAGCAGCAGCACCTTCGCACCTTCGTCCGCAAGGAGCTTGGCCGTGGCGCGCCCGATGCCCCGGGAGGCGCCGGTGATCAAGGCGATCCGGTCTTTGAGAGACGTGCCTGTCAACCGACTTCGGCAAGGAAGGAAAGCTGCTTCTGCTGCGGCGGACCTTCGCGGTCGCGAAGACGGGTCGGGTACTCGCCCGTGAAGCAGTGATCTGTGAACTGAGGATTGTCATCGTCGCGGCCCTCAAAGCCCATGGCGCGATAGATGCCGTCGACGGAAATAAATGCCAGGGAGTCCGCGCCCATAAACGCGCGCATCTCTTCGAGCGTGCGGTTCGCGGCAAGCAGTTTGTCCTGGTTCGGCGTGTCGATGCCGTAAAAGTCCGGATGGGTGATGGGCGGGCTCGAAATGCGCATATGCACTTCCTTCGCACCAGCCTCGCGCATCATCTGTACGATTTTAACCGATGTGGTGCCGCGTACCACGCTGTCGTCGATCAGCACGATGCGTTTGCCTTTGACCTGCAGCTGGTTGGCGCTGTGTTTCAACTTGACGCCAAGCTGCCGGATCTGCTGCTCCGGCTCGATGAAGGTCCGGCCCACATAGTGATTTCGGATGATGCCGTATTCGAACGGGAGCCCGGATTCTTGGGCGTAGCCGATCGCGGCCGGAACGCCACTGTCGGGAATAGGTACGACCATATCCGCATCGGCGGGGGCTTCGAGAGCAAGCTGCCGGCCCATGGCTTTGCGGACATCGTAGACGGAGCGGCCATCGATAATGGAATCGGGGCGGGCAAAGTAGATGTACTCGAAGATGCACAGTCGGGCCGGATTTTCTGGCATGAAGCGGTGGCTCTCGAGGCCGTCCCGGGTCGCGATGATCACTTCGCCATTCTCGACCTCGCGGACGAACTCGGCGCCGATGATGTCGAGCGCGCAAGATTCGGACGCCAGCACCCAGGCGTCGCCGAGACGGCCCAGCACGAGCGGGCGAATGCCGTAGGGGTCGCGCGCGCCGATCAGCTTCTTGTTGGTCATGCCCACGAATGCGTAAGCACCCTCGACTTGCAGAAGCGCCTCGACGAAACGCTCGACGAAGTTCCGTTTCTCGCTGCGTGCAACCAGGTGAAGAATGACTTCGGTGTCGGTGGTCGACTGGCAAATGGCGCCCTTGCTGATCAGCATCTCGCGCAAGGTCAGGGCATTGGTAAGGTTCCCGTTGTGGCAAAGGGTAAACCCGCCGGACTCCAGATCGACGAAGAGGGGCTGGACGTTTCGCATGACCGCGTCGCCCGTGGTGGAATAGCGCACATGGCCCACGGCCATGTCGCCGTCCAAGCGATCGATGACGGGGCGTGAGGTGAAGTGGTCCCCGACGAGGCCCATGCGGCGTTCGGTATGGAAGTGTTCGCCATCAAAGCTGACAATGCCGGCCGCTTCCTGGCCGCGGTGCTGAAGCGCATGGAGACCGAGCGCCGTCAACGCGGCGGCGTCGGGATGGTTAAAGATGCCGAAAACCCCACATTCTTCGTGGAGCCGGTCCTCTTCGAGCCAGCGGAGCTGCCTGGTTTGATCGTTTCGGTCTGTCACGGGCACCGGCCTTTCCCTATGAATAAATAGTCGCCCCGTCCGGGGCTTTAATGCCACGCAACTGGATACATTGACACAAGCGCGTGTCTAAAGCGGTGCGGTTTGCTGCGCCGGAGCGCCCTCCGTGCCCGCTTCGCTGCCCTCGTCGTCGTCTTTGGGCAGGTATTCTTCCGGATTGGTCGGCAGCAGCGACTCGATGGCGACCTGGGTCCGCTGCAAAATAGGATAGGAGCGCGCGTCGCGGATCCAGTCTGGCTGGTCTCTGGCAAGCGCGGTGAAGAGAATGAAGACGATGGCCACCAAGAGGAAGCCACGGGCCAGGCCGAAGACGAATCCGAGTGACCGGTCGAGCGCGCCCACACGGCTGTCCAGCACCTTGTCGGAGATGCGGAAGGTGATGAGGCTCACGACGATCAGCGTCACGATGAATACCGCCGCCGCGAAGGCGATCTGCGCGATGCTCGGATTGTCGATGTAGGGGGTAAGGACTTCGTAGTAGCGCGGTGTGAAGTACAGCGCGGCGACCGCAGCCATGGCCCAGGAGAAGATTGAGAGGACCTCCCGGGTGAAACCACGCACCATCGCGAGGAAGCCCGAGATGAGCATGATAACGATCAAAATGATATCGAGCCAGGAGATTGGCATGCAGCGACGCTCCCTCGGACGAACGACGTTAGACTATCACGATTCTCGCGGATGAAGCACGATTGCGCCCCTTAGCGCAATGACTTGGAGGTCACACTTCGTAGCAATCGAAGGGCAGGCTTAACCCTCGGGCACGGCGAACCAGGTCACGAGTTCTTCGAGTTGGGATACGGGGTTGAGCGCGATGCCGGCCGCATCGTGTTCGGCGGGGCCTTTGCTCGCCGGCGCTACCGCTTGCACGAAGCCGAGCTTGGCCGACTCTTTCAGCCTTTGGTCCGAATGACCCACCGCGCGGACCGCGCCGGTCAGGCTGACTTCGCCGAAATAGACCGTGTCTTCGGGCGCCGCGCGCCCAGTAAAGGACGACAGCAGGGCCGCAGCCGCGGCGAGATCGGCGGCGGGCTCTGTCAGACGCAGGCCACCGGCGACATTGAGATAGACGTCGTGGCCGCCAAGCCGCACGCCGCAGCGTGCCTCGAGAACGGCAAGCAGCATCGAGAGGCGGTTTTGGTCCCATCCGACGACCGCGCGCCGAGGCGTGCCCAGTACGCTTTGGGCCACGAGGCCCTGAATTTCGACGAGTATCGGCCGCGTGCCCTCCATCCCAGCAAACACGGCAGTCCCCGGGGAACCCCGGTCCGCATCGTTGAGAAATAGTGCCGAGGGATTTTCGACCTGGCGCAGGCCTTCAAGGCGCATTTCGAAGACGCCGATCTCGTCGGTGGGCCCGAAGCGGTTCTTGACCGACCGCAGGACTCGGAACTGGTGGCCGCTCAGGCCTTCGAAATACAGCACCGTATCGACCATGTGTTCGATCACCTTGGGCCCCGCGATTTGACCGTCCTTGGTCACATGGCCCACGAGGATCACGGTGGTACCGCTGGCCTTGGCATAGCTGATCAGCGCGGCGGAACAGCCCCTGAGCTGCGAGATCGTACCGGGCGCGGACTCGATGCCTTCGGACCACAAGGTCTGCACGGAATCGATAATGACGAGGGCAGGTGGCGGGCCGCTACTCAACGTGGCGATGATGTTGGCCACGTTGGTTTCGGTTCCGAGCGCCACGGGTGCGTCGGCAATGCCCAGCCGTCCCGCCCGCATCCGAACTTGGGCGGTGGCTTCTTCGCCTGAGAGGTAAATGACTGGCGCCCCGTCCTGCGCGAGTTCCGCCACGGTTTGCAACAGAAGCGTAGACTTGCCGATACCCGGATCGCCGCCCACGAGGACCGCCGCGCCCGGCACCAAACCGCCGCCCAGGACGCGGTCCAGCTCGGCTATCCCGGTCTTGAGCCGGGGTGCATCCTCGGTCTTGGCGTTGAGTGTCTCGAAGCGGGCCTGACGCCCTTTGCCGCCCTTGATGGCCACGAGCGCGGGCGATTGGGTCGGCGTGCCTGCTTCCTCGACAAGCGAGTTCCAGTCGCCGCAGGCGGCGCATTTGCCGGACCAGCGCGTGGCGGCGGCACCGCAGGACTGGCAGATAAAAGCCTTGGATTGTTTTGCCATGCTTATCGGTGTGCTCAGCGCTTCTGCTCAACCACCGATATAGCGGCGTGTAGCGCGGTTTCCGAGACTCGTCAGTACTTCGTAGTCGATGGTCCCGGCCTGGGCCGCCATTGTATGGGCGCTGACATTGGGGCCGAGGAGTTCAACCCAGGCGCCGCGCTGGCAAAATGCCTCCGGCACGTCGGTGACGTCCACGCTGACAAGGTCCATGGAGACCCGTCCGAGGACGGGTGCCGCATAGGGGCCGAGATAGGCCGTCAGCCCCGTTTCGCCGTCTCCGGCAGAGAGCGCGCGGAACAAGCCGTCCGCGTAGCCGGCGGAGACAACCGCAATGCGCGTCGGCCGCTGAAGCGTCCGGGTGGCTCCATAGCCGACACTTTCGCCTTGGGCGGCATGGCGGATTTGCAGGATTCGGCCCATCAAGTGCACCACAGCGCGGAAGGGGTTTTCGCCCTGGCGCTGGGGATGGCCGCCATAGAGCGCAATGCCCGGCCGCACGAGGTCGTAATGATAATCGGGCCCCAGCAAGATCCCGGCGGAGTTGGCAAGACTTGTGAGGGCCTCGGGAAGCTTCGCCCGAACGGCGTCGAAGCGCGCGCGCTGGTGCGCGTTCTTGGCATGCGTGTGGTCGTCTGCGCAGGCCAGATGGCTCATGACCAAGGACAGGGCGAGCGTCTGCCAGAGCTCGGTGCCATCCCGGATTTCGTCTATGTCAGTAGCCGATAGGCCGAGCCGGTTCATGCCGGTGTCTACGTGGACGGCACAGGGAAGGGCCTTGCGGACATGCGCGCAATAGTCGGCCCAGTCGCGGACTTCGTTTGCGCTGTTGAGCACCGGACGAAGCCCGTGCTCTTGGAACGTCGCTGCCGTTCCGGTCAAGACACCGTTCAGGACATAGATCACGGCGTCGGGAAGCACGATCCGCAGGTCGATGGCCTCGGCGATCGTGGCCACGAAAAAGGTTCGGCAACCGGCGCGCCATAGCACGGACGCAGCTTGCACCATGCCAAGACCGTATGCGTCCGCCTTGACCACGGCTGCGCATTCGGCTGGGCGGGTGCGTTCGCGCAAGTTTCGATAATTGTCGGCGAGGGCGGCGAGATCGATCGTCAGAATCGCCGTGTCGTGCATAACGCTATCGTCGGTGCTACTCGGCTCTGCGGCCGAAGCCCTCACTCCATCCGCTCCGGCAGACGCTCCGAGGCCGCGAGATTGGAGAAGCGGGTGAACTCCGGCGTGAACTGTAGCGTCACCGTTCCCGTCGGCCCGTGGCGCTGCTTGCCCACGATGACGTCGGCCTTGCCCATGACCGCTTCCATGTCCTGTTGCCACTGTCTGTGCTCTTCGGTGTTCTCGCGAGGCTGGCTGCGCTCTAAATAATATTCCTCGCGGAACACGAACATTACCACATCGGCATCTTGTTCGATGGACCCCGATTCACGCAAATCGGCCAGCTGCGGCCGCTTGTCATCCCTTTGCTCGACCTGCCTTGAAAGCTGCGACAGGGCCAGAATTGGGACGTGAAGCTCCTTGGCGAGAGCCTTCAGGCCGGTGGTGATTTCGGACACTTCCTGGACCCGGCCTTCCTGGGCCCGCCGGGACGAACCCGTTAAAAGCTGAAGATAGTCTACAATGATAAAGCCAAGTCCCCGCTGCCTTTTTAGCCGCCGGGCGCGGGCACATAGCTGAGCCACCGAGATACCACCGGTCTGATCGATGAAGAGTGGCAGGTTTTGGAGTTCCTGGGAGGCTTCGACGATGCGGTCGAAATCCCCAGTATCGATGCGGCCGCGGCGGATCTTCTCCGAGGAGATTTGGGACTGCTCGGAAATGATACGGGTTGCGAGCTGCTCCGCCGACATTTCCAGCGAGAAGAAGCCGACCACGGCGCCGTCCGTCGCTTCCCCGGTATGCGGATCGGCCGTGTAGGCCTTGGCCACGTGATAGGCAATGTTCGTCGCGAGCGCCGTCTTGCCCATTGATGGACGTCCGGCGAGGATGACGAGGTCGGAGGCTTGAAGACCGCCCACCCGCTGGTCAAGGTCCGCAAATCCCGTTGCCAGACCGGAAAGCCCGCCATCGCGCTGATAGGCATTGGCGGCCATGTCGATCGCGTCCGTGAGGGCGGAGGAAAACGGTTCGAAGCCGGCGCCGTATTTGCCCGTCTCGGCAAGCTCGTAGAGCTTCTGTTCGGCCTCCTCGATCTGCGCCGCTGGCTCCGCATCGATCGGCGAGTCGTAGGCCGTGTTGACCATGGTCTCGCCGATATCGATCAGGTTCCGCCGCAGCGCCAGATCGTAGACCGTGCGCCCGTAATCTTCGGCATTGATGATCGTCGTCGCATTGGCCGCAAGGCGTCCCAGATATTGCGGGACGGTGAGGTCGCCCACAGGTGGGTCCGACTGGAAGAAGGTTTTGAGCGTGATGGGCGTCGCGCGTTTGCCGCCCATAATGAGTCTGGCCACAGCTTCGAAGATGCGCCCATGCAGCGGGTCGAAGAAATGTTCCGGCTTCAGAAAGTTGGAGACACGGTCTAGCGCCTCGTTGTTCACGAGGATAGCGCCGAGCAGATCCTGCTCCGCCTCCAGGTTATGCGGGGCTTCCCGAAAGTTGGGGGTCTCGGGGCGGGGCTCTTGGGGCGTATGGCGAATCAGTGCGGTCATGTCCAAGAGTAGCCAATTGCGGGGGGCCGGCCAGGTGTCAATCCTGTGAAGATCGGGGAGATCGTCGTCAACTCACAGGTTGACACCAGCTGTTGTGCCGGTGGCGCCGGCGGGGACCATGGGCCTGTCACCGCGGCGGGACAAAAAAAGAGGCAGGAACCATCCTGCCTCGCTGTCGATTATAGATTCGCTTCAAGGAGAAGCGGCGTTGTCCGGATACTACTCTTTATCTTCATCGTCGTCAGAGCCGGTGTCCTCGGCGCCTGTGTCCTCGGAATCTGCGTCCTCGGCTTCGTCCGCCTCAATGTCGTGCTCGGCGCCTTCCTCGAAGAG
>NZ_JBAWCQ010000023.1:0-2368 GCF_049590335.1 Methyloceanibacter sp.
CTCGCGAGCGCGGCGACACCGATCAACAGAAAGAGCTTTGAACGCGTCGGCAGCGTGGAACCGACCCCCGGCGCTGACTCTTTATTCGAGGGCTCGTTTATGTCGGAGGGTTTGTGTCGGCTGTCCAAAACGACTCCGCTCTGTGGACGAGAATGGGGCACAAAGGAAGCACTTTCCCACGAAGAACGGGCAGGTGCTAGCACCTGCCCGTTGCATCAAACTTGTTGTTGCCGGCGGGCGACTGCCGGCCGTCGTGTCACGGACTAAAGTCCGTCCACGCAGTCTCCGGTCAGCGAAAGAGTGGCATCAGCCGTGCTGATACCAGCGTGAATCTTGCCTGTCTTGGTGGAGATAGCTGCGCTGTATGAGCGGGGCGACTCCTGGTTAGCGCCGACACCATGGAGCAGAACGATATCGCCCTTCTGCTCGATGTGCTTCATCTCAACCTCTCGCGGTTCGGAGCCAAAGTCATCCGAATGCATGACATTTTTGTCGAAGTCGAATTTCAGCACTGGCGCGAGGTTGGCAAAATCGTGCGATACGCGTTTGCAACCTTTCACCGGCTCGCACTCATATATATCAGTGAATGCGCACATATAGGTGCCTGAGGCGGCGGAGACAGTCGCCGGAGCCGCGAGCAGACAGATGAGCCCGAGGCCCGATTTAGAAATCATCGATCGCATGGTCTGAGCTCCTATTGAGTAACGGCGTAGCCGCGGCCTTCGAGGCATAGTGCCCCGGCCCTGAGATAGTCAGCATAAAGTGCATTGAGACGGCGAACGTCGGCAGACGTACGCGTATTGCCAAACCCACCTGCGGTCCAGCGCGGATCCGTACCACCTGCCTGTTCGTTCAGCGCGGTAGAGACTTCCATGATCGTCTTTGTCCGGACGCCGGCCTCCTGGGCCTTATACGTTGCGGTCGGGTCGAAGTTCGTCTGCTGGACAGCCCATTCGTGGCACGCGACACGGTCTTTCTTGATCTGGGCGGCCGAAGCACCGTCCTTATAGACCATCAATGCCTGAGCGTTGGCGACGGGGGCGGCGCTTGCAGCCATCAGCATGACCGCGACACCACACAAGACGTGGCTCAATCGTTTCATAGGGTCTTTCTCCTTAGGCAGCGCCGTTGGGGCGCCATTTTACTCGGTGTCACACTGGCACCATGATCGGACACCCCCTCCGGGGCGCCCGACCCTACCAATGCTATATCGCCCAGTCCGGGACGCTCGGCAACGCATCTTTCGGAGGGGATGCAACCTCTTTTCTCTCCTTTGCTTATGTTAGGCGGAGGCCGGCTAGTCGGGAGCCGGAAAAATCTGGTTCCAGTCGTTTTTCATGTCGATCACGGTCCAGCCGCGATCGGCTGCCTGATCGAGCGCCTTATCGAGGCGGCCGACATGAGAGTCCCGGTCGTAGGCATATTCCCGCTCGGCGTCGGTGTGATGGACGATGAGACCGAAACGCGGACCCTCGCCCGCCGTCGTCCACTCCAGCATTTCAAAATCCCCATCCGAATTGCCTGACGCAAAGATGGGGCGTTTGCCGATGTGTTGGTTGATACCGACGGGCTTTCCGGCTTTATCGTCAATAAAGTTCATCTCCGGCAAGCGCATGATCTTCGGCTCGCCGTCAACGAGTTTGTATTCGGTTTTGATGCTCGAGCCGACGACCTGCGCAGGCGGAATTCCATAGACCGGTTCTGAGAAGTTGCGGACGAATTCGATCCCGCCGCCGGAGACGATATAGGTGGTGAATCCATTGTCGCGCAGATAAGACAGAAGCTCGAGCATCGGCTGATACACGAGTTCGGTGTAGCCCCGCTTGAAGTGCGGATGCTTCGCCGTGGCGAGCCACTCGCCCGCGATCTTCTGGAACTCCGCGGACGACATGCCAGTGTGGCTGGCGGCCAGGAGTTCGAGAAGCCCCCTCTCGCCGGACGCGGCGAGCGCCTTCATGTCCCCTTCTATCGCGCCTTTGAAGGGCTGCTTGTCCTTCCAATCTGGATGATCGGGCGCCATGGCCTTCACCCGATTGATGGCGAAGAGAAGCTGAAAATAGACCGGCTTTTCGGCCCAGAGATTTCCGTCATTGTCGAACACGGCAACGCGATCCGCACGCGGGACAAAGTCCGGACCGTCCTTATCGGTGACCTTCATGACAAAGGCTTCGACCGCATCCTTGGTTGGGCCGTCATTCCAGGACGGAAGCGGGTCCGCGGCCTGCGCCGCGCTGGCGGAAAACAGGAGTGCCGCAATCAGGAGCACGCATCGATACAAAAACACTATTCGCTCTCCAAAAAATGAGCTCAATGGCGGGAGGGCTCAGCCTCCCGCCATTGAGCAGTCACCATAACGCCGGTCCAGAAG
>NZ_JBAWCQ010000024.1:0-1720 GCF_049590335.1 Methyloceanibacter sp.
GCGAAGGATGAGGCGTGCGCGTTAAACGGAAGTATCGAGGCGTGGGTCGAGGACGAGTGCACCGCGAGCGTGTTCAAAGATTTGCGGCTGAAGCGGCGTTTTGTTGCTCTTCTGAGCAGCATCGCACGCACCGTCGGCGGTAGCATTCCGTTCGCCTGCCAGGATTGGGCAAATACCAAAGCGGCATACCGCTTCTTGTCCAATGAACGCGTCAGCGAAGCAGACATTCTGGCAGGACATTTCAATGCGACACGCGATCGTTTTGCTGCGGCCGATGGTCTGGCTCTGGTGCTGCACGATACGACGGAATTTTCCTATCAGCGCGAGAATACCGACGCCATCGGCGTAACCAAAGCGATCAACAGCGGCCGAGACAAGGCCGGTCGCCTGCGAGCACATACAGTATGTGGGATCTTGATGCATTCGAGCCTGGTCGTCACGCTTTCGGGCTTGCCGCTCGGATTGGCCGCAATCAAATTCTGGACGCGCAAGAAATTCAAAGGGACGCGAGCGCTCAAACGTAAAGTCAATCCGACCCGCGTTCCGATCGAGGAGAAGGAAAGCTACCGCTGGCTCGAGAATGTGCGGCAGTCGACAGACCTTCTGGCCGACCCAGGAAGATGCGTTCACATTGGCGATCGAGAAAGCGACATCTACGAGTTGTTTTGTGCGGCCCAGGATGTCGGCACACATTTCCTGGTTCGCACCTGCGTTGACCGGCTTGCCGATGATGGGATGCGCACCGTCTCCGACGCGATGAAGGAGGTGACGCTGAAGGGCATCCATCGCATCGAGGTGCGTGACGACAAGGGCGAGGCGGACGTTGCCGAGCTTGAGATCAGGTACGCCCGCATCCGGGTGTTGCCGCCAATCGGCAAGCAGAAACGTTACCCCGCCTTGGATCTCGTCGTGATCCATGCCAGTGAGCGCGGCGCACCAAAGAATAGGAAGCCAATTAACTGGAAACTGCTGACCGATATGCCGGTGTCATCGCGCAAGGAGGCCATTGAAAAGCTCGACTGGTACGCCATGCGCTGGAAGATCGAGACGTTCCACAAGATCCTGAAATCCGGATGCCGCGCCGAGGACGCAAGGCTGAGAACCGCGGAACGCCTGACGAACCTGATCGCCCTCTATAGCATCGTGAGCTGGCGTGTCTTCTGGATAACGATGCTCGCGCGCGTAGCTCCGCAAGCCCCGGCAACCGTTGCGCTGAGCGAACTGGAAATCCAGCTTCTCGAGAAGATGATCAAGGATGCCGGCAAGCCCGTGGGTCGCAAGACTCTCGGAACCTACTTGATCAAACTCGCCCGGCTTGGCGGCTATCTGGCGCGCGCAAGCGACCCACCTCCGGGCAACATGGTCATATGGCGCGGACTGTCGCGGCTGGCAGACATCCAACTCGGCGCCGCCATCACTACAGAAAGTTGTGGGTAATCGAAAGCTTGGCCGGACGCTTACGGCGCTAAGATCAATCCTAAGGTGCAATGACGTATGGCCAGTCTATTGGACCCGATCCTCGCACCTCCATACAGGCCCGCGGCGCGTGGAAGTCGCATATTAAGGGCGGACACACGTCAGCAGAGGTGGTCACACAATTTCGGACGGTGGGATAGGTGGTTTGTCTGCCTGACAGCGGGCACGATTGTGTCAGCGAATCAGGAGCGAACGATGAGCAGACGACCTCGGCGGAACCACTCGCCGGCATTCAAGGCCAAGG
>NZ_JBAWCQ010000025.1:0-11630 GCF_049590335.1 Methyloceanibacter sp.
AAGCGCGTGCACGCCGGTCCGGCCGGTGCGCCGTCACGAGGGCGCCGCGATGTGCTGCCCACCGGGCGCAATCTCTACACGGCCGACCCGCGCGTGTTGCCAACGCGGACGGCCATGGAATTGGGCGCAGGTGCGGCCGATGAGGTCGTGCGCGGCTATATGCAAGAGCATGGGGACATGCCTCGGTCGCTTGTCATCGATCTGTGGGGCAGCACGACCCTTCGAACCGGCGGCGAGGAGATCGCGCAAGGGTTTGCCCTGATGGGGTGCCGCCCCGTTTGGGATCCGGCCACCGGGCGCGTCACGGGCGTCGAAGTGATGCCGCCCGCCGTCATGGGTCGGCCGCGCGTCGATGTGACGTTTCGGATCTCGGGGCTGTTCCGGGATCTCTTCCCGTCCCAAATTGCCCTTCTGGATGCGGCCGTGAAGCTTGTGGCAGCGCGCGATGAGGACGCGCACGACAACCCGCTCGCGGCTGTAATCAACGAAACGCAGAATGCCATTCCAGAGCGCATCTTCGGCAATGCCCCGGGTGCCTATGGTGCAGGGATCGAAGATCTGCTTGGCGCGCGGGTGTCCGACGAAACCTCCAGCGAGGTATCCGATGAAACTTTGGGAGCAGCCTATCTCGCAGCCACCTCGCATGTCTATGGCGGTGCAGACGGAACGGGCACCGCGCGGCGCGGCGCCTTTGCCGACCGCGTGGCTCGCGCTGATCTTCTCGTTCACCTGAGCGACGATCCCACCCGCGACATTCTCGAGGGCGCCGAGGACGTGGCCCATATCGGCGGGTTCGCCGCGGCTGCACGCTCGCTCGGCGCAAAGCCCGACCTCGTCGTGCTCGATACTACTAACCCCGAGGCCCCGAAGGCGCGGCTTCTCCCGCAAGCTCTCGCCCGCATTGTCCGGGCCCGTGCGATCAGCCCGGCCTTCATCGAAGGTATGATGCGCCATGGGGCGCGCGGTGCGGCGGAACTAGCCGAAACGGTCGACCGGCTCGCGGACTTCGCGGAAGTAACCGATGCGGTCTCGGGCGCATTGTTCGATGCGATCCATGGCGCCTATCTTGCGGATGCGACTGTGCGGGACTTTCTGGTGCGGGAGAATCCGCAGGCAGCGCGCGCGATTGCCGAGCGCCTGGAGGATGCGCGCCGGAGAGGCCTGTGGCATCCCAAACGCAACGATCTTGGGACGGATGACCTTCTTGGCGTCGCGGAGGCAGCGCAATGAGTACGCGGCCAATTCGAGATATCAACACCGGTGTAACCCTCGCGCGCGGCGCCTGTCCTACCCTATCGGCTCCTATGGAGACCGGCGATGGGCTGCTCGCGCGCATCGTGCCGTCCGGATCGATGGCCATCGATGACTTCGCCGCACTGTGCGCGGCCGCCCGCACCCATGGCAACGGGCTCATGGAGATCACGGCGCGGGGCAGCTTACAGATTCGCGGACTGACGGAGATCTCGGCACCGCTTTTCGCAAACACTGTCGCGGGCCTCGAAATTCCCTTCGACGACAATGTACCGTTGTTGGTGTCGCCGCTGCCCGCGCACCCCAGAGCAGGGTTTCAGCCGCGCGACCTTGCCGCCGAGATGCGTCAGGCAATCGCCGCGCGCGGGCTGGACCTTGCGCCAAAAGTCTCGGTCGCGATCGATGATGGCGGCCCCATCTCGCTAGACGAACTGGCCGCGGATGTCCGTGTGCGTATCCTGGACGGAGACGCCGTGCAGCAGCTCTTGGTGAGCATAGGCGGCGACCACGAAACCGCAACCCCGCTGGGCGTGACGCGTATAGAGCACGCGGTAAGCCTGATCGTCGACCTGCTGACGGCGCTTGCCGAAAGCGGTGCCCACGTGCGGGCCCGCGATGTGGTGGCGCGCGAGGGGCTAGACCGGTTCTTGCGCGCGGCCGGAAACCGGATCGCGACCGCGCCCAAACCCCCCGCCCTGCGAACCACCGAGACCATAGGACTGCATCGCCTGCTCGATGGAACTTGTGCCATCGGGGTGGCGCTTCCGTTCGGTCAGGCTCACGCCCTCGGCCTCATTGCACTCGCCCGCATAGCCGGGGCGAATGGCGCGGACTGGGCGGCGCTCGCGCCGCAACGCACGCTTCTGCTCGGGCCCATCGATGAAATGACCGCGTTCGCGCTCGGAACGGCCGCCGATACGCTCGGCTTCATTGTGGATGCACGCGATTCAAGGCGGCGTATAGCGGCTTGCGCCGGCGCGCCGGCTTGTGCCTCGGGGTTCATCCCATCGCGCGAGCTGGCGGCGCAAATCGCCGAGCGTCTTCCGCAAGGCAGCTTCGCGCTCCATGTATCGGGATGTAGCAAAGGTTGCGCGCATCCTCGGCCGGCGCCGCTGACAATTTTGGGTACGGCGCAAGGAACCCGCATCATCGAGGGTGACCCCGTTCTTCATCTGTCGGATGGCACTCTGTATACAGATGATGCGGTGGCCGAAACGGTATGCAGGATTGTCGCGGAGAACGAGAATGCTTAAGCACGACTATATTCGCGATGGCGCGGCGATCTACGAAAGGTCCTTTGCGATTATTCGCGCCGAATCTGATCTTTCGCGCTTCACGCCAGAGCAAGCGGACATCGCCGTGCGCATGATTCATGCCTGCGGACGCGTCGACGCGGCGGAGTTCATCGCCTTCGCCGACGACTTCGTTCCGGCAGCGCGGCGCGCGCTACAGAACGGCGCGCCGATCTTTTGTGATGCGCAAATGGTGGCGCACGGAGTCACACGCGCGCGTCTGCCGGCAAACAACGACGTGGTCTGCACTTTGAGGGACGAGCGCACGTTCAAGCTTGCCGAAGAGCTCGGTACGACCCGCTCGGCGGCGGCACTCGAGCTATGGCCCGACCGGCTCGAAGGCGCGGTGGTTGCGATCGGCAACGCGCCTACGGCCTTGTTTCATCTCCTTGAGATGATGAGCGCAGGCGCACCGAAACCCGCCGCCATTCTCGGCGTGCCAGTTGGCTTTATCGGCGCGGCCGAATCCAAGGATGCGCTTGCCGAACGGTCTTGTGGCGTCCCGTGGCTTATCGTGCGGGGACGCATGGGCGGCAGCGCCATGACGGCAGCGGCGCTGAACGCACTCGCCAAGAAAGGCATATGAGGATGAGACTATGAGCCGCATGACCGGCCGATTGATCGGCGTCGGCGTCGGACCCGGCGACCCCGAGCTGCTCACGGTCAAGGCGCTGAATGCGCTGAAATCCGCGGACGTCGTCGCCTATTTCGCAAAGGCCGGTAATGTCAGCAATGCGCGTCGCATCGTCGAGGGTCATTTGACTGGCGCCGAGGAATTGCCGCTACTCTATCCCATCACCACGGAAATCCCCAAGGAGCAGGCTGCCTATCGCGATGCCATCGCCGACTTCTATGACGTGTCGGCGGCGGCGGTCTCCTCCTATCTCGACGACGGACGGGATGTCGCTGTTCTGTCCGAGGGCGATCCGCTATTCTACGGCTCCTACATGCATATCCATGTACGCCTCGGTCGCCGCTATCGGACCGAGGTCATTCCGGGCGTAACCGGCATGTCGGGTTGCTGGTCGTCGGCGGCTGCGCCGATCACCCAAGGCGACGACGTCTTCACAGTGCTGCCGGGGACCTTGCCCGAGGCAGACCTGGAGCGGCGCCTGAGCGATTGCGACGCCGCCGTCGTGATGAAAATTGGCCGACATCTGCCGAAGATCCGCCGCGCTTGCGAGCGGGCCGGGTGCCTCGACCGGGCGATCTATGTGGAGCGGGGAACGATGACGAATTCGGCGGTGATGAAGCTCACCGACAAGCTCGATATGACGGCCCCCTATTTTGCCATCGTGCTCGTACCGGGCTGGGAGGAACGGCGATGAGCGGGTGTTTGACCGTCGTTGGTCTTGGTCCCGGCGATGACCGCTTTCTCACGCCCGAGGCGCGCAAGGCGCTTGCCAGCGCCCAAGCCCTCTACGGTTACGGGCCCTATCTCGACCGCGTCCCGTTGCGCGATGGCCAAGCCCGTAATCCGTCCGGCAATCGTGTAGAGGGCACAAGGGCGCAGGTCGCGTTGGCCCACGCGGCGTCCGGCGCTCATGTGGCCATGGTCTCAGGCGGCGATCCTGGCGTGTTCGCCATGGCGGCAGCCGTGTGCGGGGAAATCGAGGACGGCCCCGAGGCCTGGCGCGCGCTCGACCTACGCATCGTGCCGGGAATCACCGCCATGCTCGCCGTCGCGGCGAAAGCGGGTGCGCCGCTCGGCCACGATTTCTGCGCGATCTCGCTGTCGGACAATCTCAAGCCCTGGGAGCTGATCGAACGGCGGCTCGATGCGGCGGCCTCCGGCGGTTTCGTAATCGCCTTCTATAATCCTATCTCCACGGCGCGGCCCTGGCAGCTCGGCCAGGCGTTCGCGCGTCTGGGGCACCATCTTTCGCCAACCACTCCCGTGATCTTCGGGCGCGCCGTCGGGCGCGACGACGAAGCCATCACCGTCACAACCTTGGACAAGGCGGCCGAAACGCCGGCGGATATGGCGACGCTCGTCATTGTCGGCTCTCCCGAGACCCGGGTCGTCACGCGCAACGGCCAAACACCGCTGGTCTACTCCCCGCGTATGACCGCGCCGGTGAGCGCATGATCACACCACGCCAGAGCGTCTTCGATCGTCTCGGCGGACGGCGTATCCGGCAGAGCCGGCCGCCGTACCATGACGACAGGAAGCGCGAGCGACCGCGCTGCAGCAATTTTGCCATAGCTGGCCTCGCCGCCGCTGTTCTTGGAGACGATGATGTCAATGCGATGCTGCTCCAGAAGCGCGCGATCCTCCGCCTCGCCGAAGGGCCCGCGCGCGGTCACATAGATCGCATCGGGGACGGCGAGCGGCGGATCGATGGGATCCACACTGCGGATGAGATAGGTGTGTTGCGGCGACCCGGCGAAAGGCGCGATGTCTTTGCGGCCGAGTGTGAGGAAGACGCGCGCAGGCTTGGCGCCAAGCGCTTGTGCCGCGTCGGTGACACTCCCGGCCTCCGTCCAGTCGTCTCCGGCGTGTTTTTCCCAGGGCGCACGGCGCAGGGCCAGAAACGGGACCTTGGTTTCACCCGCTGCACGGAACGCATTTGCCGAAATCTTGTCGGCATAAGGATGGGTCGCATCGATCAACAGACCGATCTCTTCGGAACGCACGAAGCTTGCAAGTCCTTCTGCCCCGCCAAAGCCGCCGATGCGGGTCGGCACACCTTGAGCGCGGGGGTTCGTGGTACGGCCCGCGAGCGACAACGTGACCTTCATGCCATCGCGCGTGTCGAGTTTCCCCGCGAGCTGCCGGGCTTCCATTGTGCCTCCGAGAATGAGGATCTTCATGAGCGCTCCTAATCCGTTTGCGGCGGAGCCTGCCCCAACGCAGCGGTGGCTGTCCATCGTGGGGATTGGCGAGGACGGCGTTGACGGGCTTGGGCGCGGGGCCCGAGACCTCATCGAGAATGCCGAGATCGTCTTCGGGGGCGCGCGTCATCTGGCGTTCGCAGCGCCCTTGATCCGGGGCGTAGCCAAACCGTGGCCGTCGCCGTTCTCACTGGCGCCCGGCGAGGTCATGGCTTTGCGTGGCCGGAGCGTCTGCGTGCTGGCATCGGGCGATCCCTTCTTTTATGGAGTCGGCACCACGCTCATAGACCATGTTCCGCCCGAGGAGACTTGGGTCATTCCCGCGCCCTCCGCGTTCAGCCTTGCGGCAGCGCGCCTGGGCTGGCCACTTCCAGAGACGACATGCTTGTCGCTGCATGGGCGGGCGCTGGACAGGATCCGGCCGCACCTGCATCCCGGAGCGCGGATTCTCGCGTTGACCTCGGACGCCGATGGCCCTGCCGCTCTGGCATCACTGCTGTCGGACACAGGCTTCGGCCGGTCGCACCTAACCGTTCTGGAGGCTTTGGGGGGTGACCGCGAGCGCAAACATACGGCCGATGCGCGAAGCTTCAACGTGACGGACATCGCGGCCCTGAACACTGTCGCCGTAGAGGTTGCAGCCGCACCGCACGCACGCATCCTCGCTTATGCCCCGGGGCTCGACGATGATTTGTTCGACCATGACGGACAGATTACCAAGCGCGAGATTCGCGCCATCACCCTCTCTTCGCTCCGGCCCCAGTACGGCGAGCTCCTCTGGGACGTGGGTGCCGGTTCCGGCTCAGTCGGGATCGAGTGGCTGCTGGCCCATGCTTCGCTGCGCGCGATCGCGATCGAGGCGGATGCGGCCCGCGCCGCGCGTGCTGTCCGCAATGCTGCTGCCTTCGGTGTGCCACATCTCGATGTGATGGAGGGCTGCGTGCCGCAAGCGCTCGCCGATTTGCTGCCACCGGACGCAATTTTTGTCGGCGGCGGGGGCAGCGGGGACGGCGTGTTTGAAGCCTGTGTCGCAGCGCTCAAGCCAGGCGGACGCCTGGTGGCCAACTCAGTGACGCTCGAGACCGAATCGGAACTGATTGCGCGGCATGCCGCGCTCGGCGGCACGCTCGCCCGCATATCCATCTCGCGGGCGGATGCTGTCGGCGGCAAGACCGGCTGGCGTCCTGCGATGCCCGTGACGCAATGGAGCTGGGAGAAGGTATGATTGTTGCTGGGATCGGCTGCCGAAAGGGCGCCACCGCCGCGGAAATCGAGGCAGCGATCGAGGCAGCCCTGGAGGAGACAGGGCAGACCCGGGATGCGCTGACTGCGCTTGCGACGTCCGACGGCAAGGGTAGCGAGCAGGGCCTCATTGATGCGGCGGCGGCGCGCGGTCTCGAACTGACCCTTGTGAAGCCTGCAGCGCTTGAGGCCGCTGGTCCCCGGAGCAAGTCGTTTTCGCCCAGGGTAAAAGAGATGTTCGGCGTACCGTCGGTGGCTGAGGCCGCCGCGCTCGCCGCCGCGGGTCCCGATTCGGCGCTACTCGCCCCCCGCACCATTCTTGGCCCCGTGTCCTGCGCGCTCGCAGGCGCAGTTCGCGAGACATGACCGTCCACTTCATAGGCGCAGGACCGGGCGCTGCGGACCTGATCACCGTCCGTGGCCGAGATCTGATCGCGCGCTGTCCGGTGTGTCTTTACGCTGGATCTATTCTCTCCGAAGACCTGCTCGCCTATTGCCCGGCGGCCGCCCGAATCGTGAATACCGCGCCCATGGCCCTCGATGAAATCGAAGCGGAGTACGTGGCAGCGCACGAACAAGGGCAGGACGTGGCGCGGCTTCATTCCGGCGATCTATCCGTCTACAGCGCCGTGGCCGAACAGATGCGTCGGCTCGACGCGCGCGGCATCCCCTATACGCTGACGCCGGGCGTACCGGCTTTCGCCGCGGCTGCCGCCACGCTGGGCCGCGAACTAACCGTACCTGAGATCGCGCAGAGCGTGGTCCTGACACGCGTGTCGGGACGCGCCTCGAAGATTCCAGTCGGCGAGAGCCTCGAAGCCTTCGCCGTGACAGGGGCCACACTCGCCATTCATCTTGCGATCCATGCGCTTCCCAAAATCGTCGAGACTTTGCTGCCCTTTTATGGCGCGGACTGTCCTGCCGCCATCGTCGCGCATGCAAGCCGGCCTCAAGAGCGCATCTTAAGCGGCACACTCGGCACGCTGTGTGCGCAGCTGGACGCGAACCCGATCGAACGGACAGCGATGATCCTGGTGGGCCCCGCACTCGCGAGCAGTGACTTCAGAGAGAGCGCTCTCTATGACGCCGACTATCGCCGCCGCTATCGCGGAGGCCCCGCATGAGCGAACGGCGCGCGGCCGACAAGCTGACCCTGTCGGTCGAACACGACTACCTCAACCGCGACCGGCTTGCCCGCGACCACCTTGAGCGCGGTCTGTTGAGCAGCGCGCGCCACTTCGTCGCCAAGGGGAACACCCTCGTCCGCCGCAAGCCCGAACGCTTCAGCGGCCGTGTTGGCCCCTTGGATACGTGCGGGCAGATCGTCCGAGCCCCCAGCTGCCTGCGAGAACGCCGCCAGCGTCTCAAGGTCGACGGCCCCGCGCTTCGAGTGAAGATCCAACAGACCTTGCGCGAGCTTGGTCATCTTGGCGACGCCGCCCGCAATGGTCACCTGCGGCACCGGATGCGTCTTGACGTATTTGAGCGTACCGCCGACGAAATCGCCCATGTCGATCAGCGCGGTTTCCGGCAATCCGTACAGCTCCTGCACAAGCTGCTCGGACGCCGAGCCGGTGGAGGCGGCGATATGGTCGAGCCCCGCCGCGCGGGCCACGTCGACGCCCCGGTGAATGGAATGGATCCAGGCCGCACAGGAATAGGGAACGACGATGCCCGTCGTACCGAGTATCGACAGACCGCCGACGATTCCCAGACGCCCGTTCAATGTTTTCGCTGCCAGCGCCTTGCCCTTAGCGACGCCGATCTCGACCTCCACATCGCAGGGCACCCCGTGGGCGCGGGCGACTTCGACCAGTGCTTCCGCCATCATCCGACGCGGCACGGGATTGATCGCGGGTTCCCCGGGCGGCAGAGGCAGACCGGCCCGAGTAACCGTGCCGACGCCCGCGCCCGCGCGGAACATGACGCCCGCCCCTGGGCGCCCGCGCCGGACCGTCGCCAGAATCAGCGCCCCGTGCGTGACGTCGGGGTCGTCGCCCGCATCCTTCACCACGCCCGCCGTGGCCTGCTCGGCATCGGCGGCCGTGGTAGCGAGCGCAAAGGCCGGACGCTGACCGCCGGGCAGCGTAACCTCCACGGGGTCGGGGAACGCGCCAGTGAGCAGCGCCGTGAAGGCTGCTTTGGTGGCCGCCGTGGCGCAGGTTCCGGTGGTCCATCCCTTCCGGAGTGGACGGTCCTCTTCATTCATGACACCCGCTATAGAACGCAATTGGCGCGGCGTCACGGGAGGTCCACACGTTGAGTGCTCCCGGGATCATCGTCGCCGCACACAAATCCGGCGCAGGAAAAACTACCGTGACACTGGCGCTGCTTGCCGCGCTGAGACGCCGGGGACGTCAAGTTCACCCAGTCAAGGCGGGGCCGGACTATATCGACCCTGTCTTTCATGCGCGGGCGACCGGCCATGGCAGCATCAACCTTGACAGCTGGGCCATGCCGCCGGGCTTGCTCGACGCTTTGATGTCGGAGGCTTCCGCCACCGCCGACATCGTCGTCGTTGAGGGCGTCATGGGGCTCTTCGATGGGATTGCGGGCTCTCCAGGCCGATCGGGCACTACCGCCGATCTTGCCGCGCGGTTCGGGCTTCCCGTGATTTTGGTGATCGACGTCACCTCGCAAGCGCAGTCCGCCGCCGCGCTCCTGCGTGGCTTTGCAGCCCATGATCCGGCCGTGCAAATCGCGGGCGTGATCCTCAATCGAGTCGCGAGCGAGCGGCATGCCCGGCTGGTGTCGCGGGCCGTCGAAGGCTTGCGTATTCCAATTCTTGGTATGTTGCCGCGCGACAAGACCGTCACCCTGCCCGAGCGTCATCTCGGCCTCGTCCAGGCGGATGAGCATGACGAATTGGAGGCCAAATTTGAGGCGCTTGCGGGGCTCGCCGAAGCGCATCTCGATCTCGACGCGATTCTCGCCCTGGCGCGACGGCCGCTTCTACAGGGCGAGCATGTCTCGGGCCGTCTGCCCCCGCCGGGGATGCGCGTTGCGATGGCGCAGGACGCGGCCTTCACCTTTCTCTATCCGCACCTCGTCCAAGGCTGGCGGGAGCAAGGCGCGACGCTCGTCCCGTTCTCGCCACTGGCGGACGAGGGACCGGACGCAGATTGCGATGCGTGCTGGTTGCCGGGCGGCTATCCCGAACTCCATGCGGGGCAGCTAGCCGCCGCGACCGGCTTCAAGACAAAGCTGGCAGAGTTCGCACAAACACGGCCCGTCCATGGCGAGTGCGGCGGATACATGGTGCTGGGCCAGGGCCTCGTGGATGGGGACGGCACCCGCCACGCCATGACCGGGCTCTTGAGCCACACCACAAGCTTCGCGGACCGGGGGCTGCATCTCGGCTATCGGGAGGCGCAGCTCTTGGAGCCTTGCGTGCTGGGGGACGCTGGAGAGCGCGTGCGCGGTCATGAATTTCACTATGCGCGCGTGATCGAGGATGGGGACGATTCGCCGCTCGCCGAACTAGCCGATGGCGAGGGGAATGCGCTCGGGCCTACCGGGGCCCGCCGCAGCCAGGTCACCGGCACGTTCTTTCATGCGATTGCGGGAGCCTAGGCGGGCCGCATTAAGACGAAAATTTCCCGGAGACCTGCGCCTCCTCGAAGGTCGCCATGCCGGTGTGGCAGGCGAGTGCCGCCCGCAGCACGAGAAGTGCCACGGCCGCGCCGCTTCCTTCGCCAAGCCGCATGCCGAGATCCAGCAGCGGCCTCATGCCGAGCTCCTGCAACAGAAACTCATGACCGGCATCGGCGGATTTGTGGCCAACGCGGGCATGGTCCAACCCATCGTCCCGCAGCGCCTTGAGCGGGGCTACGGCAGAGGAGGACACCATGCCGTCGATCAGTACGGGCGTCCGCTTGTGACGGGCCGCGAGGCATGCGCCCATCATCGCGGCCAGTTCGCGTCCCCCTACAGCGGCAGCAGCCCGCAAAGGATCGCCGAGAACGTCGGAGTGGTAGAGCAGCGCCTGTTGGATCACGGCACGCTTGCGACCGAACCCATCCCTGCCAACGCCCGTACCGGTGCTGGCAAAGCGTGCCCCGCCCCCGAACAGCGCCCCGGAGATCGCCGCCGCCGCCGTCGTATTGCCGATGCCCATTTCGCCCAGCACGACCAGGTCGGATTCGCCGGTGACCTGGTCGTACCCGATACCGACCGCGTCCAGAAATTCGGCCTCTTGCATGGCTGGCGCCTCGGTGAAATCTGCCGTGGGCCGGTCGAGATCGAGCGGCGTCACACGAAGGCGCGCGCCGTTCGTCCGCGCGAGCTGGTTGATTGCCGCGCCGCCTGCCGTGAAATTCGCCACCATTTGGGTGGTCACCTCGGGCGGGTATGCGGAGACGCCTTGCGCGGCCACGCCGTGATTCCCTGCGAATACCAAGATCTCGCATGTGCCGAGCGTGGGCGGCGTGCGCCCCTGCCAGGCCGCGAGCCAGGCCGTGAGTTCCTCCAGCCGGCCGAGCGAGCCCGGCGGCTTCGTTAGCTGGGCCTCGCGCGCGGCGGCCGCATCAGCGGCGGATTGGTCCGGACCGGGCAGGTCGAGACAGGCTGCACGCAACTGTTTGAAGGAAGAAAATCGGGACATTTCAGCGTAGTGTCACAAAAAGACGTGTGGCGAGAGAGAAGGACTTCAGTTGCATGGGCGGCATTAGCACGGACCTCAAGGCGGGCCTAGCCTTTTGCACGCGGCTGCCTGTCACGGTGCTCGACGGCACGCGGCTGGCCGATGCTGCGTGGACGCTTGCTCCTGCCGGCGCCGTCGTCGGTCTGATCGGCGGCGCGATCCTGTATGTGGGCTTGGCGGTTGGCCTGCCGCCCTTTGCGGCGGCCACGCTCGCCGTCGCGGCGACGGCCCTGGCAACGGGATGCCTACACGAGGACGGGCTGGCCGATATGGCCGACGGTTTCGGCGGAGGACGGGAGCGCGCGCGCGTTCTCGAGATCATGCACGACAGTCGAATCGGTACCTATGGCGTGATCGCTCTTATCGTC
>NZ_JBAWCQ010000026.1:0-14142 GCF_049590335.1 Methyloceanibacter sp.
AGCGCGGCCAGGAGCGCGGAACGCTCGGCGCTCGCGCAAGCCAGCCAATCGGCATCGTCCGTATGCGGGTCTCGGCCGAAGATGTGAAGACCGTCCTTGACCGCCACGTCCTTCAGATCGCAGAGCCAGGTATCGATCTTGCGCAAGGCCTCTTGTTCGCATTCGTCCTGGGAAAGCCCTGCCTCGTCGGCGAGCCCGGTCTCTCGCGCCTTGTCCACGATCAGTCCCGCGAGCCGGTCGCGCCGCCGCGTATCGAGGCCGTCGGCAATCGCATATTCGTCGACAAGCTGCTCCAGCTCCAGCGCCGTGCCCGACATTTCCGTGCTTGTGAGGGGCGGGGGCAGATGGCCGATGGTCACCGCCGCCACGCGCCGCTTGGCCTGTGCGGCCTCGCCCGGGTTCGAGACAATAAACGGATAGAACACCGGCAACGCGCCGAGCACGGCCTCGGGAAAGCAGGAGGCAGTGAGCGCAACCGCATTCCCCGGGAGCCATTCCAGCGTACCGTGCGCGCCAAGATGCAGCACCGCATCGGCGCCGATCTCGTGCTGCAGCCAAAGTCCGAAGGCGAGAAGCGCATGGCGGGGCGGCAGTTCGGGATCGTGGAAGTCCGCGCGCCGGTCCGTCGTCTTTCCCCGGTCGGGCGGGAGCGCGGCAATGAGATTGCCGAACATGGCGGCCTGAAAGCGAAAAGCGCCGTCGTGAAAATCCGGATCGTCTTCCGGCCTCCCCCAGGCCTCATCCATGGCGGTTCCGACGGCCTCGGGGAGCGCAGCCAGGCGCGTTTCATAGTCCTCAAGCGCCAGGCCCGGACGGCTGTTTTGGCTGCGCAGGCGCGCGAGCAGTGCGCGCGTGTCGCTGGGACGGCCCTGGACCGTGTAACCGGCGGCAGCGAGATCGGTCATGGCGCCGAGCACGCTTGCAGGCACGTCGAGTCCTACAGCGTAGGCCGCCCGTCCGCCCGCACCCGGATAGTCGGGTAGAACGATCGCGATCTTGCGCATCGCGCGGGGCAAATGCCTGAGACGAACGAGCGCTGCGATCTTATCGGCGACCGCCTCGATGCGATCCGGTTCGGGGCGGCTGACACAACCGGCAAAGCCTAGAGCATCGTCCTTGTCCTGCGTATCCTTGAAGCCGAGCGTTCCCGCCAGCACGCGCCCGTCGAGTTCGGGCAGAACCACATGCATGGACAGGTCCGCCGGCCCAAGACCGCGCGGGTTGGAGGCCCAGGCTTCGCGTCTTGTGTTGGCGATGACCGCCTGCACGACGGGGGCGTCGCACCCTTCGAAGACGCCGTCACCAGCAGCAAAGGCCGTCGTCGTGACAATCGCCGACGGGCCGAGCCTTTCGAACGCTCTGCCGACGAAGGCGATGGATTCTGGAACCTTCAGACTGGGTAGGAACAGCGGTACGGGCTGGATCCCGCGCGCGGAAAGAGCCGTATACAGAACGTCTATGGGGCCGGTGTCGGCAGCGAGAAGCGAGGCGCGATAGAAAAGGATTGGAACTGTTGCCCGGTCCCCGGCGTGCTCCGCGTCTTGATGGTGGCGCGCCAAGAAGGCATCGAAATCGACAACGCCCTCGCCCGGCCGGTAAACCCCCATTCGGGGGAAGGGCTGTGGTGACGGCGCCTCCAGTTTCGTGCCCCCGAGACAGGCCAGGTGCCGTAGGAGCGCGCGCAAGTTGGCCGATCCGCCTTCCCGAAAATAGGTCAGCAGCGTTTTGAGTTCTGGTTCGTCCAAGGTCGACTGCTCGAACAGGCGCGCATCGTCCCTGTCCTCGCCCGGTAGAACGGCCAGCGCGATCCCGCGCTCGCGGGCGACCGCCGCCAGTCTTTCGACGCCATAGCACCACCAGTCGAGTCCCCCTAAGAGCCGCACCACGATGACTTGGGCGTGTTGTGCGACGGTCTCGAGCCAAAGGTCGGTGGACATCGGGTGGCGCAGATCGCGCAAATGCGCCAGCCGAACCGACGGCAGATGCACCTGCTCTTGCGCATAGGCCGCGGCAATCCCGGTGAGATCGCTGTCCGTGAACGACAAGATCACGATGTCGCCGGGGGTCTGACCCAGGTCGATCGGCTCGGCGATGTCGTCGAGCGTCGTGCTGCTTGTCTGCAGGAGGTGCATCGTCGGTGCCTACAGGTTATCCGGCCAGGGACTTAGCCACGGCGTCGCGGTCCAGGCCCTTCAGGCCGATCACCACGACCTTGCCTTGGCGGTTCTCGGTCTGGCCCCAAGGGCGGTCGAAGTAATGGGTCACGCGCGGGCCCACGGCCTGGATGAGAAGCCGCATGGGCTTGCCGGTTACGGCGGCAAAGCCTTTGACGCGCAAGACGTCGTGGGCTTCGGCCAGGTCGGCGATTCGCTCGGTGATGGCAGCAGGGTCGGCGACTTCCGCTATCGGCACCACGAACGTGTCGAAGTCGTCGTGATCGTGATCTTCCTCGTTGTTGTGATGGGTCATGCGGTTTTGGATATCGTCCTCCGCGCCGATGCCAAGACCGAGTAAGGCGGTGGCATCGACTTTGCCCTCCGAGACCGTGACGACGCCGATCCCACGCGGAAGCGTGCCAGTCACCGTCTTCATGGCGCGCGCAAGTCCGTCCGTGTCGAGCAGGTCGCGCTTGTTCAACACGACGAGGTCGGCGCAGGCGACCTGATCTTCGAACACCTCTTCTATGGGGTCGTCATGGTCGAGCGCGTCGTCGGCAGCCCGCTGCGCGGACAAGGCTTCGAGGTCGGCAGAGACTTGGCCGTCCGCCAGCGCGGCGCCGTCCACCACCGCCACGACGCCGTCGACGGTGACGCGGTTCTTGATCGCCGGCCAGTGGAACGCCTGGACGAGCGGCTTTGGCAGCGCGAGGCCGGAGGTTTCGATGACGATGTGGTCGACCTGGGGTTCGTGCGCCAGGATCTCGTCGAGTGCGGGCACGAATTCGTCGGCGACCGTGCAGCACAGGCAGCCATTGGCCAGCTCGACGATATTCTCGTCCGAGCAGTTCTCGTTGCCGCAGCCTTTGAGGATCTCGCCGTCAATGCCCACATCGCCGAACTCGTTGACGATCACGGCGAGGCGCCGCCCGTTGGCGTTGGCGAGAACATGGCGGATGAGAGTGGTTTTTCCAGAGCCGAGAAAGCCGGTCACTATCGTGCAGGGAACGCGGGCAACAGACGTCATTCAGGGTCCTCCGGGGTCGGGGTGAAGTGGAGTGGCGGGATGCGGGCGATCAGGCCGCGCTTCAAGACGTTCGGCCGGCCGCGCCAGGGCAGGATGCCGTCGGCGGCGTCGACGAGGAGCCGCGCCCCTTCGATCAGGGCCGGCGCGTCGTTGGCGGCATCAAGACCGCCGAACACATAGGTCCAGCTATCGCGCGTCCGCATCGCGGCGCTGAGCGAGCGGCTGCAATTGCCGAGGCATTCCACGCCCCTAACGGTGACGCCCGTCCCATGGGCGGCCTTAGCAGCGGCTGCGGCAAGCAAGGAGCCTGAGCGTGGGCCATCCTCGATTTCGCCTGCCTTGCGACAGGTCACGCAAACAAAAACGATAGGCCCTTGAACGGTGGCCCCATGCTGGGCCTCGTCCGTCCGGGTCTCGGCTGTCTCCGAATTGGCGGTCTCGGGACTGGTAGTCTCGGGAAGTGTCACCCTCAAAATCCTCTGGCGGTCCCGAATCAGACGCCGCGGCAAATAAAGGGTGCAGGACGGCCACGATGCGAATCGGGCCAAAAAAACCAACCGCCGCAGAGGCACCCCGCCCGGCGGACGACTAGATCGACGGCAGGTCTCCTGGCTTCGCGGGTTTCACCCTTCGCCGCCTTCCCGGGGCTATTCCCAGTGGCAATGGCTCGGGCGCCCAAAACCGCTTTCAAGGCTTTGGCTTGGGCTCACCGCTTACAGTTGCGGGGGCAGCCGCGGATTTGGAGTTTCATCCATACCGCGTTCCCTGTTCGCTCGAAATGAGCAACCGTCAATGAGGCACATAAGAGCCCCTAGCCCGCGTTTGTCAATGCGTCGCAGGGGCTTGTGATGGGCCGGCGGCCAGGGTTCCCTCTTGCGGCGCGCCTTTTGCGGACTATAGTCGGGACGCCGATGGTTCTCGCATGAGGCGGGACGCAAGAAGGGAACACGGTGAGGGATTTCCCGATTCCGTGGCTGCCCCCGCAACTGTAAGCGGTGAGTACCCCTCATCTGGCCACTGGAGCGCAGGTTCCGGGAAGGCCGAGGGGATGCACCGACCCGCAAAGTCAGGAAACCTGCCGCGGCATCAACCTTGAAACGCGCCCTCGGGTGGAGGGCGACGAAAGGAAACCTGATGACGACTCTTTCCGGCAAACCTGCGTCGAACGACAACCGCGCCGTTGCCCTGACGGCTGATCGGGCCGTTCCGATTTTCATGGCGGCGTTGCTTGGCATTTTCATCGTCGGTGGTGTGGGCTTCTCTAACATTGGGGCCGTGCACAACGCGGCTCACGACTACCGACATTCCATGGCCTTCCCCTGCCACTAGGGAGAAGCAGTCATGGATTACTTTCGCAACATTATCCTCGTTGCAGCCATCGCCGGCATCGTTGCGGGCATTGGCATGACAATCGCGCAGCACTTCGTCACCGTCCCGATGATCTTAAAGGCAGAAGTCTTTGAAGAGCAGAGTTCGGCCGTCGACGCGCCTGCTGCTGAGGCAGCTCACGAACATGGGGCGGAGGCCACCGGGCATTCCCATGACCATGGTGAAGGCTGGGGCCCGGCGGACGGCGCCGAGCGGACCTTTTTCACGCTTCTCGCCAATGTGGTGACGGGTATCGGATTCGCTTTGCTCCTGGTCGCGGCCAGCGAGCTGCTCGGTGGCCTATCCGGGTGGCGCCAAGGCGTCTTCTGGGGACTTGCGGGTTTTGTAATCTTCACCCTCGCGCCAGGTCTCGGACTTGCGCCGGAACTGCCAACAATGCCGGCCGCGGAGCTTGGTGCCCGCCAGCTCTGGTGGCTCGGGACCGTTGTATCGACGGCCGCGGCGTTGTGGCTGCTGTTCTATGTGCGGTCGCTGCCGGCGACGGTTTTGGCGTTTGCGCTGCTTGTTTTGCCTCATGTAATCGGGGCGCCGCAACCCGCCAGCCACGAAAGCCTCATCCCGGAGAACCTTCATCACAGCTTCGTCGTGGCCGTTGTCATGACCACGCTGGTGTTCTGGGGCCTGCTCGGGGGGCTCGCGGGGGATTCCCGCGAGCGTTTCATCGGGCAGGCTTAGATGACGGCTCTTGCGAAACCCGAGGACGAGAGGATCACCTTCGTTCTTGGCGGCGCCCGATCCGGAAAAAGCCACTTCGCAGAGAGTTTCGTCGCGTCTCTTCCGCGGCCTTGGGTCTACGTCGCCACGGCCGAGGCTCATGACGACGAGATGGCCGCGCGGATCGCCGAACACCAGGCGCGTCGCGAGGCAGGTTGGCAGACCATCGAGGCGCCGCACGAATTAGCCGAAGCGATACGCGCGGCACCCAAAGGGGCCATCGTGCTCGTGGACTGTTTGACCTTGTGGCTCTCCAACATCATGCATGTGCCGTTCGACATCGACCGTGCCATGGGTCAACTCGAACAAGCGCTGCACATGCGAGAAAACGCGACCGTGCTGGTCTCAAACGAAGTGGGGCTTGGGCTCGTGCCGGAAACCCCGCTGGGCCGCGCGTTCCGCGATGCGCAAGGCCACCTCAATCAACGGATCGCAGCGATCGCCAGCCGCGTCTTTCTCGTGGTCGCCGGGCAGCCTCTCGTTGTGAAGAGAAGCACATGACCAAATCGGTCGAGGACAAAGACCTTGAGCGCCATCGCGCCAAGATGGCGAAGCGCAAGGAAGTACAGGATGCCGAGGTCGCCGAGAAAACTGTCGAGAAGGGGCTTCTGATCGTCCACACGGGGACGGGCAAAGGCAAGTCGACGGCCGCTTTCGGTCTGGCCTTGCGCATGATCGGGCGTGGCAAACGCGTCGGGATCGTCCAGTTCGTCAAGGGCGCCTGGCATACGGCCGAGCGCGACGCCCTGGAGAAGTTCGGCGATCAAGTGGCCTGGTATTCCATGGGCGAAGGCTTCACCTGGGAGACCCAGGACCTTTCACGCGACATTGCGGCGGCGGAGCGGGCCTGGGCCAAGGCGGTCGAACTGATGGACGACCCCAGCTTCAGCCTCGTCATTCTCGACGAGCTGAATATCGCGCTGCGTTACGACTATCTGTCTTTTGAGGAGGTCGTCGCGATGCTGAAGGCGCGGCGTCCCGACCTCCATGTGATCGTCACGGGGCGGAATGCCAAACCCGGGCTGATCGAGGCCGCCGACCTCGTCACCGACATGACGCTGGTTAAGCACCACTTCGCCGACGGTGTGAAGGCGCAAGCCGGTATCGAATTTTAGGGATGATCGCCCGCGCGCTCATGTTCCAGGGCACGGGCTCCGATGTGGGCAAGTCCCTGATCGTGGCCGGGCTTGCGCGCGCGCTTATCTCACGCGGGTTAAAGGTCCTGCCCTTCAAGCCGCAGAACATGTCGAACAATGCGGCCGTCGCGGGCGACGGCGGGGAGATCGGCCGGGCCCAGGCGCTACAGGCGCGGGCCGCACGCGTGACGCCAAGCGTTCACATGAACCCCGTACTGCTCAAGCCGCAAAGTGAGGTTGGCGCGCAGATCGTCGTGCGCGGCCGCGTCTACGGCAAGGCCAAGGCCGCGGACTATCAGGCGCTCAAACCCGAACTGATGGGCGCCGTTCAAGACAGCTTTGCCCGCCTGAAGGATGAAGCAGACATCGTGCTCGTCGAAGGTGCGGGCAGCGCCTCGGAAGTCAATCTCCGCGCCAACGATATCGCCAATATGGGCTTTGCCCGCGCCGCCGATGTACCGGTCATCCTCATCGGCGACATTGACCGCGGCGGCGTCATCGCCAGCATCGCCGGAACAAAAGCCGTGCTCGACCCGGCCGATGCGAGCATGATCGCTGGGTTCTTGGTCAACAAGTTCCGGGGCGATCCGGCTCTGTTTGTCGAAGGCATGGCACGCATCGCCGCCGCGACCGGCTGGGAGGCGCTCGGTCTGATCCCGTTCTTCGCCCGCGCTCGCGCCCTCCCCGCAGAGGACGCGCTGGCGCTCGACCAAGCCCAATCCACCAAGCCTGAGGCAAAGCTGAAGATCGCCGTGCTTATACTGCCTCACATCGCAAATTTCGACGATCTCGATCCGCTTGCCGCCGAGCCCGCCGTCGAACTCGTACGCGTGCGTCCGGGGCAGGCGTTGCCGGGCGATGCACGGCTTGTCATCGTGCCGGGGTCCAAGGCCACGCTGTCCGATTTGCGGACCTTCCGGGAAGCGGGCTTCGATATCGATATTGCCGCGCACTTGCGCAGAGGCGGCGCGGTTCTCGGGCTGTGCGGTGGCTATCAGATGTTGGGGCGGGTTCTACGCGACCCGGACGGAATTGAAGGGCCGCCCGGCGAGGCCGAGGGGCTTGGCCTGCTCGATCTAGAAACGACGCTGTCGGATGAAAAGCGTCTTGAGCGCGCGCGCGGGGTTACGTTCGATGGCGTCCCGTTCGAGGGCTACGAAATGCATCTCGGCCGCACGGAAGGACCGGACTGCGACCATGCCTTCGCGGTCTTCGAAAATGGGACCCGGGAAGGCGCGGTCTCCCCAAACGGGCAAGTCTTCGGCACCTATGTGCACGGGCTCTTTGCGGACGATCGGCAGCGCGCCGCATGGCTTGCCCGATTTGCCGCCGGACCTACGCAAATCCGTTACGATAATCAGATCGATGACATTCTGGACGAACTCGCTGCCCATCTGGAGGCCCATGCCGATATCGATCGTCTCCTCACACTGTCGCGCTGAGGGTCGCGCCAAGAGCGGCCACGACCGCCACGAGCGCGATCAGCAAGCCGTCGGCGCGGACATAGAGACGGAGCGCCGCGCGAAGGTCGCTTGGCGTGGCGTCACGCCGGCCATCGCCCAGCCAGGCACCGTCGGTGTGCGAGTCCGCATAGGCGCGGGGGCCGCCGAGCGCCACGTCGAGCGCGCCGGCAATCGCCGCTTCGGGAGTGCCTGCGTTCGGCGAGGCGTGCTTGGCCGCATCGCGGCGCATCGTATTCCAAGCCCGCTTGGCCGAGGCATCTTGCGTCAGGGCTGCGGCTCCGACGAGCAACAACCCGGACAAGCGGGAGCCGGGCAGATTGACGACGTCGTCGAACTTGGCGGCCGCGCGCCCAAAATCCTCGTAACGCGGCGAACGATGGCCGATCATGCTGTCGGCAGTGTTGATCGCTTTGTAGGCCGCCCCGCCGGTGAGGCCCGCCAGTCCGAGCCAGAAAACGGGCGACACCACGCCGTCAGAGAAGTTCTCGGCAAGGCTTTCGATGGCAGCGCGCACAACGCCCGCCTCGTCGAGCTGGGCGGTATCGCGCCCCACGATCTGCGAGACCGCCGTGCGGGCGTCCTCCAGCGAGCTGGTTTCGAGCGCATCGGCAACAGCGGCCACGTGACCGTAAAGGCTGCGCTGCGCGATCAGCATACTTGCAGCCAGCGCAACGAAGAGCAGTCCGAAAGGCAGCAGCAGGAGTGCGGCCTCAAGAAGGAAGGCGCTCGCGCCGACGACGAGCAGCAGGAGCACCAAAGCAATGCGGCCCGCCCGGCGCCGCGCGGCGGACTCTCTCGCCGGATCGTTGAGACGCGTATCCAGCCAGGATATCAGGTGGCCCATCCAGGTGACGGGATGGCCGGCGCGCCTCACGAGCCACGCCGGATAGCCGACGGCAAGCTCGACCAGCATCGAAAGAAGCGCTAGCGGTGCTGCCATGACGTCACCCGATCCGATCCCACCCAAACTCTCCGCCGACTTGAATGCTGCGTCCTCGGCCGACACGCCATTGAGACATGGCGGCAATCTTGGCGCGGCGCGTGTGCGGTTTCCCAATGCACCCGAGCCAATCGTCGACCTGTCGACCGGCGTCAACCCTCATCCCTATCCTATCGCGGATGTTACTCGCGAAGATTTTGCGCATCTCCCCGAACCTGCGGCCCACGCCCGCCTCACGCAGTTGGCCGCGGCATTCTATGGCGCGCCCTCGGCGGACAATGTGGTCGCCGCGCCGGGCAGTCAGATCCTGATGGCACTGATTGCCGACCTGACGCCGCAAGGCCGTGCCGGGATCCTCGGTCCGACTTATGCCGAACATGCGCGCATGGCAGCGCTTGCCGGTCATGAGGTGACCACGGCCGGGACGCTCGCCGAGCTCTGTGGGGCCTCTATGGCTGTCGTCGTCAATCCCAACAATCCCGACGGACGTCTAATTGCCAGAGACGATCTCTTGAGCCTTGCCGCACATCAAAAGGCGCAAGGTGGTTTGTTGGTGGTGGACGAGGCCTTCATGGAGGCGGGACCTCAAGGCGAAAGCGTGTCCGGCTCCGTCGATAGTGGACCCATCATTGTATTGCGGTCCTTCGGCAAGTTTTTCGGTCTCGCCGGCTTGCGTCTCAGCTTCGCGGTTGCCGGTCGCGATCTGGCGCGCCACCTGCGGGCACGCTTGGGCCCCTGGCCGGTTTCGGGCCCCGCGCTTCTCATCGGTTCGGCCGCGTTTGCCGACCGGCCCTGGATAGACAGCACACGGACGGAGCTGAGCGCCGCCTCCGAGCGGCTCGAGGCTCTGCTTGGCGATGCGGGTCTGGAGCTGGTTGGCCAGACCGATCTTTTCTGTCTGGTCCGCAGCATGTGCGCTCAGGAAATTTTTGAAAGGCTGGGCGAGGCGGGTATCTGCGTGCGTCAGTTCGACGAGAACCAGCAGCTCTTGCGGTTTGGTCTTCCGGGAACGGAAATGGAATGGCAGCGCGTGAAAGACGCGCTTGTGGCCCCGGCCTAGCGGGGAAACGCTCCGGCAGAGCCGCTAGTGGGCCCAGCGGCGGTTATAGTGCTCGGCCAGTTCGATACTGCCTTGCGCTTCTTCCGGCAGGAGCCTTGCGATCACACCCATGGCAAGTTCGACGGACACTTCGCTCCCGCCGCACTCTTTAAGTTGATCCCGCAGCCAGCCATAGACTTCTTCATCGCCCGATCTGAGCCCTACGGCGATTTCCTCGAGCATTTGCACCAACGATTCGGCGGCCATCGAGTCCTCCAATCGAACGAAGCCCTAGGAAGAACAAGGGCTTGCGGTTGGTTTAAAGCGTTCCTGGTGCGATTCTTCCCCACACCAATCATACCCCAATGGTGCGGCTGCGAAGTTGCATTGGAGCCACAGTGGGCTGGTTTCTCTTTACTCGCTAGGGCCCAGCGTGAACGCGGGCATCTGCGATCCTGAATCGGGTGGTCCGGTAAAGGGGATTGGCTTGATCGACGCCGTCGAGGCCGGATCGTCGTCCTCCGCGGCTACGAACAGGTCGCGCTTCGGCTGGGGACGGCAGTAGTGCTTGCCGCTCTTCCTCACGTTGGTGACGAGAAGGTCCACATGGAAATGGTTGTAGTGCGCCCGGTCACTGCCGGGCCCGAGCACCGTGTAGAACTCCCGGCAGGCGCCGGCAAACGCCTCGCGCAGGAAGGCCTTTTCCGCACGCGAGCCTCGCCACCAGCCTTTGACCACGGTAATCGTGCGTCCGTCCGCCAGCTTGAATCCGGCGATATCCAAGGCGTTTCCGAAGGAGTGTTCGGAAAGTTTTCCGGTGGTCTTACCGTTCCGGCCCCGGCAGCTATAGGACGAGATCTGTTTGAGCTCGACCACGGGCTGGCGGAACTGACGCATGGCCGCGCGTTGCACAGAATTGTGGATCCAGCGGTCCAGCGCCGCGGTCATGGGGCAGCCGATAGTCGCGGGCGGCGAGACTTGAACCTGGCCGCCAAGTGCAGCCGAAACCCGGAGCGGCGCTAAAATGCCGCACGCGCTGCGGCCACGGATTGAGGAGACCTGCGTCACATAGGGCGAGGCGCGCACGTTGCCCGAGGCCATGCACTTCGCCTCGGCGCGGTCGCGCCATTCTGCCCGGCTGTCGCGCGGCACGCCGCCGCCGCCGCACGAGCTAAGAAAGACCGCCACCGCAATGAGCGCAGCGGGATACGCAATACGAGCCCCCAACATGAGCAAGACATTGTGCCAAAGATTCTGAACAATTCTTCAATGCCAGTGCGATCAGCGCCCGGAAGCGCGCGACTCAAGCTGCAAATTTTCCGCCGCTAAACGATTCCGAGCACTTTTTTCGCGCGGGACGTGATCGACTGCCTCGTGCCGAAGAAGCCCTCCCAGGGATCGGTCTTGAGCCGGGACAGGCGCGCGGGCAGCGTCTTCACCGAATAGGGCGCGCCGCTTTTGAGCTTGGCGACCTCCGCCCAGCGCAAGGGCGTGGCAACGGGAGCGCCGGGCCGGGCACGGGGCGAGTAATTGCAGATGGCTGAACTGCCCCGGGCGTTTCTCAGGTAATCGATGAAGATTTTGCCGGTCCTGGTGCGCTTGAGCGGATTGGCGGTGTAGAGCTCGGGCGCGTCGGCCACGAGCGCATCGGCGATACCCCGCGCGAAGGCCTTGACCTCGGGCCAGCCGGCCTTAGGCACGAGCGGCGCGACCACGTGCAAGCCCTTGCCGCCTGTGGCTTTGAGAAAACTCGTCAGGCCAAGGTCGGCGAGAAGATCGCGAACTTGCCTGGCGGCGGTGCGCAGGACGTCGAACGCCAGCGTTTCGTCCGGGTCGAGGTCGAAGACCAGCCGGTCCGGCGATTCGAGCTGGCCGTTGGACACGCCCCAATCGTGAATCTCCAGCGTACTGATTTGTGTCAGCGCGAAGAGCCCGTCGTCGTCCTCGATATATAAATAGGGCCTGTCATTCTCGCCGCCTGGAACCCGGATCTCTTTGATCGCCCGGGACATACTCTTCATTGCGTGCCGCTGAAAGAAGCGCGGGCCGCCGAGTCCGTCCGGACACCGCACTAAGCTGATGGGACGGCGCGCGACGTATGGAAGCATGGCCGCAGCGATTCGGGCGTCGTATTGGGCGAGGTCGCGCTTGGTCAGCCCAATCCCGGGATAGAGCACTTTGCGAGGACTCGTCAGCGTGATGCTGCCGAATGTCAGCCTGTCGCAGTCCGGTGTCGTGCCTTCGGCCGCCATTTTCGGGTCTCCGGCTGGCGCGTGTCTTCTTAGGGCCCAGAAGATGCCATGTCTGCGTTCAGGTCCAGGACTGAAGCCCTCTTGCCAGTTCGCAAGCGCATTTGCGTCAATTGGCAAAACCGATCGCTTGCACCTGTCGGCGTTCGGTGCTTGCTTGCCGCTCGATCGACGGCTTGGCAGTTCCCAGGGGATGACAGTTGGCACGTATCGACCCGGCAAAACAAACGCGACAGGTGCTGAAACCGGCAGCCGTCATCACCGGGGCCACGCGCGGCATCGGCCGGGCCTTTGCCGAGGAGTTCGCCGGACAGGGGCACACGGTCCTGCTTGCCGCACGCAATGAAGCCGGGCTCGCCGAAATCGCCGAACTGATTGCCGTCAAGCACGATGTCGGCGTCTATTATGTCTCTTGTGATCTCGCGACGCCGGAAGGCTGCGACAAGATTGAGGAGGCGCTGCGCACACACGGGCTCTATTGCGAATCGCTGGTCAACAATGCGGCCATGATGACCGCGGGCTTCTTTCAGGACCAAGAACGGGACGCGCTGCTCAAAACTGTCGACTTGAACTTCCGCGCCGTGGTGGATCTGACGCGGCGCTTCCTGCCCGACATGCTGGCTCGGGGCGCCGGCGGCATCCTGAACGTATCTTCCGTCGAGGGCTTCATGCCGGTGCCCTACCATGCGACCTACGCGGCCACGAAAGCAGCCATGATCTCCTGGAGCCGTGCTCTGGCCTATGAGGTCATGGGGACGGGTGTGCGCGTGTGCATGGTCGCGCCGGGGATGATCGAAACGGATATCCATACCGCAGGCGGCGCCGAGAACTCACGCTATGCGCTGTACCTGCCCAAAATGAAGCCCGGCCGCCTTGCCGAGGCGGCGTATCGGCGGTTCAAGCATGGCAACTGGGTTATTATCGAAGGCTGGCTCAATCGCATGTTCGTTGGCCTCGCCCGTTTCGTGCCCGGCTATTTCTTGATTCCCTCCTCGGGCTGGTTCTTCCAGGTGCGCAACGAGGACGGCAAGCCGGTCGAGCCCGAGCCGCTCGAGCATCCGGATGCCCGCACGGGGGACACGGATGACGGCAAAGTCTAGTGCAATAGGGATTGGCGGAGCCGGACGGGATCGAACCGACAACCTCAAACGCGTTGTCAGCCTAGGACTCCAGTCGTAGATAGACAATGACTTCGATCAATCCTTGATATTGAAGTTCTCTGCGGGGCATTGTCAGATAAACCTGACCGAGCCTGCGTAGGGCCTTAATCTGAGGTTTTCAGGCCACCAGCTGACGCCACTCGGCTAGGGTGGCAGAACGATTTCGTTTGAAGATGTCGCGGCTGTTGAGGTGACGGTCGAGGTTGAAATGATTGTGGATCGAGGCATGGGCAGCGGCGAACTTTTGGAGAGTTTTCAATTCCCTGAATTTCGCCATCGCTCGTTCTCGTCGTCGGAATCGTTGGTGAGAATTTTCTGCCCGGTTGTTGAGCCAGCGACCGCACTCCTGACGCTCCACAATCCCAATGAACTTTAGCGCGGCGCCGTAAGATCGAAGCCGGTCCGTCACGATTACCTTGGGCCGGCCATAGCGTTTCATCGCACGCTTCAAAAACTTCAACGCAGCCATGCGATCCCGGCGTTTTGTGGCAAAAACTTCGAGGACCTCGCCTTCGTGATCTACCGCACGCCAGAGGTAATGCGTCTCTCCATTGATCCTGACGAACACCTCGTCCAAATGCCAACGCCAGTGTGAATACGATCGAGTCTGAATACGACGTTTTCTGATTTCCTTGGCGAACATCGGACCGAAGCGATTCCACCAGAACCGTATCGTCTCGTGGCAGATATCGATGCCGCGTTCGAACAGCAAATCTTCCACCTGCCGCAGCGACAGGGGATAGCGGATGTACATCATCACCGTGAGGCGGATCACCTCAGGCGAGCTGTTGAAATAACGGAAGGGATTGCGCATCGCCGGAGGCTAAGGATGCCCCCTGCTCGGCTCAAGCCAATTTACTCTGACAATG
>NZ_JBAWCQ010000027.1:0-1955 GCF_049590335.1 Methyloceanibacter sp.
ATAATCGCATTCTGAGCGCACGCATGTGCCGTTCGCCGCCCTCAGACGGAGGTCACGGCGGCTGGTGCCCCCCCAGCCCGCCGGCTTCGGGGACATCGCTGCCTCCGCCAAGGTTCGATAGGAAATATCTATTTGAGAGCGGCTTCAGTCCCGCTGGACAAAGTGAGTCGAAGCTGGAAGCTTTGCGCGAACAGAACAAGGGTCAAAACGTGCTCTCAAAAACACTTCTCGACGGGTATTGGCGGTTTCGGCGGGAAAACCATGCCGCCGACAAAGGACGCTACGAACAACTCGCCAAGCTCGGCCAAGCGCCGGCCGCGCTGGTGATCGCGTGTTGCGATTCACGCGTCGACGTATCGGCGATCTTCGACGCTGGTCCCGGAGACCTATTCATCGTCCGAAACGTGGCCAATTTGGTGCCGCCATTCGAGCCGGATGGAAAGTTCCATGGCACCAGCGCTGCGGTCGAGTACGCGGCCGAGGTGCTCAACGTGCCCAACATCATCGTGCTGGGCCATTCCCATTGCGGCGGGATCGCCGCCTATCGCGAGAAACTTAAGGGCGCGCCCGACAGCACGAACTTCATTGGCACCTGGCTTACGCAGCTCGACGGTCTCGAAGTGAAGGACACCGATGCCAAGACCTTCGGACAGGAGACGGCATTCGAGCTGGCCGGCGTTCGCCAGTCGATCGCGAATTTGCGGATGTTCGATGCGATCCGGAAGCGCGAGGAGGAGGGAATCCTCGCGCTGCATGGGCTGCATTTCGATATCGGCAGTGGCATGGTCCTGGCGCTCGACGCGGAGACCGACACGTTCTCGCCCTTGCCCGAGACCGTCGAGGTCTGAGGCGGCGTCGGGCGCGCCAATCCCCTCGACGGCGTCTAGGCCGCTTTCTTCTTCAGCATGTCGCGTTGGATCATGGTCTCGGCGATCTGGACCGTATTGAGCGCGGCGCCTTTGCGCAGATTATCCGAGACGCACCACAAGGTCAGGCCGTTGTCGACGGTCTGGTCGTCGCGAACGCGGCTGACAAAGGTGGCGTAGTCGCCGACACATTCGACCGGCGTCACGTAGCCGCCGTCCTCGCGCTTGTCGACCACAAGCACGCCGGGGGCCTCCCGCAGCACGTCGCGCGCGGCCTCCGCACTGAACGGGCTTTCGAACTCGATATTCACCGCCTCGGCGTGGCCCACGAAGACGGGTACACGCACGCAAGTCGCGGTCAGCTTGATCTTCGGATCGAGGATCTTCTTCGTCTCGGCCATCATCTTCCATTCCTCCTTGGTCGAGCCGTCGTCGAGAAAGACATCGATATGGGGAATGACGTTGAAGGCGATCTGCTTGGTGAACTTCTCGGGCGAGGGCGGGTCGGTGACGAAGATGCCCTTGGTCTGGGTCCATAACTCGTCCATCGCATCCTTGCCCGCACCGGACACGGATTGATAGGTCGAGCAGACCACGCGCTTGATCTTGGCCACGTCATGGAGCGGCTTCAGAACCACGACCAGCTGCGCGGTAGAACAGTTGGGATTGGCGATGATTTTCTTCTTGGTGAAGCCTGCGATCGCGTCCGGGTTCACTTCGGGCACGACCAGCGGCACATCCGGGTCGTAACGCCAGCAGGACGAATTATCGATGACGACGCAGCCGGTCGCGCCGATCCGGGGCGACCACTCCTTCGAGATCGTGGAGCCTGCGGACATCAGCGCGAAGTCGACGCCGGAGAAGTTGAAATTCTCGAGGTCGCGGCATTTCAGGCGGGCATCGCCGTAGGACACCTCCGTCCCGAGGGAGCGCCGCGAGGCGATCGGGAAGACCTCGTCGGCGGGGAATTCCCGCTCGGCAAGGATGTTGAGCATCTCGCGCCCGACATTGCCGGTCGCGCCGATGACGGCGACTTTGTAACCCATTCGATACTCCTGCCTGTGACGGCTGTCTGGTCGACTAACTGTT
>NZ_JBAWCQ010000028.1:0-3134 GCF_049590335.1 Methyloceanibacter sp.
ACGCCTTGGGGGCGTCCGCCACGGAGCCAAGTTTTGTCCCGGAACTGGGCAAGACCTCTGCTAGCTCTCAACCTCGAACGTAACTTTGCATGTGACACGATACCGTTTGATCTTGCCACCTTCGACAGTCGCCGCGTGGTCCTTGACCCAAACAGAGCGGATGTGTTTGACGGATTTTGCGGCCTCGGTCACAGCCTCTTGAGCGGCGTCCTCCCAACTCTTGTCGGAGTCACCCATCAGTTCAATGACTTTGAGCACAGACATAATTCAGATCCTTCTCGCTTGATGTTGGTTACTAGTGTCTAGACGCTCGGTGCGTTCCTGGCGGCTATACCCATGAGCGCTGCCGGCTGGATCCCACCTGATCCCTTGTCTGCCATTCCAGCGATGCTGCTTGGCGTGCCTTGGAGCTACCTGCTGACACAGCTTGTCGGATAGCAATCCTCCGCCCTAAACGTCGCCCTGCTTGCGGTAGCGATGGCCTCGAATGCCGGCCTGATATGGCTGGCCGGCTATGTCTTAAGCCGTCACTAGCTTCCGGTTCCAGCAAACTGCGGCGCCGTTGCGCTTAAGGAGTGCCAAACCTAACCGTGAGCCATGACGACAAAGCCGCGCTTGGACCGCGTGGTAGAGTGCAAAGGCGCATCGGTCATTACCAGGACCAAGCCAGGATGCATGAGACCAGCAATCTGTTTGGCAAGCTTCTCGTCAGATTGAATACGTCCAATGAGGTCTTCGGCAGACGCGTTTGGCCCCGCCGTGTGCCGGATCGCATGCCAGCTGGCCGAACGGCCATTCTGATGAGGCGCTACCAAGACAAACACGTGTGATCCGAACGGCTCGTTGGGGCGATGGATCTTGATGGGTCCCTTCGTGATGACGTTCCCGTCTTGGAGCACATACAGCTCCCGATCGGTGCGGCTAACCAATAGAGAAACCGCGTGCTGCATGTTTTCGTGTCGCTCCTTAGGGGGCAACTTCTTCTTTTTGAGACTTCTAACGGATGTGTTCATCTCCTTTGCGGCGAGAGAAGACAGGATCGGTCCGGGATGGGTCACAGAAGCCAGCTCGCTGTGGTCGTTGGCGATGATGACCGGCGTGCCCACATGCGTGACAGTAAACAGTAATTCGGAAAACTTGAGCGGCAGCCGAACACACCCATGTGAAGCCGGGTAGCCTGGAAGGTTGCCCGCGTGCAGTGCGACCCCCTTCCACGTGAGCCGGTTCATGTTCGGCATCGGCGCATTGTTGTAGGTGCTCGATCGATGGTGCTTGTCTTTCTCAAGGATGGTGAAGACCCCGGTCGGAGTGGAGTGACCCTTTTTGCCCGTCGAGCACGTCGAAAGCCCGATGCGGACGCCGCCGCGATAAACGTGTACGAGTTGGTCAGGCAGGGACACGATGATGGCGACCGGGCCGCTCGGCGACTTCTCTGGCATCCACAGGAACTCGCCTGGTTTCAGATTTGCGACTTCTCGGGCGGCAACCGCAATCACATCGAATGCGGCTAGACTCATGGCTGCCGTTGCTAAAGTTCCTTTGAGAATCGCCCGTCTATCAAAGCCTGATCCCATTTCAACCCCTCGGTATGTTGTCGTAAGACGGGCGTAATTTGCGCCACAATTGGACAATAATCAGGCGGTCTCAGACATTTCGTGTTTCTGTATCGATACGATGGATAAGATCTCAAGATGCTCCAAGCCTTGACATGTACGCCTCTCCTGATTGCGGCACTCCTTGCCTTCATGGTTTCGCCGGTACTCGCCCGCGAGGAGATCCGCACTGAAAAAGTTCACTTCAAGCACGGCGCAAGCAGCGCCACCATCAAGGGCAAGATCAAAGGTTACGAGGGCGTCGACTACGTTCTTGAGGCCAGCAAGGGCCAACAGATGAATGTCAGCATGGCCACGGACAATGGTGCCAATTACTTCAACATCTTGGCTCCGGGTGAGAACACAGTGGCTATGTTCGTTGGTTCCACCAGCGGCAAACAGTTCGAAGGGACGCTACCGAAGAGCGGCGCTTATAAGATCCGTGTCTACATGATGCGAAGTGCGGCGCGCCGAGAGGAGGTTGCGAACTATCGCCTTGAGATGATCGTAACGGGGGCACCTCAGAAGGCCGGAGCCAGCACCGACGCCAAGGCAAGCGCAGCAAAGGGCGGAATGCCATCAAAGGATGAACAAGCCTGTCTGCAGGCCGTCTCGATGAAGACCAACAATGGAGACGTAACGCTGCTACGCACCGAAACGTCGGAGGCAAACAATCTCGTTGTTGTCGGCGTGGGACCGGACAGGGCCCCATGGCGTTGTCTTGTCTCGAGGGGTGTCGTCGCCGAAGTCATGTCGATGACGGACGACGGTGCTCTTTAGGTTTTCGATTTTCAATCAGAGGTGAAGCATGAAAGCGTTCTACGGACTTATCGCAATTTCCTTGGTTGTCTCTCTGACGGCTTGCTCTGAGGAGGCCTCAGAGGTGAAAGACAGCGCGCCTGCCGCCAAGACGGAAGACTCGGCCAGCAAACCTGAGGCCACGCCTGCGCCCGCGGCGCAGACCGAGGCTCCCGCAGCCCAGAGCCAGCCAGCACCCGCCCAGGCGGAAGCGCCGGCCGCCCCCGCTGACGACGGAGCTGGCGCCATGGATGGTGCTCCTGAAGCGGCCCCCGCAGACGATGGCGCTGGTGCCATGGACGGCGCTCCGCCGGCCGCGGCTGGCAGCGAGACCGAAGCGGTGATCGGCAAGCTCGGCCTCGGCTGCAAGAACCGGGTTCTAGAGCAGTTTGATGTGCCCAATTCGGATATCACTGTCCGCCCGGGCGCCACGCTGCAGCAAGACATCGACTCGGGCGCAATGACCGTTGCCGATCTGAAGAAGGACGGTGCTTCGTTCAACTGGGAGGTCTCCGGCAAAAACGCCAGCGGCTACTGCAACGTCGATGGCAGTGGCACCATTACCGAATTCAAGCAATGGTGATCTACGATCCTGATCGGGAAATCGCCGACCACGCAGCATAGGTAAGGCGGGCGCAAGCGGCGAACCAGCCCTAGCCGCCGAACCGGTGAGGAATTGCAGCAGGATGTGATGGCCAGCCGGGGCCGTGGGGCCGAAATATTGGGGCACGGAGCCGTGCACAC
>NZ_JBAWCQ010000029.1:0-39749 GCF_049590335.1 Methyloceanibacter sp.
GAAGAGAACTGAGCGCATGAGGTACCTCGTGTACTTTGTGACCCTTCCTCGTAGGCCCTTAGGGTGGGCCGACCCGGTTCAAAAGGGAACCCCAAAGCATTGAATTTCACGAATTTTTTGGCTTGACGCCGTGCGCGAGTGGGCCTGGGCGGGCGCGGAATCTCGCGGAGGATCGCCGTTTGGCGCAGGTCCCCTCCCAGCTAAGCTAGAACCATGACGGCCATGAAACCCAGCGTTGCGGCCGCAGCCGTCGGCGTCATCCAGCCCATCAGGCGGGACCCTACGGCCCAAAATCCATTGTCCGCTAGGCTTTGGCTCACAATGGGTTGCGCGCCGGCAGCGGCCACGGGCGAGGCCGTATGCTTGGCGTGCCATTTCGGCCCCGGTCCGCGCATGTAATGCTGTTCCGGCTTGTATGCTTTCAGGAATCTGCCCACAACAATGTCTCCCTCATCCCAAAGCGCCCCTTGTCTTCCGATTATCCAGTCGAATTTGTTTCGAATCCGTATCGTCCCGGGGCGAAAATGAGGATTTTTCGCTTGTGGCCAGGATTCTGGCTCAACTTGCGGAAAAATGCGGTCTCGGCTTGCCGCGCTTGCGGAAACTTGCCAAAACCCGCGCCATGAAGAGCCAATGGAATGACGACGAGGCGAAGCGTGCGCTGGAAATCTATGGCGCCGACGGCGTCAACGAGGACATCGCTCTTCGCGTCTACACCACGCGGCTGATCGGCCGCGATCCGCTGCTTGTGCTGCATGGCGGCGGCAACACGTCCGTGAAGACCCGCGCCGTGGACGATCTTGGCCAGGAGTACGATGTGATCGCGGTGAAGGGCTCCGGCGCCGATATGGCGGATATGGAGCCTTGGGGGCTTCCTTCGGTGAAACTTGGACCGTTGCGGGAGATGCGCGCGCTTGAGGCACTGTCCGACGAAGCCATGGTCAATATGCAGCGGCTGAACCTTCTGAACGCCGCCGCGCCGAACCCATCCGTGGAAACGCTGCTTCACGCCTTCCTGCCGCACAAATTCGTGGACCACGCTCATGCCGCGGCGGTCCTGTCGCTGGTCGATCAGCCCGATGGCGAGGCTCTTGCCCGCGATGTCTATGACGGACGCATGGGCATCGTTCCGTACATCGCGCCTGGCTTCGATCTCGCCAAGGCGGCGGCGGATGTCTTCGACGAGAAGCCCGATGTCGAGGGGCTGATCCTGCACAAGCACGGGATCTTCACGTTCGGCGAGACGGCGCAGGATGCCTATGAGCGCTTGATCGAAATGGTGTCGCTCGCGGAGAGCCGGTTGCGTCAGGGCCGTCCTGTCGTCTTCCAGGCGGCGCACTTTCCGGCCGAACCGGCAACGGCCGCGGACATCGCCCCGATCGTGCGCGGTGCGTGCGCCATCCACCACCCCGGTCAGGAGCCGACGCGCTTCATTGCCGAATTCCGGACGAGCCCCGCGATCCTCGACTATGTAAACGGTACCGAGCTCGCCTCCTACAGCCAGCGTGGCGTGGTGACGCCCGATCACATCATACGGACCAAGAACAGGCCGCTCGTGGTGCCGGCGCCCGAGACCAGCAAACTCGATGCGTTTACCCAATCGGTTCAAGCCGCCGTCGAGACGTTCGTCGCGGAATACGACATCTATTTCTCGCGCGAGAACGAGGCAGTCGGCGGGATCAAGACCAAGCTGGATCCCATGCCGCGCGTGATTCTCGTGCCCGGGGTCGGCCTGTTTGGCGTCGGCCGTTCAGCGAAGGACGCGGCCATCGCGGGCGATCTCGCCGAGAATACGGTCCGGGTCGTCACGGACGCCGAGGCCATCGGACGCTATGAGCCGCTGCCCGAAAGCGATTTGTTCGCCCTCGAATATTGGAGCCTGGAACAGGCGAAGCTCGCAAAACAGGTGGTCAAGCCGCTCACGGGCCAAGTGGCGGTGGTTACGGGCGCCGGCGCGATCGGGACGGCGACGGCCAAAGCGCTCGTGGCCGACGGTGCTGCCGTGGCTGTGTTCGATCTCGATGGCGATGCGGCAGCCGAAGCCGCGCGGGCCGTGAAGGGGATCGGCATCGCCTGCGATGTGACCCAACCCAATGAAGTGGCCCGTGCCTTCGCCGCCGTCTGCGAGCGGTTCGGCGGCGTCGACATTGTGGTGTCGAACGCGGGTGCGGCTTGGCAGGGACGCATCGGCGATGTTCCGGACGAGGTCCTGCGCAAGAGCTTCGAGTTGAACTTCTTCGCCCATCAGAGCGTAGCGCGCGCGGCGGTGGCGATCATGCTGAAACAGGGCACGGGCGGCACGCTCCTCTTCAACATCTCCAAGCAGGCCGTCAATCCGGGACAGAATTTCGGCCCCTACGGTTTGCCCAAAGCGGCCACCATGCTGCTGATGCGCCAGTATGCGCTTGATTACGGTGCCGACGGTATTCGCTCCAATGGCGTTAATGCAGACCGAGTCAGAAGCGGACTTTTGACCGACAACATGATCGCCGCGCGGTCGGAGGCCCGAGGGGTTTCCGAGACGGATTACATGTCGGGCAATCTGCTGCATGCTGAGGTGACGGCCGAGGACGTGGCCCAAGCCTTCCTGGCGCTTGCCAAGGCGCGCAAGACGACTGGCCATGTGAAGACCGTGGACGGCGGCAACATCGCTGCGGCCCTGCGCTAAGCGCCACGTCACGTCCGCGTCTAAAGGGACTATTAACCACAACGGTTGAAACTGCGATCACCACGCCCCGCGGGGGGCGTTTCCGTTCTACGAGCGTCCGCTGGATCCCTCGCGGGCTGGCTCTGTTATAGCTTTTGTGAATTGAGCGTTCCGACGAATCTCAGCAAGAAAATTGCTCTCTATTTTGGCCTGACGGCCGTTGCGGCGGTCGTGATGACAATTGCTTTCCAGATGCCCGTGCCCGGTGCTGGGGGTGCGATGTTACTGGCGCTTTTTGACGCCGCCGCGATTGCCGCAGGCGTCGGCTATCTTTATGGCCGTTAACTCTCAGGCTCGCTCGACGAACTCAAAACCGTCATTGCGCGGCTGACCAAGTGGGAGATGGCCGGTGACGTTCCGCATACGGGCCGTCGCGATGAGGTCGGCGCCGTGGCCAACGCCCTCAAGGCGTTTCAAGCCGATGCCAAGAATTGGAGTGAGTCCCACCAGAACGAACAGGACAGCGAGGTCGAGGGGCGGCTTGCCTCTCAGCGGCGTACCGAGGAACTCATCCATCAGTTTCGCGGGTCTATCGCCGGCTTGCTCGGCGCTTTTGTGGATAGTGCGCAGCAGATGCAAGAGACCGCCCGGCTCTTGTCGAACGTTGCCACGGACACGAATGACCGCGTCACCGTAGTGGCGTCGGCCTCCGACGAAGCCTCGGCGAACGTGCAGTCCGTGGCGGCGACTGCCGAGGAACTGGCCGTCTCCTGCAGCGATATCGGCACGCGTGTTTCGACCGCAGGCAAGGTTGTGGATCAGGTGACGGAAAACGCCCGCACGGCCAACCACAAGGTCCAGAGCCTTACCAGTGCAGCCGAGCGCATCGGAGACGTCGTGGATCTCATTCAGGATGTCGCCGCGCAGTCCAATCTTTTGGCGCTCAATGCCACGATCGAGGCGGCGCGCGCCGGCGAAGCGGGGCGCGGCTTCGCGGTCGTTGTGAGCGCCGTCAAGAAGCTGGCCGATCAGAAAGCCAAGGCGACCAACGACATCAAGCAGCAAATCGACGCGATCCGGTCCTGGACCCATAGTGCGGTCGAAGGCATGCAGTCCATCGTGACCACGATGAGCGATGTGAACCAGAGCACCCAGGAGATCGCCGGTGCCGTTCAACAGCAGTCGGCGGCAACCTCGGAGATTTCCCATGGCGTTCGCCAGGCGGCTCGGGACACCGAGGATGTGGCCACGCATTTGCCGGACGTAACCAAAGCCGTGGATGATACGAACCAGCCGGCGGGGCAGATGCTCCAGGTCGGCAAGGACCTGTCGCGCCATAGCGAACGGTTCCGCCACACGGTCGAGAACTTCCTGCGCCGCCTGGCCGCGGCCGATGTGTTGAACAAGGCGAGCTAAGGCCACCACAGCGCGACCAGCTGTTTCCAGTACTGCGTAGCAAGGCCGCCGGGGCTTTTTGTCCCGGCCGCTTTTGCGTTTGGCCCTGGTATGCTGAATAGGCTAGCGTCCGGTGTCAAACGTGGAGGGTGGCCGGTGGGCCGTATTTTTCGAGTTTTTCTGTCCGGCGCCTTGGCGCTGCTGCCCATCATGGTCACGGTCCTCGTCACAGCGTGGCTGGGGTCGATAGTGGCCACCTATGCGGGCCCCGGCAGCTTCCTCGGCAATCTCATTACTTCGCTAGGACTCAATCTCTCGGGCTCCTCGCATGTGGCCTATTTCATTGGGCTTGGCATCATCGTGGGGCTCATCTTCCTGCTGGGCCTGGCGGTGGAGTCGGGCTTGCGAAACTGGATCTCCAACAGTTTCGACTGGTTCATGACGCGCATTCCTCTGGTGTCGAATGTCTATGACGTGTCCAAGCGCTTCGTGGCGATCATGGATCGCGGCGACGATGAGGACAGTCTGAAAAGCATGAGCCCGGTCTGGTGCTTCTTCGGCGGGGAGGGCAGCGCCGCCGTGCTGGCGCTCATGCCGTCGCACGAGCCGGTGGCGATCGGCGACAAACGCTACGTGCCCGTGCTGGTGCCCTCGGCCCCGGTGCCCTTTGGCGGCGCGCTCATCTATGTGCCGCAAGAGTGGATCAAGCCGGCCGAAGGCGGCGTCGAAGGCTTGATGAATGTCTACGTCTCGATGGGCGTGACCCCGCCCAAAGGCATTCCCGCGGAGGGCCTTCATGTGAAGGCATCCGCCGGGACCGGGAAGCCGGCGCCAAAGTAGCGCGCGCGAAAAACGGCGGCACGGGCAGCAGCGGCTCAGGATTGGGGCTAGGCGTCAGTTTGCAAAGCGGAAATGCAGCACGTCGCCATCCTGCACAACATAGTCCTTGCCTTCAAGGCGTAGCTTGCCCGCATCGCGCGCACCTGCCTCGCCGCCGAGGTCGACATATTCTTCATAGGCGATGGTCTCGGCGCGGATGAAGCCCTTTTCGAAATCTGTGTGGATCACGCCGGCGGCTTGCGGTGCACGGGTACCGCGCTCAATGGTCCAGGCACGCGCTTCCTTCGGCCCCACCGTAAAGTAGGTGAGGAGGTCGAGAAGCTTGTAGCCTTCCTGGATGAGCCGGTTGAGGCCGGGCTCTTTCAGACCGAGTTCGGCGAGATAGGATTTTCGTTCCTCGGCGTCGAGTTCCACCAGTTCAGCCTCGATCTTGGCGGAAATGACCACGCAGCCCGCGCCTTCGTTTTCGGCGCGTTGCCGCACGCTATCGGCGAGGGCGTTGGCCGAGGCGGCAGAGGCCTCGTCTACATTGCAGACATAGAGGATGGGCTTGGACGTCAGGAGGCCCAGCCTGTGGAAGGCCTTGCGGTCCTCGTCATCGGCAATGGCGAAACGGGCAGGCTTGCCCTCGCGCAGCGTGAGGAGCGCCCGCTCCAGAAGCGCCAACGTCTCTTTGGCTTCTTTGTCCTGGCCGCGAATCTTTTTCTCAAGCGCCGGCACTCGGCGTTCGAGGCTCTCGAGGTCCGCCAGCATCAACTCGGTCTCGATGGTCTCGGCATCGGCAATGGGGTCGACCTTGCCGTCCACATGGACCACGTCGGAATCTTCGAAGCAGCGCAGCACATAGGCGATGGCGTCGACCTCGCGGATATGGGCGAGGAACCGATTCCCGAGCCCTTCGCCTTGCGAGGCGCCCCGGACGAGGCCCGCGATGTCGACAAAGGTCAGGCGCGTCGGGATCGTTTGTGCAGAACTCGCGATCCCCGAGAGCTTGGCGAGGCGCGGGTCGGGCACCGGCACGTCGCCCACATTAGGCTCGATGGTGCAGAAGGGGTAGTTGGCGGCCTGCGCCGCGGCGCTCTCAGTCAGCGCGTTGAAGAGCGTTGACTTACCGACATTTGGCAGTCCGACGATGCCGCATTTGAATCCCATCTTGTTCCTCGGCTTCTGTGGCCTGCGGTGCCGTCGGGTTGGCTGGCTAGAGCCTAGTCCGTGCCGGCTTGCGTTTCGTCTCGCGTTTCGTGCGCCACCTGGGTTTGGAAGCGATCCTTCTCACCTTTGGCGAGCAGGGGAGCCGCGTCCGACATGGCAAACAGCACCGGTTCCAGCCATTCCATATCCGCCTTGACGAAATCGCGCAGGACATGACCGACAACCCGCTCGCGATGGCCGGGATGACCTATCCCGATCCGCACGCGCATATAGTCATTGCCCAAATGCGACGTCACGGATTTGAGGCCGTTGTGGCCGGCCACGCCCCCTCCGATCTTCACCCGCACCTTGCCGGGGGCAAGATCGAGCTCGTCGTGAAAGACCACGACGTCGCCGATGGCGATCTTGAAGAATCGCGCGGTCTCACCGACCGAGCGGCCGGACTCGTTCATATGTGTCTGCGGCTTCAGTAGAAGCACTTGTTCGCTGTCCAGACGCCCCTCGCAGGTGAGTCCCTGGAAGCGTTTGCGCCAAGCGGCGAAACCGTGTGCGGCGGCTATGACGTCGAGAGCCATGAAGCCCACATTGTGACGGTTGAAGGCGTATTGCGCCCCCGGATTGCCGAGGCCGACAAAGAGCTTCATCGCGTCGTCCCGTATCGCGGCCCAAACGGCCCGTCAGGCCAAAAAGGAGAAGGCTATTCCTTCGGCTCTTCGGCTTCGCCTTCTTCTTCTTCTTCCTCGGTGGTCTCTTCGGCTTCCGCCTCATCAGCGCCGCGGCCGGCGATCGTGAAGATCGTGAAGTCGCGGTCGGTGATGGTGGGGACCGCGCCTTCCGGCAGCTTCACAGCTGAAATGTGGACCGAGTCGCCGATTTCCGTACCCGCGAGGTCGACCTTGATCGAATCGGGAATATTATCGGCCGGGCAGCGCAGGGTAATTTCGTGGCGCACCACGTTGAGGACGCCACCGCGCTTGAGGCCCGGGGAGGCGGCTTCGTTGAGGAAGTGAACCGGTACGTCCACATCGACTGAGGCGTTTTTCGCCAGCCGCAAGAAGTCCACATGAATCGGGAAATCGCGGATCGGGTCGACCTGTACGCCGCGCGGGATAGCCCGGATTTTCGTGCCGTCCATGTCGAGCATGTAGACCGTGCTCTGGAAGTGGCCGGTTGAAATTTGCTTGGAAACTTCCTTCGTCTCTAAAGAGATATTGAGCGGCTTGTCGCTGCCGCCATAGATGATGCCGGGAATGCGCCCTTCACGACGTACTGCGCGTGCGCCACCGGTTCCGGTGCGCCCTCGCGTGTGCGCCTTGAGCTCGATCGCCTCAGCCATATGGTCCTCCGAACGTCTGAAATAGTGAGGGGCCGGAAGCCGGCCCCCAAAATACGGGCGCGGCGCTCTGATCGTGGTCGCCGCGACGGAATTGGAGAGGCTTATAGCCCAAGGACCACTAGGAAGACAATCGCCTATCGGGGCCGATTTTAGCGGCTGAAGCGCCTCCGAGACGGCCTCGGGCTCCAGGGCGAGCCCTTCTTGGCGCTCTCGGCATCTTTGATCAGTGCCGGGACGCGCCGGTTCAAGGGTGCCGGGCGCCGATACTGGTTCGCCAGCCGGATTATTTCCTCCTGCAGATGGTCGATTTCGGTGCGTCTGCCCGCCTGCAGGCCCTCCCACATGGAGGAACGGGTATTCTTGTCCATGGAGAAGATCTTCCCGGCGGCGAGGCAAAACAGGGGATCAAGTGCGCCAGGGATGCGCGGGCATCTCGGAGACGCCGAGCACGGCCACGCCCGCGGCGGCGACCTCATGATCATTTTCGACCGTGCTGCCGCTCACGCCGATGCCCCCCACAAGGACGCCGTCTTCGTCGACAATCGGCAGGCCGCCGGGAAACGTGATCAGACCATCGTTGGAATGCTCAATGCCGTAGAGCGGTTTGCCTGGTTGCGACAGCTGGCCGAGCGCGCCCGTCGCCATGCCGAAAAAGCAGGCCGTCGTGGCTTTCTTGATCGCGATATCGATCGAGCCCACCCAAGCATCGTCCATGCGCGTAAAGGCTTTAAGGTTCGCGCCGGAGTCGACCACGGCGATGCACATCTGCGTGTCCAGCTCGACAGCCTTCTTCCGGGCGGCTTTGATGACTTGTTCGGCGTTCTCAAGATTGACGTGCATCAGTTATCTCCTCCTCTGGACGATCCCATGTCCGTTTCGACAGGGCGTCTTCGTTTGAAATGGTGTCTTGGCCTTAAACCACAAGGCTGTGTAGGCCCGGGTTGTGATGGTTTCCGCTTCGTAAGGTGCTTCGCATCGTGGAAGGGCGCTGACGTTGCGTCATTCCCCTGGTGCGGCAAACTGACCACGCTGCTCGGCTAGTAGAAAAGGCTTGAGACGGATTTTTCCTCGGCTGTGCGAGCGATGGCTTCGCCCAGAAGAGGCGCGATCGAGAGCACGCGAATATTGTGCGCGCTGACCACGGCATCGCTGGGCATGATCGAATCGGTGATCACGAGTTCCGTCAGCTGTGAGGCCATGACGCGTGCGATGGCACCGCCCGAGAGCACGCCATGAGTGATATAGCCAGCGACTTGCTTCGCGCCCTGTTTCAGAAGCGCCTCGGCCGCATTGACCAGCGTTCCGCCGGAATCGACAATATCGTCCATCAAGATGCAGCTATGCCCGGCCACGTCGCCGATGACATTCATCACTTCGGACTCACCTGGGCGCTCCCGGCGCTTGTCCACGATGGCCAGCGGCGCGTCGATGCGCTTCGCCAGTCCCCGGGCGCGCACCACGCCGCCGACATCCGGCGAGACCACCATAATGTTGTCTTTCGCCATGACGTCCTTGATGTCATTGACCATGGCGGGGGCGGCGAAGAGATTGTCCGTCGGGATGTCGAAGAAGCCCTGAATTTGGCCTGCATGGAGGTCGAGTGTCAGAACGCGGTCGGCGCCGGCGCGGACGATCATGTTTGCCACGAGCTTCGCCGAGATCGGGGTGCGCGGGCCGGGCTTACGGTCCTGCCTCGCATAGCCGAAATAGGGAATGACCGCCGTGATGCGCCGCGCCGAGGCGCGTTTCAGCGCATCGCACAGAATCAGCAGCTCCATGAGGTGGTCGTTGGCGGGCGCCGAGGTCGACTGAATGATGAAAACGTCCTCGCCACGGACATTCTCTTGCACCTCGACGAAGATCTCTTTGTCCGCGAATCGACGGACCACGCAGCGTGCGAGTGCGACGTCGAGGTAGCTGGCAATTGCCTCAGCAAGTGGGCGGTTGCTGTTGCCTGCAACCAATTTCATGCGCTTGTTCCCCGAAACTCAGCCGGTCTGAAGGCGATCTACGACCTTCACGACACCCGCGCGCTTTTAACAAGCGCGTGGCACCTATGTAAACTTTCTAAGTGGTTGATGCTCAGGAGTTTTGGTCGCGGTTGAGCCATCGCGGCCGTCACGCGTGGGCGCTCTCTCATTGAACCAGCTTCTTAATTCCGGGCACTGCGGCACCGGCCGCGGCGTCCGCGATCGCGCCCCAAGGCCCGTTTAGCGACCCTTTGGGGATGGTATTCTCCTGTGAAACCGTGCCCTTGGTCGTGCCGCTGGGCTCCAGGACCCGCCAATCTATGCGGATTTTTTCCTTGCTGGAGCCAGCGTTGGTCAGCCTCACCATGCCTTTGACGGTGTAGACGTTGGAGCCCCGGCTAACGACTTTCACACCGGAACTGCGGAGCCGCTTTTTGAGCGCGGAGGGCAGCGTACGGCTTCCGTCGCCGGGTGCGCCCGTGACCGAGCCGACCACGACGCCGGACGGTTTCCGCGCAGCCGTGGTTTTGGCGCTTGAGGCCGCGGCGGCGCCTGTCGCCGCAGTGGCTCCGGTTGCCGCTGCCGCGGTCCGGCTCGTGGAGGTCGAGGAGGTGGCGGTGGGCTTCGACGACCGTCCGCCGCGCCCGCCGGGCAGGTCGGCAGACAATTGAGAGGCCGTCTTATTTGCGATATTGGCGATTGCCGTGGAATTCAGCCCGCGCCAGGGATTGGAACTGGAGCCCCGGGCCACGGTCTCCTCCCCGGAAACCCGGGTGACGCGTGTGCCGGACGCATCGTTCACGTCCCACACATAGGAGATTTTCGAGCGGCCCCCGTCGACATTAGACAGAAGGTAGCCGCGCAGCGTGTACTCGGCTTCGGCAGAGCCGCTGGGCAGGATCGTCAGATTACGGTCGGCGCCGGCGGTCTGTAGCGCCTGGGTCAGCTTGGCCGTCACGCTCTTCGGCGGACCGACGACATTCCCCATGGCGATCTTGGGCGAACCTGCAAACAAGCCGCCTGCGCCTTGCATGATATTGCCCATGCCTGCGCCGCTGCCGCAGCCTGTCAGCGACAGGGCAGCCGAGATCAGGGCGACGATGGCCGTGACAAAGCTCAGGACATGCGTCGTTCTGTATTGCGCAGCGCCCAACCACTCGCTCCCTTGTTGGCCGCACACAATCCACCCGCGCTCTGAGCGTGCAATGCCAACATCGTTTCCAACCAAGTCCACTTACGGCGGGGCCAAACGTGTTTGGTCAGCCAAGCTTGATAACCCATAGCAACTTTACGTGGCGGGCCCCAAGGGCGTCCAGAGGCCGCGCCCAGTCCGGTGCTGACGCATCAGTCTATGGAGAAACCAAATCAGGTGAGGACGATGGCGGAAATTTGGCGGCCATAATCTACCTCGCTGTGGTGCTGCGACCGCCGGTAACTATAGAGACGGGTCTCGTCGTAATAGGTGCAAATGCCCAGGTCGTAGATGTCGCCGACCTCCGCCCGGGCCAGCCGGTCGGCGACATATGCGGGCAGGTCGAAATGCGGCTCGCCCGTGCCGTCGTCATTGGCGAAAAAAGTTCTGGCGCCCGGCTCCGTTTCGAGAAAGCGTCCCTTGTAGTCCTCGCCGACTTCGTAGGCGCCTTGGCTGATCGCGGGGCCGATCGCTGCGATCATCTGCTCCGGTTTCGCTCCGAGCCCGGTCATGGCCCCGACTGTCGCCTCGACGATCCCGGTGGACGCACCACGCCAGCCCGCATGGGCCGCGCCGACCACGCGGGCTTCCGGATCGCATAGGAGGACGGGTGCGCAGTCCGCCGTGACGATGCCGACGATCAGGCCTGGCGTCGCCGTGACGACCGCGTCCGCTTCCGGGCGCGAGCCGGGCTCCCAGGAACCACCCGCGACGACGGCAACATTCGAGTGCTTTTGATAGACGGTCGCGAGCTTGCCAGGCGTCGTGCCGAGCAGTCCTGCGACACGCGCCCGGTTGTCCGCCACTGCGCCCGGCACATCTTGCGAGCCGACCCCGCAATTGAGCGATTCGTATAGGCCTTCGGAGACGCCACCGAGCCGCGTAAAGAACCCATGGTCGATGCCATCGATCGCGGAAAGGTTCGCGGCCTGAATTCTGAGCTGGTCTTCTGTGATCATGGTCGTGGGCTCGCCTCATTAAGCACTGTTCCCGAAGGCAGGGGGCGGTGCAAGGCCTTGGCTGGTGATGGCCAGCGCCTTGAAAAGCACGCCCATGGCCGCAGGATCGACCAGCCGCTGCGTTGCCGACATAAGCCCATCGCGCTCATCTTGGGTGGCGTCCTGACAGAGCCGCTCCAAGCGGGCGTCCAGGCCAAGCTCCAGGAGCAGGGCACCTTGGGCTTTCGGTCCGTAGGCCAAAAGCCCGTTGGCCTCTGCGGAATCTTTCAAGGCCCCGAAATCCACATGCGCCGTCAGATCCACATTACCGGGCTGTTCCAAGGGATCGGCGAATTTGTGCCGTGAGACGGCCTGAAGCGTGTCGCCGCACCCGGTCGCCTCATGGCCATAGTCGATAATGAGCGCGGCAAGCGGGGCGTCTTTGGCCCGGGCGGCAAGGGCGGTGATCACGGCGTTGGCCGCGGGTCTGATTTCGAGAATCGAGCCATCGGGCAGCTGCTGCAATTCGGCGTTCCGGCGTAAGTTCTCGACGGCGAGTGGCGGGCCGTCGCAGAACGCAAACCCTCCATCGAGGCCGATCAGCACACAGCGTTCGTGCCATTGTCCCGTCCGCCAAATCAGTTGGCGTATGGGCAGGGCGTCGATGAATTCGTTGGCGATCACGATAATCGGGCCAGGCGGCAGTTCCTCGATCCGCTCATGCCAGGAAATGTAGGCGCCGGGATCGGCGAGTGCCTCTTCCTGTGCCTGGCGCAAGGGAGGGCTGGTCTCCACCAACGCCACTTTCGCGCAGTCCGTGAATCCGGGCAGGCGGCGCAGCCCGCGCAAAGCATCCGCCATAAGTGTGCCGCGCCCCGGCCCAAGTTCGGCAAGGATCACCTGCTCAGGCGACCCCATCGATTGCCAGACGGCGTAGGCCCATAGTCCAAGAAGTTCGCCGAAGACCTGGCTGACCTCGGGCGCCGTGGTGAAGTCGCCTCCCGCGCCGATGGGCTGCTTGGAGGGATAATAGCCAGCCGTTGCATCGGCCATGCAGACATCCATAAAGCGTTCCAAGCTGATGGGGCCGGTTCGGGCGATCTGCGCCTTCAAGCGTACGCTGAGAAGCGTGCTCTCCATGCTAGTCTGTGTGTGCGTCGGCGCCATGGTGCCGTCCCGTTATGCTGCGACGGCTGCCTTCCGGCGCGCGCGCCAAATGAGCCAGATGCCAATGAGCAGCATCGGAATCGAGTACGCCATGCCGGGGGTCAGGATGCCGATATCCAGGGGATGGCCGGCGTGTGGTTCCCGTGCGACCTCCTCCACGATCGAGCGGAAGATGCCATAGAAGATGAGAAACAGACCGAACACGGTGCCCGGCCGGTTCAGCTCTTTGTATACATGCGTGGCGATGCGCAGGATGATGAACAAGACGATGCCTTCGAGCGCGGCCTCGTAGAGTTGGCTCGGGTGGCGCGGCAGGTCGTCGACGCCGGGAAACACCATGGCCCAGGGCACGTCGGTAGCGCGCCCGTAGACCTCCGAATTGATGAAATTAGCGATGCGCCCGAAGAACAAGCCGAACGGGGTCGCCGCCGAGGCAATATCGCCGAGCGATAGCGGATTGATCCCTTGCGCCTTAGAGAAGAAATAGACGGCGAGGACGACGCCGAGCAGTCCACCATGGAAGGACATGCCGCCGTTCCAGATCGCCGGGATCTGTTCGGGGTTCTGCCAAAAGTAGCTCGGCTCATAGAACAAGACGAAGCCGAGGCGTCCGCCGACGACGATGCCGAGCGTGATCCAGAGCAGAAAGTCGTCCGCCTGGCGCACAGTCATCGGAGACTTGCCGTTCCAGAGGTCGGCGCGGGACACGAGCCTGCGCCCGTAGAGCCAGCCCGCCAGGATGCCCGCCATATAGGCCAGGCCGTACCAGCGCACGGTTGCGGGCCCGATTGAGAAGGCCACGGGATCGATGACGGGGAAGGGAATGACGAACAACTGCATGATGCCTCGGGCGAATGAAACGTGGCGACCCTCGGCTGCGGGTATACCCCTGTCAAGCGCGCCCTTTGTCGCGATCATGCGGCGTCAACGGCTTGCACCGGCCTGCTTGCCTCAGCCAACGCGCTACGCAATAGTCCGCGCAAATGACAGTTTCGCTAAGTGACAGTCCAGCTAAGTGCGGGTCTGGCACCGCATTTTTGGAGGTTGCGTGACATGACGCAGACCAGCGGGCGGTTTTTCGACGAGTTGGGCAAGTTTCTGACCGATGCGGTCGGCGCCGCCGACGGCGTGAAACAAGAGGTCGAGGGTCTGGTGCGCGGCCAGGCCGAGCGGGTTCTGAACGAACTCGACGTGGTCCAGCGCGAGGAATTCGAAGCCGTCAAAGCGATGGCTCAGAAGGCGCGCGAGGAAAACGAGCGCCTCAAGGTGCGGATCGCCGTGCTTGAGTCCAAGCTAGCTATGGATAATCCGGGATAACGCTTGGTCACGAGTCGAGTCGACTCTCCGATTCATCCACAGATTTCTTGCTCCATCCACAGCAATTCGGCGCTTGGCGACTCTGGCGCCGTTTTGCGCGCGGACTCGCCAGTATATAACTGATTCATCTACTGATTCGCGGTTGCTGTTTTGTGTGCGCGGACCCCTTAACGCGGCTCGAGAGGATACGCATGGCTTCGATGGAAGCGACTTACGACCACTTCACAAATCCCGTGGACATGGTGGAGCAGATCGCCACCATCCGCGACTGGACCTTCGAGCGCAATACGCCCGACGAACTGACCCTGTCGGTGGCCGGGACTTGGTGCGACTATCATATCTCTCTGAATTGGCGGGAAGATTTGGAGGCGCTGCATCTGGCGTGCGCTTTCGACTTCCGAGCGACGAAACCGCGGCTTCCCGAGCTCTATCGGCTCGTGGCCAATATCAATGAGCAACTTTGGCTCGGGCACTTTGACCTGTGGCGGCAGGACGGGATGCTGCTCTACCGCAATGGATTGCTCCTGGCCGGGGCGGATACCCATGTCGGGCAATGCGAGGGCCTGCTGACTGCGGCACTCGAGGCCTGTGAGCGCTATTATCAGAGCTTCCAGTTCGTCTTGTGGGCCGGAAAGTCCGCCGATGAGGCACTCGCGGCCACGATGCTTGAGACGCAAGGCACGGCTTAGGGCGTGACCGCGCGCGGAACGGCTGTTTAGATAGTTGGAAGAGACGGGTCTTCTGATGACGCAGGTGTTCCGATGAAACAGGACCTAGAATGACGATTGGCCTCACTGGCCCGCTGCTCCTGGTGGGCGCGGGCAAGATGGGTGGCGCGCTGCTTGAGGGTTGGCTCAAGAAGGGTCTCGATCCCACGACCGTCTTTATCCAGGACCCAGAACTGCCGGATGACATGCGCCGCCTGGCCGCCGCGCATGGGATCGCGGCAGGTGACGCGCCTCCTCTCACCAAAGCGCCCGCCGTCATCGTGCTTGCCGTGAAGCCGGATCTTGCCGTCGCGGTGTTGCGCACGATCGCGCCGTCGATCGGGGCCGAGACCGTGGTCTTGTCCATTGCGGCGGGGCGGACGCTCGAAACGCTCTCCGGGCCGTTACCCGAGACATGCGCTGTGGTGCGCGCCATGCCCAATACGCCGGCGGCAGTGGGCGAGGGGATAACGGTCTGCGTCGCCAACGCCCAGAGCAGCGCGGCCCAGAGAGCCATCTGCGAAGGCTTGCTCTCCGCCGTAGGCGAAGTGGTTTGGGTCGAGGACGAGACCTTGATGGATCCGGTGACCGCCGTTTCCGGCAGCGGACCGGCCTATGTCTTTCACCTGGCGGAGTGCTTGGAGCAGGCGGGGATCGAGGCGGGGCTCCCGCTGGACCTTGCTGCGCGTCTTGCCCGTGCGACTATCGCGGGCGCCGGCGCGCTTCTGAAACAGTCCGAACACGACGCCGCCACGCTGCGGACCAATGTGACCTCGCCTAGGGGCACGACCGCCGCGGCGCTCGACGTGCTGATGGAGGACGAGGCACTGAAGATGCTGCTTGCACGCGCTGTGGCCGAAGCGGCAAAACGGTCGCGGGAGCTATCGTCCTGACGTTGGACCGAGGCTCGATGCAAGTCTCTCGTCTCCCGTCTTCCGATGGCCACGAATTCGGCCTATCGTTCCCCCCACAACGACGCCGAAAAGTGTGTCCCACAGAGGAGTATGGCCATGTTCGAGGAATTCTCCAGGCGCAACCGGGCGGTGATGGCCGCCATGTCGCTGGCCGCGACGCGCGATTGGGGGGATTTCAGCCTCGTGGATATCGCCGCGGAAGGAAATCTCACCATCGCGGATTTGCGCCGGGAATTTATCTGCAAGAACGACATTCTGCGTGCGTTCCAGGCCGAGGTCGACGCACAGGTTCTGGCGCGCGGCAAACCGGGTGGACCGGACGACAGCGTGCGCGATCAGGTTTTTGAAGCCTTGATGACGCGATTCGAGGTCATGGCGCCGCATAAGGAGGCCCTGAAACGAATCTCGGCGTATTTGCGTTGTCGGCCGGGTGAGGCCTCGATGCTAGTCTGTTCGAGGCTCGTCTCGCAGTACTGGATGCTCGCGGGCACGGGCGCGAAGCTCGACGGCCCGACCGCCTTGGTGCGCGTTGGGGGCCTGTCCGCCGTATACGGTAAGGCCTTCAGCGTGTGGCTTAAAGACGATACGCCCTCGCTCGACAAGACCATGGCGACCCTCGACCGTGGTTTGAAGAACGGGGAACGCGGGATGCAAAGTCTGGAGAAGGCCTGCGATACGGTGTGCGGATTCCTGCGCGGCTTGAAGCGGAACTTCGAACGAAAAGGTCAGCCCGACGGTAGGCCGACCCCCGAGCAGACTCCGTCGTCGGTGTAGAGCAGCGCCGTTGCGGACAGGTAGTGCGCTAAGCGGCGATTAGTTTTTTACACGCCTTGATGCAAGCGACACAGGATTCGCCGCAGACCTTGCACTCTTCATGCTCGGCTGCGTGCTTCTCGCACTCTTTGGCGCAGTCATCGCAGACATCGATGCAAACCTTGGCAAGTTGCTTCAGGCGCTTGGCGTCGGTCGCCGCATAGTGCGCAAGCGCGGCACACATCGGCAGCATGGCATTGACGGTGACGAGGCAGTCCGCAAGCGATGGGTCGCCCGTTCCCAACACTTTGACGCAATGGGCGACGCACGCTTCGCCGTGCCCCACGCAATCCAGAGCCAGCCGGGTCAGTTCCGCGTGGTGCGAGCCATGATGTTGATGCGCGGACTTCGCTGCGGCGCTCCCGGCAAGCGGCACCGAAAGACCGGCAAGAGCCGCACCGGCAAGAATCTCGCGGCGGCTTGTGGTGTGCGTGGAGAAACGTCGCCGTTCAGGCACGCCCGTGTCGGATTTCTTCATGTTGGGCCTCACTGTGTTCACCGGCCCTGCCAACGGGCCGTGGTTCGCGATGCTAATAGGGAAGCGGGTCTTCGTCGTCGGGGCCCGACAGACTCTCCGGTCCTTCACCTGGGAGTTCGGCATCGACCGGATCGGTTGAAATCAGGCTGTCAGGGTCGTCCAGCGGAGCCAGTTCCGGTGGCTCCTCCGACATCTTCATATCGCCGAAGAGCGGCTTTCCGCTTTTGCGATGCACGTCGGCGCCGTCTTGACCGATGTCGATCTGAATTTCGGACCCCGGCATTTCGTTGTCTTGAATGCGCTCGGTTTCCGATTGCGCCAGGGCCGGAGTCAGCCCGGCCACGGCAAGGATCGCGGTCAGTCCAGCCACTCTCTTATGCATCGGTGTATCTCCCAATTGGACTCAGACAGGCACTTTTAGCACGGCTTTCAAACCGCCGAGATAAGATTGGTCGAGCATGATGTCGCCGCCATGAATACGGGTAATGTCGCGGGCGATCGCAAGCCCCAGTCCCGTAGAGCCCGAATCCTGATTGCGGGCGTGGTCAGAACGGTAAAACGGGCGGAACACCAGCTCCCGCTCGTTCTCCGCGATGCCGGGACCGTCGTCCTCGACCTCGATCGTCAGGAGGCCGTCCGTCTTTCCGGCCGTTATGCGCACGATGCTGGCGAAGCGTGCGGCGTTGTTGACCAGGTTGGCAATTGCGCGTTTGAAGGCATGGCGGCGAACGCGCACCACAAGCGGTTGGTTATTAGTCCTGACCTCGACGGTCTTGCCTTCGAGATCCGTCTTGCCGCCGTGCGCTTGAGAGCTGACCTCGCTCAGAACTTCGCCGATATCCACGTAGCCGATGGCCTCGCCCGAATCGCCCTTCGCGAAAGCCATGTAATCCTCAAGCATGGCCTGCATCTCATCGACATCGGCGCGCATGGCCTCGAGTTCGGGACCTTCCTCCAGCATGGCGAGCTGAAGCCGGAACCGGGTCAGGATCGTCCGGAGGTCATGGCTGACGCCGGCCAGCATGAGCGTGCGCTGTTCCACGTGGCGTTCGATGCGGTCGCGCATCTCCACAAAAGCATGAGCGGCCTGACGCACTTCGCGCGCGCCGCGTGGCCTGAAGTCGTTTGGCATGGGGCGGCCCTTGCCAAAGCTCTCCGCGGCATGGGCGAGGCGCAGGATCGGCCTGATCTGATTGCGCAGGAACAAAATGGCGACCGTGAGCAGGACGACGGATGTGCCCAGCATCCAGACGATGAAAATATGCGAGTTGGACGCATAGGTTTGGCTGCGACGGGCCAGGACGTGCATGACCGCGTCATCGAGTTTGATCCGGATGTCAACGAAGTCGGACCGGCCCACCGTATCGATCCAGAAGGGGCGCCCGATCCGCCGCTCCAACTCATCGGACAGGGTCGAGTCCAGCAGTTTGAAAAAGGGTTTTGTGCGAACTTGCGGGAGATCTTCGCCGGGTGCGAAGCGCACACGCAAGCCAAGATTCTTAGCCGCGATTTCGGTCAGCCTATTGACGTCGTGCTTCTTCGAAAGATCCTCGTGCATGTCAATCAGCATACCGATGTTCTGCACCGTGCCTGTCGACAAGCGATGCGTGACGGTTTGCCAGTGACGTTCCAGGAACACGAAGGCCAGCACGGACTGCAGCAGCACCATCGGCGCGATGATGATGATGAGGGCGCGGGCGTAGAGACCCTTCGGCATCTGCTCGCCGAAACGTGCCAGGAGCCATTTGAGCGGACCTTGCCGTTCGGCTCTGGCTTGCTCCTCGGGGAGCGGGCGGGCGGTATCGGTTGCAGCGCTCATCACTCGGAATAGAGTATGTAGCCCTTGCCGCGCACGGTCTGAAGATAGACCGGGTTGGCCGGGTCGTTTTCGATCTTGCGTCTAAGGCGGTTGATCTGCACATCGACGGCGCGTTCGCCGCCGATCTCGCCATTCTTGCCCGGACCCTTGTCCGAACCTTTGGCGAGTTCATGGCGGGACACTGGCTTTCCAGGACGTTGTGCGAAGTATCGCAGCAGTTCGCGCTCCCGTTCCGTCAGGCGCACGGTTTCGCCGTCGCGCTGCAGTTCGCCGCGGCTGATATGGAAGATGAAATTGCCCATGCGAAGTTCGCCCGCAGGCGCTGTCTGGGCGCCGCGCTTGAGGATGTTGCCGACGCGCAGGAGCAGTTCGCGCGGGTCGAAGGGTTTTGCCAGATAGTCGTCGACGCCCGTCTCCAACCCTTCGATGCGGTGTTCGGGTTCGGCCTGAGCGGTAAGCATGAGGATGGGCACTTGGCTGCGGGTTCGCAGCGACTTTGCGAAGTCGATGCCCGACTCCTTGGGCATCATCACATCGAGTACGAGGAGGTCGAACGCGAGGCTGCGCATCTGCAGGCGGGCGCTCTCCGCGTCAATAGCTATGCTCACGCGAAAGCCGTGGTCGTGCAGGTAGCGCCTGAGGAGCTCGCGAATCCGGCTGTCGTCATCCACGATGAGAATGTGGGGAGCGTTGTCGTCTGGGCCCGTCCCGAGATGGGGTTTGATGCGCGTCGCCATGTTCAACTCGGTTTACCTTCGTCGTTGCGATCAGCCGGAAACGCAGCTGGATCTATTATGGCGGAAACTTTGGGCCGATCTTCGGCATTGATCATAGCTTCAAGAAAGCGGCGAATTGCGGTCTCCGCCTCCGGGCCGGCCGCCGTCAGTGCCGCGCGAAGCCGCACCAATTGCGGCGCGGCCAGTCGCCCGGCCAGAGCCATGCCCCGCTCGGTCGGATAGAGCAACCGTTCGCGGCGGTCCGCCGCGCCGGCTTTTTGCGTGATGTAGCCTTGGTCGATGAGCTGTTTGAGGACGCGCGACAGACTCTGCTTGGTGATGTTCAAGATCTCCAGGAGATCGGCGACACGCAGGCCCGAATGCCGGTTGACGAAATGCAGGACCCGGTGATGGGCGCGGCCAAAGCCAAAATCCTTCAGGATAGCGTCCGGATCGCCCGTGAAATCACGATAGGCGAAAAACAGAAGCTCTGCGAACGCGTGGAGATCGGCCTCGGCAGCATTCTGGGCCAAGCCCTCGGTGTCCTCGTTCATCGTGTCGCCATTGGCCACAGCCGTCCCGTCCGCGCGGGCACCCGCGCGCTTGGCTCCCGGGGTTTTGCGGCCACGGGAGAGGGGTTCATTTAGGTCAGTCATGTTGACATATATTTTGGCTTGGATTATGTCAGCCATGTTGACTTAATACCATCTTGATACGCCCCGCCGTGCCCAGGCGCAAATGCTCTGGCGCGGAAGAGTGTGGTTGGATTTCGGGGCTGATAGTGTGCAGGGGTTAGACGCTCTCCGAAAAACTGGCGCGCCCCATTCAGTGGAGGAAACCCATGTCGGGCTTTGATCAGCGTGACGGCACGATCTGGTTCAATGGCGAATTGATACCTTGGACGGACGCGCGGGTGCATCTGCTGACCCATGCGCTTCACTATGGCAGCGCCGTCTTCGAAGGCATGCGCGCCTATGACGGCGAGATCTTCAAGGTGACCGAGCACAATCAGCGTCTGCGGGAGTCTGCCGAGATTCTTGATTTCAAAGTGCCATACTCCGTTGCCGAACTCGACAAGGCCGCGCGCGACGTTATCGCCGTCAATAATTTGTCGGATGCTTATATCCGCCCGCTGGCCTGGCGCGGCAGCGAGCAGATGGGCGTCTCGGCTCAGAAGACCAAGATCAACGTGGCCATCGCTGTGTGGGAGTGGGGCGCCTATTTCGATCCTGCCGCGGTCGAAAAGGGCATGAAGCTCACCTTCGCCAAGTATCGCCGGCCCGATCCTGCGACCGCGCCGGTCCACAGCAAGGCGGCGGGTCTTTACATGATCTGCACCATCGAGAAGCACCGCGCCGAGAGCGAAGGCTTCGCCGATGCTGTCATGCTCGATTGGCGCGGCAATGTGGCCGAGTGTACGGGCGCCAACATCTTCTTCGTGAAGGATGGTGTTATCCACACGCCTATGGCCGACTGCTTCCTCGACGGCATCACGCGACGCACGGTGATGGGTCTTGCCAAGCAGCGCGGCTGGGAAGTGATCGAAAGACGCATCCTTCCCGATGAGCTTTCGGACTTCAGCGAATGCTTCGTCACGGGCACCGCCGCCGAAGTCATGCCCGTGGGGTCAATCGGTGAGTACAGCTTCAAGCCCGGCGAGATTACGCGCACGCTGATGGCCGATTACGCTGCGCTCGTTCGGCCTGCGAAGTCCATCGCCGCGGCCGGGTAGCGACCGGCCCCTCAATCAGCGACAGGCGACGCGTTCACTTTTTCCGGGATCGCTCTGGCAGATTTGTCGCCCAAGAGTCAAAGCGGTTCTCTATCTTGGGAGAGACGCGGCAGCCTTTAGCGTGCGGCGCGTCGGCGAACACAAAAAGAACGCGGCCTTCGGCCGGGGCCGCAAGACCGCCGCAAGGCTGATATGAGGAAGTATCCAGGCTCGGGCAAAGACACTCCTGACATGCGGGCTGGGCAGCCGAACATCATAAGCCGATTTTAGCCCAGTTCCCGACCTGCATGTAGTGAATTGACCTAAAATGAATAGTTGCATGCCAATCAAGGTTGGAAGGGCCGCGCCGAACGCCCCTAGCTGGACGAACTAGGAAATAAATCCTAGCTTGAGCGACGCTTTTAGAAGCAGCTTGCACGAAACCGAAGCGTGCTAGAATTTGCGCCGATGAAAGCTCTTGGCGAACAGTTCCAGCAGCGTGCAGGGCTCGGATCCGAAGCGGGAGAGGGCGTTCAAATTGCGGATCGCAGCATCGATCGACGCGAGGACGCGAACCCGCAGGTGCCCCAATTCGATGGGAATTTCCGCGCGCGGCTCTACGACCTGTTGCGCTGGCGGCGCGACGTGCGGCGTTTCAAGCGCGAGCCGTTGCCCGAGGGCGCTATCGACCGGCTCATAAACCTTGCCTGTCTGGCCCCGTCTGTGGGGCTCAGCGAGCCTTGGCGGTTCGTTCTCGTGGAGGATCCGGCGCGCCGGGCCGCGATCCGCGTCAATTTCGAGATCTGTAACGCCGCAGCGCTCGCTATGCAGGAGCCAGACAGGGCGGCGCTTTATGCGCGGCTGAAGCTGCAAGGCATGGACGAGGCGCCCGTGCAGGTGGCCGTATTCGCCGACCGGGAGACGGTGCAAGGCTATAGGCTCGGCCGGCTCACTATGCCCGAGACCATCGACTATTCGGTGGTGACGGCGATCCACACGTTCTGGCTCGCGGCGCGGGCCGAGGGGATCGGCGTGGGCTGGGTTTCGATTATCGATCCGAAGGGCGTCACGGCGGCGCTGGACGTGCCCGGGGACTGGATCTTCATCGGCTACCTCTGCGTCGGCTATCCGCAAGCTGAAGACGACACGCCCACCTTGCAGCGTGCGGGCTGGGAGCACCGCCACGCACCCGACACTGTGGTTCTGCGGCGGTAGAGCGTTTGGCTAAGCGGCGGCTTTGCGCTGAAGGAGCGCGAAGTCCAGCTCCGGGCTGATCCTGTTCCAGGTGGCCTCGGTGCCTACGGCCTTGGTGTGGCGTGGCTCCCACGGCCCCGGAGAGATCCCCCAGAAATTCTCCCCTCCCCCAAAGTGCCCGGTAGTCCGGTACGTTCCGGCGTTCCTAGAACCGTTCAAACAGAACTAGGAAGACAATCGTAACTAGGGGGCTGAGGATTGGCGGGAACAGCAGAGGGGCGCGGATGGCCTATTCCCAAGCCGCTAAGCTACGAGGAGGATGGAAGGTTCGCGAGGGTGGGAGCGCTAATCGTGACGCCAGCGGGCGGCTGCCTCGGTGTCGGTCTTTTTCGCCTCTACCCAGCTCTTGCCTTCCGGACCGCTCTCGCGTTTCCAGAAAGGCGCGGAGGTTTTCAGATAGTCCATGAGAAAGCGCGCGGCTTCGAAGGCGGCTTCGCGATGGGCCGAGGCGGTGATGACGAGCACTATGTTGTCGCCAGGCTCGAGCCGGCCCACACGGTGGACGATCAGCGAGGCCGCCAAGGGCCAGCGCGCATGGGCTTCCGTCTCGATGCGTGCGAGTTCCTTCTCGGTCATGCCAGGATAATGTTCGAGGGTCATGGCGGTCACTTCACCCTCAGTCATGCCGTGCGTGTCGCGCACGGTACCGGTGAAGGTCACTATGGCGCCCATGTCGGTGCGGCTGTCACCCGTGGGGCCCTTGCGCAGGGCCTCGATCTCCTTGGCGATGTCGAAGTCGCCGCTCTGGACGCGGATCACGGTTAGCCTCCGGTGACGGGCGGAAAGAAGGCAATCTCTTTTGCCCCGGCGATGGGCGCATCGGCCTTAGTATGCATTTGATCCACCGCGGCGCGGATCGTCTCTTCTTGCGCGAACGCGTTTTCGAATTCGGGTCCGCGCGTCTTCAGCCAAGCGATTAACTCTGCGACCGTGGCGATGCCGCCGGGCAGCTGAATGTCCTCGGACGCGATCCCGGTCTTTTCCTTCACCCAGGCAAAGTAGAGAAGGCGTGTCATTGATTTTAGCTGCCTATTTCGAGTCCGGCATGAGATGGCGCATCGTGGCCCGCAGATAGTCGTAGCCTGTATAGAGCGTGAGAACGGCGGCGATCCACAACAGCGTCAGGCCAAACAGAGTAGTATATTGCCAGACTTTGTCGCCCGCCGGTCCTGCCAGCAGGAAGCCGATCGCGACCATCTGCACCACGGTTTTCCATTTGGCGAGATTGGATACCGGGACACTGACGCTCAACGTCCCTAGGAACTCGCGCAGGCCCGAGACCAGGATCTCGCGGGAAAGAATAATGACTCCGGCCCAGAGCGACCAGCCAGCGATGGTCTGGTTTGCCGCCAGCATCAGCAGCGCGGCGGCGACGATCAGCTTGTCGGCGATTGGGTCGAGCATCTGGCCAAGGGCGCTTTGCTGCTTCCAGGCGCGCGCAAGATAGCCGTCCAGGAAATCGCTGACGCCCGCGGCGATGAATATCCACATGGCCAGCCAGCGGCCCCAATCGGCGCTCACGAAGAAGCAGGCGACTAGCGCCGGAACGGCCAGAATGCGCCCATAGGTCAAGATATTCGGCAGGCTGCCAAAATACCGCCGATCCGCTCCGTGCCTTTTGGGTAGGCCTTGTCCCGCCAATCCTTGCTCCGTCATGTTGCGATCACTCAATTGAGGTCTGTTGCGCCCAACATAGCGCAACGCGCGGCCCTACTAACCGCGTTCATGGAAAAAATCGTAGATGGTCTTTGCCATCTGCTCGCTGATTCCGCCAACAGTTTCGAGATCCGCCACGCCGGCGCGGCTCACGGCCTTGGCAGAGCCGAAATGTTGCAGTAGCGCGCGTTTGCGGGTGGGGCCGATCCCGGGCACCTCGTCGAGAGGTGAGGCGGTGAACCCTTTCTTCCGCCGTGTGCGGTGGGCGCCGATGGCGAAACGATGTGCTTCGTCCCGCAACGTCTGGATGCAATAGAGCACGGGATCGCGTGGTTCCAACAGCAGCGTTTCCTTGCCCTTGCGGTAGATGCGCTCGCGTCCGGCGTTCCGGTTGGGGCCTTTGGCCACGGCGGCGAGATTGATGTCTGTCAAGCCCAGCTCTTCCAGGACCTCGTGGGCCGCGGAGAGCTGGCCCGGCCCGCCATCAATGAGAACGAGGTCGGGCATGGACCAGCCTTCGCCCTCATCGCTCTCGCGCTCCTTAAGAAGGCGGCTGAAGCGGCGGGTCAGCATTTGCCGCATCATGGCGTAGTCGTCGCCAGGGGTGAGGTCGTCAACCTTCATATTGAACTTCCGGTACTGCGCCTTTTGAAACCCTGCCGGTCCCGCCACGATCATGGCGCCCACCGGGTTTGTCCCCGAAATATGGCTGTTGTCGTAGACTTCGACGCGCTCGGGCGGTTCGTCCAGATCGAGGAGTTCGGCGACCCGCGTATAGATGGCGCGCTGGGAGGCATGTTCGGCCAGGCGGCGCCCAAGGGCTTCTTGGGCATTGACCCGCACATGCTCCACCAACTCGCGCCTTTCGCTGCGCTGGGGTGTAAGCACCTCCACCTTGTGCCCAGCCTTCAGCTCCAGCGCATCGGCGAGCAGGCGCTGGCCCACGATCTCGTGTGAAAGTAGGATGTGACGCGGGGCCGGCTTGTCATCATAAAACTGGGCGATGAAGGCTTCGAGCACGTCCTCCGCGGGCAGGGTTTTGTCCGCGCGCGGGAAGTAGGCGCGGTTGCCCCAATTGTTGCCGGCGCGGAAGAAGAAGACCTGGATGCAGGTCTGCCCGGCCTCTTGATGTGCCGCGAACACGTCGGCGTCTTTTACGGTGTGCGGGTTGATGTTCTGGTGCGATTGGATATGGCTGAGCGCCGTCAGCCGGTCCCGTAAGCCTGCCGCGCGTTCGTATTCCTGGGATTCGCTCGCCGCCTCCATCAGCGCGCGCAGACGATGTTTCACCTCGTCGCTCTCGCCGCGCAGGAAGTCCATGGCTTCTTCCACAAGGGCGCTGTAGGCATCCTCAGAGATCTCGCCGGTACAGGGCGCGCTGCATCTTTTGATTTGATAGAGCAGGCAGGGGCGCGTGCGGGCCTCGTAATAACCGTCCGAGCACGAGCGCAATAGAAACGCGCGCTGCAAGGTGTTGATGGTCCGGCCCACGGCGCCGGCCGAGGCGAAGGGCCCGAAATAATCGCCCTTGCGGTTGCGGGCGCCACGATGCTTCAGGATTTGCGGCACCGCGTGGTTGCGCGATATCAAGATGAAGGGAAACGACTTGTCGTCCCGGAGAACCACGTTGTAGCGCGGCTTCAGCCGCTTGATGAGGTTCGCCTCGAGGAGAAGGGCCTCCATCTCGGTCTTGGTGGTCACGAACTCCATGGCCGCCGTGTCGGCGATCATGCGGGCGATGCGGTTGTTGTGGCCGGTACCTCGCGTATAGCTCTGGACGCGCTTCTTCAGATGCCGCGCCTTGCCAACATAGAGCACCTGTCCATCGGCATCGAACATGCGATAGACGCCGGGGCCTGGAGGCGCCAGCTTCGCATGACGGGCGATGACATTGGCGCCGGTCTCGGCAGCCTCGTCCGGGTCTCGCTTAACGAGCGGCGCTTCATCAGCGCTATCAGTGCGTTCGTCTGTCATGAAATTGTGTCGTGTTGTCGCCTGGGCAATGGCCGAAGGCGTACCCGCTGCTCAGACTATGGGGTGGCTTATGCCACCTTCAAGGGGGCACCTTCAAAGGAACTGCGGGCCACGCAGGATCGCATCAGCTGGCGTCGGGGCGCCAATTGAGATGCCGCCCGCCGTCCAAAGCGATCATCTGGCCTGTGATCGACTGTGTCGCCAGGAGAAAGCGGACCGTCGCGGTAATATCACTCATTGGGATGGCTTGCTTGAGAAGTGTGTCGCGGCATTCGCGCGCAAAGTCTTCGTCCGACTGACCTTCGAATGGCAGGACCGGGCCAGGCGCGATGGCGTTCACCCGAATCCTCGGGGCAAGCGCCTGGGCGAGTGTGCGAGTCGCCGTCCAAAGAGCCGATTTGGCGATTGTGTAGGTAAAGTAATGCGGGTTCAGCGCATAAACCTTTTGATCGATGAGATTGATGACATTGCCGGGGGCGTCATCCGGAAGAGCGCTCGCAAAGGCTCTTGTTAGAAAGACAGGCGCGCGCAGGTTGATGTCGTGGTGCTGTGTCCAGCCCGCTTCGTCGAAATTGTCCGGCCAGTCCCAGGCGAAGCAGGCCGCGTTGTTGGCGAGGCAGGTCGCGGGACCGAGCGCCTCAGCGCAGTCCTCGATCAACATGGGCAGGGCCCGAAGATCGGACAAATCGGCCTGCAGGGCCGCCGCATGGCCTCCGAAGGCCTCGATTTCTGCGACGAGGCTGGCGGCTTGCGCCTCGGACGCGTGGTAGTGAATGCCGACGCGCCACCCATGCCGGGCCAAATCAAGCGCGATAGCGCGTCCGAGCCGGCGGGCTCCGCCGGTGACCAGGGCGCATGCTTTTGGAGTGTGGGCTGACATGCTGTCCCTTGCGCTTTCTCTTGCGGCGATGGCGTTGGAAAAGGCCTCGGCGCGGCTGCTCGGGGCCCCGAGCAGGGCACTGTATGGGACGCCTTTTGTGGGAACAAGACAGTTGGGTGCGGGTTGGCGCGGTCCGGGTCGGCCCAACATGAAGTTCTCGGCCCGGAATGAGCCTGCAGAGACGCGCCTCAACTGCTCATCTAATGTGCACCCATGCTGAGATTTGCCTAGTAGGCACTCACGAATACGCCAAGGTGGGACAAAATACCGCCAACCATTGCAGACTAGTCACACCATTCCAAATCTTTCTTGAATTCCTTGATTTGCCGTTGCTTCGGAGCAGGTGCCTACTATGGTCGAGGTCACGGGGGACGTTGCACCGCGATAACACCGTGTCATCAGCTTCCCAAACCACGAAGTCAGATCGTCAGGGACAGGCGAAAAGTAGGAGACTGGACAATGGCTAGGCACACTGCGGGGATTTTCAAATCTGCAGTTCTGGGAGCGGCGCTTATCGTTGTTTCGGGACTTTCGGCACAGGCTCAGGGGCAGGACCCGGGAGACCAGGCAATTAGCCCGTTCAGCGGCTCGGGGAATCAATTTGAACTTAGCGCGACAGCGGCTCTGACCTCAGACTATGTGTTCCGTGGCCTTTCTCAGACCAGCCAGGACCCAGCCATTCAGGGCTCTTTTGATGCGTCTTACGGCATCTTCTATGCTGGCGTGTGGGCTTCGAACATCGACTTTGGCAACAACATTGAGATTGACTGGTATGGCGGTATCGCTTCTGACTGGAATGGTCTCGGCTACGATGTTGGTGCCATCTGGTACACCTATCCGGGTTCGAACGGCGGTCTCGACTACGTTGAGATCAAGACAGGCCTTTCTTACGGCTTTGGCGACAACTTCACTGCCGGTATCACGAACTACTGGGCCCCGGACCTTCTTGGCGGCTCCAATGCCCTGGAAGTCGGTGGTGAGTATACCTTGGGTCAATGGTTCAACTTCTTCGATCCCAGCGTCAGCGGCTTAATCGGTTGGCAGTGGTTCGATCAGGCTCAGGACTACACGTTCTGGAACGTCGGACTGACCCTCGGCTTTATGGAGAACTGGGCCGTCGACGTCCGCTACTGGGATACGGACTACAGCAACAATGCCTGCGCTACATTCGGCCTCAACCGCGATGATTGTTCATCCCGCGTTGTCGGTACTCTCAGCGCGTCGTTCTAAGTCTGATCTAGGCACGTTTCTACCCAAAGGGGCGCCGTTTTGGCGCCCCTTTTTTGTGTGTACAGGTAGCCGTCCTTAAGTTGATGTCATGAGCGAACGGACTCAAGCCACGAAACGGTCAAGCGAGGACGCGATCGTAGAGGCGCACGCCATCTACACGCCGCTTTCGCTCTCGTTCTATGACTTCGCGGTCCATGGACTCTCCAATCGCTTTGTTTGGATGTGTCCGACGTCGAAGATCTTCGGCCTCTACGTGCGGCACTTATCGCCGAGTCATTTGGAGGCAGCCGTCGGCACGGGACTGTTCCTCGACAGGGCCGGCCGCAGCTTCGACCGGCTCGTCTTGCTGGACATCAATATGAATTGCCTCGACTTCTCAGCGCGACGGCTTCGCCGTTTCGATCCAGAGTGCCACGAGGTAAATCTTTTGGCGCCGATCGGCTTGGCCGTGCCGCCGTTCGATTCGGTAAGTCTCACGTACGTGCTCCATTGTCTGCCCGGCCCCATCTCGGAGAAGCTAGTGGTCGTAGATCATCTGAAGCCGCTTATGGCCGATCGTGCGGTATTGTTCGGAGCAACTATTCTGGGCCGGGCTGTAAATCCTAATGGGCCGGCGCGCGCATTGTTCCGCCTCTACAATGAGAAAGGCGTGTTCAACAATCTAGAGGACGATTTGGCCTCACTCACAGAAGGGCTGGAGCGCCGCTTCACCCATGTGGAGATCGAACAGCATGGCCTTGTGGCCATCTTCCATGCGCGTTAGGCACCGCGACTACTCAAGCACGCCGATGCCGCTGCCAGACCTCTTGGCTTGATAGACGTCGAATGTGAACCGGCTTGACGATTGAGAACTGGACGGCGACGGCCATCTAACTAACGCGGCAAATAAGCTCGCTGTCGGGTTTTGCAGGGCCATGCTTAAGGGTGCTCCTCTGCTCCATGGTGACGGTCCAAAGCAACTTCTTCGCCCGATCAATTGCGTGTTTCTCTTGCCGCATCGCGAAACGCTCTCTTCACGCTTCCGCCGCCATCCGGTGAGGGCTTGGTGCTGCCTTTAACCCGCCACTAACCCTACGAAGTTTTCCCGCCCTTCATCGTTAAGAGACGTTTAGGGGCACGGTCTATTCTTCGGGGGTGAGTGCTGGGTTTCGTTACGGGTTTTGGGGACGGAGGGCCTCTCGATCCTTTGAGGGAGTGTCTTATGCGTACGGGATTTCACCGGGCTTTCGCCTTTACCGCCACGTTTGCCGTCTGCGCCACGGCGTCCATGTCTGCGTTCGCGCAGGATTCGTACGGCCTATATGACGGCGGTTCCTATTTCGGCTCCGCGATCCAGTCGGACGAGATGTTCGAGGGTTGGTGGCTTGGCGGCACGATCGGCGGCTCGTCAGTCAGCTACAGCCTTTCGCCCGGCACGGTCGATTCCGACGGTGTGATCGGCGGTGTTGTCGGCGGCTTCAGCTGGCAGCATGGTCCTGCGGTAATCGGTATTGAAGGCGATTACCTGGCGTCCAACATCGATGGCGGCGGAGTGATCAATGGCGCTCCGAACAGAGCAAAAGTGGGATTCGATAGCATGGCGGATCTAAGGCTCCGTCTGGGTTGGACGATCATGCCGAATCTCTTGCTGTTCGGTACGGTGGGCGGCGCCTTGGCGAATGCGGATCTTTATGTGAGCGGCCCTGGCGGCGGCTTCAAAGATACGACGTTTACCGGTTGGAGCGTGGGCGCCGGCGCCGAATATGCTTATGACAAGGATTGGAGCCTGCGCTTCGATTATCAGTTCACGGACTTCGGCAAGGAGACGATCACGTATCAGGGTGGTAAGCAGACCTTCGATCCGGATTCGAATTCGCTCCGCGGTTCGCTTATCTATCGCTTTTAGACGGCGGCACGGCGATACGCCGGAGCGGACATCAAACAGGTTTCCGCGCCGGCATGTCACCGCGATCATGTCCGGTTTGAGCCATTTGTTGGCGGCCATGAACTCGCCTTCAATTTTTTCGGGCGACAGGAAGCGTGGCGTCGTCGGATCGTCGAGGCGCTCGGGATCGTGACCTGCTCATAAGCCTTTCGCGCAGCCGCGAAGTAGGCCGACGGCGATAGGCCCGAACATGTCCGGTGCGTCCTGTATTCGTGGATGATGAATCCTTTGTCCGGCATGATGCCGTCCATCTCTTGGATCACATCGGATGGAATCCACGGCCGGTTACCGTGATAGCAATCCTCCGGCCAGACCAAATTGTATTGCGGCCACAGCCCTTGCAGGACGAAGTCGGCCCCGCGGTTTGTGTCGCATTAGTTGTCGCCGCGCCGCCCTCCTTCTGTCAGGCAGTGGGTTGGAGATCAGCTAAGACCGAGCGCGTAATGCTCGAACACACCCGGGCCAGCGTGCTGGAAAGCCTGAGGGCGGTCGCCATCACAAGTTCGCGCTTGCACGATGTAGAGTAGAGCCGCCGCCAGAGCGAGGGCGCAGACATACGCGCTACGCCGCGTCATTGGTGCCACCAAGCGCGGCCAGGATACGCGCCCAGCTTCGCGCGCCCTTTTCGAAGCTGCTGAGATTGTACTTCTCGTTCGGCGAGTGAATCTTGTCGTCCTCCAGCGCGAAGCCCACAAGCAGCGCGTCCATGCCAAGCCGGGTCCGGAACGCTTCGACAATCGGGATCGAGGCGCCGCAGCCGACGATGACGGGGGCCTTGCCCCACTCCGCCTCGAGGGCTTGCGCCGTCGCACGAAAGGCGGGCGCATCGGTGTCGAAACCGACAGCCGGCGATCCACCTTCGCCGCGATACGTGGCACTCACATCGGCCGGAAGGCGCTGTTCGATGTATTGGTGCAAGCCATCGATGACTTTTGCGGGTTCTTGCCCCGGCACCAGGCGGAAGGAGAATTTGGCCGAGGCTTCGGCGGGGATCACGGTCTTGGTGCCCGGTCCGGTATAGCCGCCGGTGATGCCGTTCACCTCGATCGTGGGCCGACTCCAAAGCTGTTCGACAACGCTGCAATCGGTCTCGCCCGCAGGCACGCTCAAGCCGACCTCGCCGAGAAAGGCATCCCCATCGAAGTTCAGCGCGCGCCAGGACTCGCTTTGTGCAGGCGAAGGATCCGTCACGCCGTCGTAGAAACCGGGAAGGGTGACACGCCCGTTATCGTCGTGCAGGCCGGCGATCAGGTCGCCGAGGACGCGAATGGGGTTCTGAGCGGGTCCGCCATAGATGCCCGAATGCAGATCGCGCGAGGGGCCGTTGAGTGTGACTTCCGAAAAGGCCAAGCCACGCAGGAACGCGGTGACGGCCGGCGTCTCCGCGTCCCACTGACCCGTGTCACAGACAAGCGCGATGTCCGCTTTCAGGGAGTCGCCATGGGCGACAAGAAAAGGCTCGAGACTTGGACTACCGGATTCCTCTTCGCCTTCCAGCAGGACCGTGACGTCGACGGGAAGCGTGCCCTCGGCTACGATCCAGGCACGGCAGGCTTCGATGAAGGTCATAACCTGGCCTTTGTCGTCGGAGGCGCCACGAGCCACGATGACTTTGCCATGGGTGGCATCGTCGACAATCTGAGCCTCGAAGGGCGATGCGTTCCAAGCCTCCAGGGGATCGGGCGGTTGCACGTCGTAATGACCGTAAAACAGAACATGGGCGCGCGGGGTGTCGTCTGCGCCAAGGCGCCATCGCGCCACGACCATCGGCTTTCCGTGGGTCGGTTCGACGCGCGCTTCGAAGCCGATCTCGCGCAAGGTCTCCGCGCACCATTCGGCGGCCTCAAGGCAGGCGCCGTGATAAGCCGGATCGGTTGAAATGCTGGGAATGGCGAGGAACGCGGACAGGCGCGTCAGGGCTTCGGGCCGGCCCTTGGCAAGGGCGTCCAAAATGCCGTCAGGCGCATAGTTCGCCGCGCCGTTGTCCTGCAATGTCATGGCCTCGCCCATGTCGTCCCGATCGGCAAGTAAAGAACCCGCCGGCGACAATAACGTCGAATGACGCCAGTATCGCGGCGGGTCAGCGTGTTCAGTTGTTTGGGAAGTTATTCTCCGAGCTGGACATCGATGGCCTGGGGACCTTTGCCCCGGCGGTCCGGCTCCGTCTCGAATGAGACCTTTGCCCCTTCGTCAAGCGCCGGGAGGCCCGAGCGCTGCAGTGAAGAGATATGCAAAAACACGTCCTTCCCGCCATCGTCCGGCGTAATAAAGCCGAAGCCTCGCGTGTGATTGAAGAACTTGACCGTACCGGTCTGACGCATGGGAAGCTCCTTTCCCCCTCCTATAGGCCCCGCGCGCGCGCGGAATAACAGGCAAGTCTAGGAAACCGGAAAAGAAACCACGTCACTTCCCAAGGAGCGTGCGCGGCCAGCCTCTACCCTGGTTCGCAGTCTGCCCAATAAAGAGCCTCACTGTAGTTGCGTCTGCTAGTCATGTGCAAGACCCGAAAATGGTCTACGCCGATAAGAACTAGGCGTTTAGTTGGGGTAGGGAGACTGGTTCGGCGGGCCGTTGAGTTCATAACCGCTCGCGCCATAGTCGTAGCCGGGAGACTGTTTGGAGTCCTGGGGCATCTCTGGAACGCCCCAGACATCGCTCAAGGTCCAGGATGTGCCCCCGATGGCCGGCCCGCGATGAGGCTTCTTGAAGACCCCCCCGGAGCGTTCGTTGCGGGCGCTGTTCTGAGCTTCGGCCGTATCGAGAGTCAGGCCATAGGACGTCGCGACGATGAGGGCAGCGAGGGGAAGCGTTCTGATGAACGCCGTAAGCGTAAGCATTTAGGTAGCCTCCGGTCAGGCCGGGCCTTGTTTGGCCCGTCTTTAGAATCCTCAATCTACGTGGTTCGGGCGCTTCTTGCACGCACCTTCGAAGACCTGGTACTCGAAACACCAATAGCTCTGAGACTATGCAGACTTTCGCGGCCGATGCCTATGGCTTCTCGGCAACGGTATTGAATGTTCTGCGAATCTTGCCTGCCGAATTTAGATTAAGGGGGACGCCCGGTACTGGCCAGGCGTCCTGCAGCCCGCCCCGACGGCGAAAAACAGGCCCGCCAGCTAGTTGAGGCGGGTCACGCTCACCTTCGCGGTGCCGGCGCTGATCATGCCAAGCTTCGCGGCGGCGGCCTTCGATAGGTCAATGATCCGGCCACCGGTAAAGGGTCCGCGGTCATTGATCCGCACGACCACGGAGCGCCCGTTTCTCAGGTTTTTCACACGCACCTGGGTGCCGAAGGGCAGACTCCGGTGCGCCGCCGTGAGGGCGCTGGGGTTCATACGCTCACCGCTGGCGGTGATGGAGTGGAGGGCGTACCACGAGGCGCTGCCCACCTGGGCCGCGTTCGCGGCGTTGAGCGGCAGCAGGAAGGCTGCCAAGAGAAGTCCCACTGATAGTAGTTTCGCGCGCATTTTCAACATGCGTTTCTTGTCTCCTTAAATGCTTGGGAGGGTTTTGCGCGAGGCCGTCGCACTGCCGTTGCGAGTTGGCCACGCTCTTTTTGCAGGGCCTGAAATCTATCCAAAAAGATGGCGAGAAACTGGCTGCTGCGCGGTCATTGGAAGGCTATTTGCTGATGGCGCGGCCACTTTTTTGTCAAATATTACAAAAGCCTCAATTTCTGCGTGGGGTGCCGTCACGTGATGACGGACGCGCAGGCGCATGTAGGGAACACGGCAGGATGAGGGGCGGGCGATGCTTGGTCCGCCATGTCGCGTTCGTAGGTGCTGTAAACCCGGGACAGACGTGCCGAAAATCTAGGCTCTGCGAATCTGTGTCCAAATCATTGACTTGTATCAGCTAATCCTTGCCCTTTTTGGTCCCTATTATAAGACTCATATGCACAAATGGATTCCAATGGGGAAAGCCAAGGACGCGTGAGAAATGGAACAAGAGAAGAGGGGGCCTGAGGGTCAAGAAAGCCAGTATATGGTTCGCGAGGCCAACGGTGTTGAGCCGATGACCGTCGCGCAGGCCGACCATCTCAAGACATTAGCCGATCAGATGCATGAGCCCGACGCATTCGAGCAAGGCTTGAGCAGCCGTGAGGCCTCCCGGCGCATCGATGTGCTGCTGGAGAAGATCAGGATTTGCGATCTGCCGCCGCATACCGATTAGGAGCGGTTTTTTCCAGCATTGCGCCCTAGACCGGGCGCGCGTTTCTCAAGCGCCTCCGTCTTTCGTGCCGGACACCGCGTTCGGTGCGATGGCGCCATTTTGCAGTGGCGTGACAAGCGCGCTTCGACAATCGAAATTGCGCGCCTCTGTGCTTGACGGATGCTGCCCGACTGGGTTGAGTGGCGCGCATGTCTACACACCCCCTGACTCGCGTCATTCGATTCACAGCGCTTGCTGGCCTCTGTGCGGCGGTGCTGTTCGGTTCCGCTTCGTCCGCGGTTGCGCAGAGATGTCCCGGCGCCGCTGGATTTAACAAGTGGCTGCAAGGCTTCAAACAGCAGGCGCTTGCCGAGGGTATCTCGGCGCGAACCGTGGCCACTGCCCTGAACGGTGTCACCTACGATCCCAAGGTCGTGGCCAAAGACCGCGCCCAAGGCGTGTTCGCGCAGGACTACCTGACCTTCCAACGGCGGATGGTGAACAAAAACCGGTTGGCGTCCGGCCGTGCGCGGCTAAAGAAATATGCGCCGGTTGTCAAACAAATCGAAGAACAATATGGCGTACCGGGCGCCGTGCTCGTGGCCTTTTGGGGGCTAGAAACCGACTTCGGCGCCTTCATGGGAAGTATGGACAGCATCCGTTCGCTGGCGACGTTGAGTTACGATTGCCGCCGGCCGGAGGAGTTTCGAGCCCAGCTGCTGGACGCATTGCGCGTCCTCGACCGGGGCGATCTGTACCGCAAACAGATGCGCGGGCCGGCTCATGGCGAGGTGGGCCAGTTCCAGTTCCAGCCCAGCACCTATTACAACTTCGCCGTCGACTATGATGGCGACGGGCGCCGCGATCTCGTGCGCAGCGTGCCCGACTCGCTCGCCTCCGCGGCGAACTACATCGCTGCGAAGGGGTGGCAGCCCGGTCAGCCCTGGCTGGAGGAAGTGATCGTTCCCAAAAACCTGCCCTGGGATCAGGCGGACGTCACCATTCAGCGGCCCCGTCTCTTCTGGTCCAAATACGGGGTGAAGTACCGCAATGGTCAGCCCGTCCCGGCCGATAGTACGCCGTCCGCGCTGCTTCTGCCCATGGGACGGAACGGACCGGCGTTCCTCGCCTATCCGAACTTCATCAATGTATATCTGGATTGGAACAATTCGCTGGTCTACTCGACGGCGGCCGGGTACTTCGCCACGCGGCTGGCGGGCGCACCGACGCTTCGCACGGGCAATGCCCAGCCCTTCAGTGCTGCAGGGAGCAAGCAGCTTCAGCGGCTGCTGGTCCAGCGCGGATACGATGTCGGCAAGGTGGACGGCGTGATTGGCGCCGCGACCCGGCGTGGGATCCGTGCGATGCAGCTTCAGTATGGGCTGCCGGCGGACGGCTATCCGAGCAACGCACTGTTGCGGAAACTGCAGGCCGGCGGCTAGCGCGCACCGGCCGTATTTTCCCGAGGGTCCTGCTTTGGGCCCTTCAGGCCGGCTACATCATGCGCCGCCACAGGAGGTGATCGACCGAGATCGCCCCGGGGCCGCGCGCGACAAGCAGGAACAGCAGTGCGAACCAAAGGATGTGGTCGGGCCAGCCGGACGGGTACACGAAGATCTGAATCACGGCGACCATGCCGATAAAGGCAAGGGCCGTCAGCCGTGTGGCGAGGCCGATAACCAGCAACACGGAGCCGATCAGTTCCTGATAGGTGGCGAGGTAAGCGGCGATCTCCGGCGGTATGACAGGCACCTTGTATTCCTCGCGGAAGAGGAAAAACGCGGTGCTCTTGACCTGTAAGTAGTCGTCCACCTTGGTCTGGGCTGAGCGCCAGAACACGGAGGCTACCGAGAGCCGCGCGACCAGCGCGACTAAGCTATAGGGGATCCGTTCGGCCAGCCGCCTTCCGGTCTCCAACCAATCGATCAATATGGACATGTCGCCTCCCTGCGTGTGCCGGACTTTATCTGGTCCTACGCTACCCGAGCTGGCCGTCACGCAGGGCTCATATCTCCTCACAAGCGCTTGACCGGTTCGTGCGGGCGCGCGCACGAAAAAGCCTGGCACGGAGCCGGGCTCTTCGACGCAGAACTGTCGCTTTCCGGAGCCGAGCTGGTTGTCCGCGCGGGCGGCGCGCGGACAAGAGGCGGCAGTCCCGGGAAAGCTTAGGTCGACTGCAGACTATTTGTACGGCACGGGAGCCGGGGGGAGCTCCGTGACCATGGCCTGCTGGTGCATATGGAAACAACCGCCAAGGGCGAGCGTCGTGGTGATGACCGCAAGTGCGATGATGGTGCGCATAACTGATTCCCTCTACGCGTTACGTACTCAAGTCGGTACGAAGCAAATTTCGCTTCATAGGCTTGAAAAAGCGTTAAAAGGGGGACCGGATTGAAACGGTCCCGCTTTTTCGTCGTTTTGCAGCCAATAGCCAAAGCCCTAAAAACCAAGAAGCCCGGCGCGAACGCCAAGCTTACGGGTCGATAGGCTTCCGCTCGCTTGTGCTACGAGGAGCGGGGAAGAAAGATCCATGTCCATCGAGGAATGCGTTCACCAGGTCCTCAGGACATGTGGCAGGAGACGTCTAGCGCGGTAGATCTCTATACCCGGACCCAAGGTTAGCGCGGCGCATGGACGCTCTCCTTGCGTTGGATTAAGAGTGGGGCGCAGAGTTCACTGACGTTCGTCAGACCACGCCCTAGCAGCTTTTACCTTTCAACGCGCGGGTGCCGGGCTTGCCGGAGCGGGACCGGGGTTTTGACTTACGCAAGGGGATCTCACGGTTGTGCGGTCCCATTTCGTCCAGGCTCGGCTTGTGCGGGCGGGACAGGTCGACGGAGGAGGCGGACCGCTCAAGCTCCGATTGCCGCGCTAGCGGATCGTTGGCGATGGCGAGTTCTACTTGACGCAAGCGCTTGACCTCGTCGCGCAGGCGCGCAGCCTCTTCGAATTCGAGATCGGCGGCGGCGGTGCGCATGCGCTTTTCCATGTCCGCGATAACGCTTTCGATATTGTGGCCGACGGTGCCCTCTAGGGGCGTTTGGCCGTCTTCGGCGAAGCCCGCGCCCGCATCCACCAGCACGTGGTCGCGCTCGTAAACGCTCGAAAGAATGTCGCCGATGTTCTTTTTCACGCTCTCCGGCGTGATGCCGTGGGCCTCGTTCCAAGCCACCTGCTTTTCGCGGCGGCGCGAAGTCTCCGCCATGGCGCGCTCCATGGAGCCCGTTATACCGTCGGCATAGAGAATGACCTTGCCGTCCACGTTGCGCGCCGCGCGGCCGATGGTCTGCACGAGCGAGGTCTCGGAGCGCAAGAAGCCTTCCTTGTCCGCATCGAGAATGGCCACCAGGGCGCATTCGGGAATGTCGAGACCTTCACGCAGGAGGTTGATGCCGATCAGCACGTCAAAGGCCCCAAGCCGTAGGTCGCGAATGATCTCGATCCGCTCGAGCGTCTCCACGTCCGAATGCATATAGCGCACGCGCAGACCATGCTCGTGCATGTATTCGGTTAGGTCCTCGGCCATGCGTTTTGTTAGCGTTGTAACGAGCACGCGATAGCCGTTGGCCGCCACATTGCGCGTTTCGTCGATCAGATCGTCAACCTGGGTGGTGGCCGGGCGGATTTCGACCGGCGGGTCCACGAGGCCCGTCGGCCGGATGACCTGCTCGGCGAACACACCGCCCGTCTGCTCCAGCTCCCAGCCGCTGGGAGTCGCCGACACATAGACGGTCTGCGGGCGCATGGCGTCCCACTCCTCGAAACGCAAAGGACGATTGTCCATGCACGAGGGCAGGCGGAATCCGTATTCCGCCAGCGTGGATTTGCGCTTGTAGTCGCCCCGGAACATGGCGCCGATCTGGGGCACGGTGACATGGCTCTCGTCGACGAAGACCAGCGCGTTGTCGGGAAGGTATTCGAACATCGTGGGAGGCGGCTCGCCGGGATTTCGCCCGGTGAGATAGCGCGAATAGTTCTCGATGCCGGCGCAGGCGCCCGTGGCTTCGATCATTTCGAGATCGAACAGGGTCCGCTGTTCCAGGCGCTGCGCCTCCAGGAGCCGTCCTGCTCCGTTCAATTCGGAGAGGCGCTTTTTCAGCTCGTCCTTGATGCCGCGTACCGCCTGCTTCAGCGTCGGCTTCGGCGTCACATAGTGCGAGTTGGCGTAGATCTTCACGACGGCGAATTCATCGGTCTTGGCGCCGGTCAGCGGGTCGAATTCGACGATGGCCTCGATCTCGTCGCCGAACAGCGAGATGCGCCAGGCCCGGTCGTCCAAATGGGCCGGCCAGAGCTCGATCGTGTCGCCGCGTACGCGGAAGCTGCCGCGCGCGAAATTCATATCATTGCGCCTGTATTGCAGCGCCACGAGATCGGCCATCAATTGCCGCTGTTCGATGCGGTCGCCTTTCTTCAGGCTGAACGTCATGGCGGTGTAGGTCTCGACCGAGCCGATGCCGTAGATGCAGGACACGCTGGCGACGACCACTACGTCGTCCCGCTCCATCACGGCGCGCGTCGCCGCATGGCGCATGCGGTCGATCTGCTCGTTGATGGACGAATCCTTCTCGATATAGGTGTCCGTGCGCGGGATGTAGGCTTCCGGCTGGTAGTAGTCGTAATAGGACACGAAATACTCGACCGCGTTGTCGGGGAAAAAGCTCTTGAATTCGCCATAGAGCTGTGCGGCCAGGGTCTTGTTGGGCGCGAGAATCAGCGCGGGCCGCTGGGTGCGCGCGATGACCTGGGCCATGGTGAAGGTCTTTCCCGAGCCGGTGACGCCGAGCAGCACCTGATCGCGCTCCTTTGCGTCCACCTGGGCCACGAGTTCGGCGATGGCCTGAGGCTGGTCGCCCTTTGGTTCCATCTCCGTCCGCAGTTCGAGCCGGATTCCGCCTTCGGACTTCTCCGGCCGAGCCGGGCGATGGGGAGTGAAGGGGGTTGCCGCGCCGGTGACCAGGGGATGGTCCTGGATCAGCGGCTGGAGCGCCTCGCCGAAACCGGGGTCGCGACGGTCGCCGGATACAGGCAGGCCGGCATCTTCGCCGGTGACTGCGCGCGGTTCCGCGCGGGAGCCGAAAGTTTTGGGAGCGCGAGGAGGCATATTCGCGAATATGGCGGCGGCGAGGGGCGTTGGCTAGAGGGCAGGAGCGCTATGCCGCGGTAGCGATGATGACAGCCATCCATAGAAAGGCAACGAGCTGCACGGCAAAAAAGGAAAAGCGAATGCCGACGGTGATGTTGGTTTCCGGAAGGATCATATGGACCAGGCTCTGGCAAACCTGTGCGATCAGGATGGTGACCGCCAATTGGTCGAGGTGCGGCGTGTCTATCCCCGCTACGGCGGCCGTCAATGCCAGAGCTGCGTAGATGGGAAGGTTCTCTACACAGTTGGCATGCGCTCGCGTGGCGCGGCAATAGGCAGGCGTTCCCTCGGCGACCCCGCCCGGGAAGTCGGCCAACTCGGCTTAGCGCGACAAGATGCGGCTCCAGCGATGGACGCCGATGCCCGAAAGGAGTACCAGCACGGTCCAAACCGCGAAGGCCAATAGTACCCAGAGCGGAAT
>NZ_JBAWCQ010000030.1:0-19008 GCF_049590335.1 Methyloceanibacter sp.
CGGTACAAGCCGGATCAGGTTCTAAGGGTCTCCACGGAGTTGCGGACTCTCAGCCCCGTTATGAGGCTCCCCTCGGTACGGCCCTACCTTACGCCGACAACTCCCGGTTCGAAAGAGGAGAGTCGCCGGCTCATTCGCGCCGCCCTCTTTGAGTATGGGCATGGCGTGCTTTGCCAGCTTGCGCGGCCAGCCTCGATGCTCGCCTCCAATGACATATTCTGGTTTGTAGGAATTTGTTCTTGAGTGATTTTGCCGCTGGTGTTCTTCATGTCGCGGTCGAAAACTACCGGCGTCGTGGTGGCGCGCGAGACCCGAAACGCTTGTGTTAAAGGACTTAGCGACGACTCGACGAAACAGCGCGAGCGCCAAACAGCGCTCGGGCGCCTCAATCAATAGGCCCGTAGATATCTAGGCGCAGAGCGATCGACCGGCGGGGAGACCTACCAGCAGATCTTGGCGCCGGATGTGCAGACATGCGGCGAAACCACACCACGCCAGCAGATCGTATGCGAGGTCGAGGTGACAACATCCGGCTTCTGGTAGAGGTTTGGAGAAACGGACCCGCGCCAATAAGGCTGAGGCTTCGCCCGCATCGGCGAGATGGTCACGCGGCCAAGGCGCTTGGATGCCTTGTATTCGGCAATCGCCTCTTTCAGGGCATTCTGAGAGCGGGCAACACCTGTCTGTTTATTGACCCCATCCGCTGTCCCAGACAAGCCAACGCAGCCGGCTTGCGCCGTCGTGCTATCAGCCAGGCAAAAACCAGCGGCCACGAATGCCAGTGCCAAGGCGCGCCAAAACGACCCCATCGAAGCCTCCTTAGGACGTGTAGGATTGGAGAGTTTTACGAGCCACCACCTGCCGTGACCAGCGGCTTTTGGCCACGACAATTGCGTTCTCCAGCGCCTGTTACCCGTATGCCACAGTCTATGCGCAATTTCGGGGGACGCCCATAGGCCATGGGAAGGTTTCACATCAGATCGGACAGGAGGTCCGCATGACCGCAAAATTAGTCCTCGTGACAGGTGCCTCCAGCGGCATCGGCGCCGCCGTCTCCAAACGCTTCGGGCGCGATGGCGCGCATGTTCTGTTGTTGGCCCGCAACCCGGAGCGGCTGGATCGCGCCGCGCATGACGTCCGGGACGCCGGCGGCACCGCCACGCCCTTCGCCGTCGACCTGCAGAACGCGGAGGAGACGCTGGACGCCGCGGCGCGCATCGCGGACGAGATAGGCACCCCTGACCTTCTCATCAACAGCGCGGGCGTTGGCCGCTGGCGCCCTCTTGTGGAGACCAGTCCCGAAGAAGCAGTCGACATGATCGGTGTCCCCTATCTCGCGGCCTTCAATCTGACGCGAGACTTCGCGCCGGCCATGATTAACAGAGGCTCCGGCGGTGTGGCTTTCGTGACGTCACCCGCCGCCTATCTCGCCTGGCCCAATGCGAGTGCTTATATCGCAGCGCGCCGGGCTCTGGCCGGCTTTGCCGAGGGCCTGCAAAGCGAACTAAAGCCGACAGGGGTTTTCGTCACCGTCGTGGTCTTGGGGAACGTGGACACACCCTATTTCCAGAACAATCCTGGCAGCCGTGAAAACATCCCCAAGTCCGATCCGCGGCTCCTGCCCCTCCTCACGGCGGATCAGGCGGCGGAGGCCATTTTCGACGGCATCGAACGAAAGAAACGTTTTGTCGTAAAGCCCGAATTCTACCGGGCCCTGTTCATCATGAATGCGCTGTTCCCAAAAACAGTCGCCAGCCAAATCCGCCGCGCCACGAAAAAGGCACGGAAGACCGGCTCCTAGCGTTGGAGCATGCCGAGCCGCTTTAAGATCAAGAACGCCAAGCCCGACGCTCCGATCAGTATTAGCATGGTCACGATGAAACCCGAGCGGTCATGCGCCAACGGCAAGCCGCCGACATTCATTCCGCCGATCGACGGGATGAAGCCGGCGCCCGAACTATCCGCTGCGCCGGCGAGCCTCACCTCCGAGTAGCGCGTAGGCCCGTCGCCGCTAGCGGTGCTCTTCAACGCTGGTCGCGATGAGTTCCTTGTTGAAGGCGCGCAGCGCATAGGTCTGGGAGATCCAACCAATAATGCGGCCTCGGTGGTACGGGTCGACCACGGGCAGCGCCTCCGCACCCAGCGTGTCGAAGGCCCTGAGTGCCGTTTCCAGGCTCTCGTCGGCCGGGATCGCCCGCTCACGATCGTGTTCAGGCAGCGCGTCCGGCTCGCCCTCGGCCAGTGGACGCATAATGTCCGACACGCGCAGATCCTTCATGATCGTGCGATGCGGCCCTTCGTGCAGAACTATGCCGCGCGATTCCAACTGGGCCTGGAAGAGGGACCGGCCGAGAACAGCCTGATTGATGCCGTTTGCGACCGCGACGGTGAGAAGAAGCGCAAGGCTCAATTCAAAACCGCCGGTCAGCTCGAACACCATGACCGTCGTCGAAATCGGCGCGCCGAGCACGGCGGCAGCGACCGCCCCCATGCCAAGAATGGCATAGAGCCCTTCGCTGGACCCGACTTCAGGGAAGACGTTTGCGGCAATGAGACCAAAGGCACCCCCTGTCATGGCCCCGAGATAAAGCGCCGGAGAAAATACCCCGCCGCCAAAGCGCGAGCTGAGCGTGATTGCCGTCGCCACGGTCTTGAGCACGATCAGCAGCAGCATCAGGCCGATGGCTAGCTGATCCTTAAGGGCGGCGTCCGTGGTGTCGTATCCCACCCCCAGCACTTCGGGGTACCAGATGGCCATGATGCCCACCAGCAAGCCGCCAACCACGGGCCGCACCACGAGCGGCATGTTGACATTGCGTGCCGCCCAATCGGTGCTCAGGATGGTCAGCTGAAAGATCACCGCCACCAGCGCGGCGGTGATCCCGAGCAAGATGAACGCCGGAACCTCAAGATAGGAGGCGATGCTGTAACTCGGCACGATGAAGGCTGCGACATCTCCGAACCAGGCCTGCGACAAGATTGTGGCCACCACAGACGAGAGCACCAACGGCACGAAGGTTCGGATCGAGAAGTGTCCGAGTATGACCTCCTGCGCAAACAGGACGCCTGCGATCGGCGCATTGAACGAGGCGGCGACCGCGCCCGCCGCACCCGAAGCCAGAAGCGTCCGCCGTGCGGCATTGGGAAGGTTCAAATTGTGGGAGAAGACGGTCGCGATGCTGGCGCCGAGATGAACGATCGGTCCCTCCCGGCCGGCACTGCCGCCGCATCCCAGCGACAACGCACTGGTCAAGGCGCTGATCAACCCCTGGCCAAGATCCAGTCCACGCCCGCCATTGACGCGGGCTTCCATGACATCGGGCACCGCCACGGTCCGCTTGGCGGTCAGGGCGTAGCGCAGCAATAGTCCAACCAGCAGTCCACCCACGGCAGGCGACAGCATGACCACCCACCAGGGCTGAAGCCGCGCCGCCACCGCCACATGCTCCGACATGGTCTGAAGCCAAGGCCATTGAAAGACGCCGATGGCGAGGCGGAACAGAATGGCCGCGACGCCCGTGACCAATCCAACCAAAGGCGCCAGGAGCCAAACGGTGGGCTGCCGTGTCTCCTGGAAGTGCTTGAGATTAGGGATCGTCCAGCGTCGGGCCGTATCCAGAAGCTGCGCGCGTCTCAAAGCCATCTAATGGGTTTAAGGTTGCAAGCCTTCCCACTCAAGTGCTTGTGGTGCGCCGTTCACCGGATCCCCGGCCGCGGGTGCCCTTCAGGCCATCTCCTTCGGCATCTGAGGCGGCATCTCGGCGAACGTCAGCAGGTCCGGATCGAGATAACGCCAAGACGGCGCGCGACTCGCATAGACGATCATCTGCGGCTTGGCGATTTCAAGATCGTCGAGGCTGGATGCCTTCACGAACACCATGCCGGGCATATTCGAATTTCGCGAAACGATCGAAGCGCCGCATTCTGGGCAAAAGCCGCGGGAAACGACATTGCCTCTATCGGTCGGATTGTCGAAGTATTTCAATGTGCCAGTGAGCTTGAGGGCTTCCTCCGGTACCGCAAGAAGCGTGCTGTGGTCGGTACCGCTCGTTTTGCGACAATCGTCGCAGTGACACTGGCCGACGATCGCTGGCGCCATCGCGCTCACGTAACGAACCACGCCACACAGGCAGCCTCCGGCGAAACCGCCGCCCTCGTCCATCGTCGTCTTGTCGTCTTGTCGTCTGCCATCCTACCCTCCTCACGTCCGCTGAGATGCTGACGGCCCCTTACCCTGGAGCCTCCGCTAAGATAAATGATCACTTGCAACTTGCAAGTTAAAAGTGACATAGTGAATTCATGAGCGATTCTCGATCAGGCTGTCCCATCGCCATGACTCTCGACATCGTGGGAGACCGCTGGACGCTGGTTATTCTCCGCGACCTCCACTTGGGTAAGCGGCGTTTCTCTCAGTTCTTGGACTCGCCCGAGCGGATCGCAACGAACGTTCTGAGCGACCGCTTAGCGCTGATGGAGCGCGAGGGGCTAGTGGCGAAATCGCTCTACCAGGACCGCCCAAAACGTTACGAATACAGGCTTTCCGAGAAGGGCGAAGCACTGCTGCCTGTCCTCCAAGCCATGAGCCGATGGGCCAATCGCTTCGTCCCAGACTCGTGGACGACGCCACCTGAATTCCTGAACCGCAAGACACCGTGAACGGATAAAAGCCCATCGGTGGAGGGCGCGGGCTGGAGGGCGTGCGACCTTAGTATGGTGCGCTGCACCATACGCTTGACATCTATTGTGCAGTGCAATACATAACAGTCGTGCCTTAGCAGCGACCCCCTTCAGAAAGGACTTCCGAAATGATCGAATTCGACAAATCCACGTTCGATAACGCGACCAAAGACTTCCAGAAAATGGGCAAGGACAACTACGAAGCCATGCTCAAGTCCTACGGTCAGATGAACAAGGGCTTCCAGGAGATCGGCACCAGCTTTTCCGATTTCTCGAAGCAGGCTTTCGCCGATGCCACCTCAACCTTCGAGAAGCTCGTCGGCGCCAAGTCGCTCGAACATGCCATTGAGATACAGTCCACGTTCGCCAAGTCGGCCTACGAGAATTGGATGGCTGAGATGACGAAGATTGGCGAGATGTATGCCTCTGTCGCTCGCGATGCGTATAAGCCGGTTGAAAAGGCAGTGGAGAAAACCGCTGCCAAAGTGACCGCGTCTTAGTCGGCTTTTTCAGTCGCAATCAGCAGAAAAGGCTCGGAGGCTCGTTCTCCGGGCCTTTTTTGCGTTTTTTTGGGCGTCGGCTTTATCGGCCCCGGTGCGCGCATGGCACGCTAGGACGCAAGTTTGAGCGTCTCGCCCTCTGACTTCGAATCTTGCGGACTCTCGCCCATCGTGCGCAAGTCGCCGGCGGGCCGCGCGCTGGCGCCGAACTTCTTGAGCAGGCGCTTCATGTAGCGGCGGAAGCGAAGGTGATGAATCTCGAACCGATGCCACGGCGTGTTCTGGCGCTTGATGCCGTGGCCGATATCGGGCGTTGCGTCACGCTTTAGCGCGCGGAACCAGTCTGCTCGCTCCGGATCCTGCTCCTGGGCCGTGATGAAAGCCGCGATCAGACGGGCCTGATAGTCCGCGATCTGCCAAACTCCACCTTCCGCCGGATCGAACAAACCGGCCGCGAAAAAGTCGTCCCATTCGCGATGGAAAGTATGGATGAACAGCTTCGACCAGCCCCGCTCGTCGAGCACATAGGAGTCGTCCATGAAGGGGAAATGGACGCGGAACCCTGTGGCCCAAATGAGCAGATCGACTTCCTCCGACGTATCGTCCGTGAAGTAGACACGGCTGCCGTCCATCCGTTCCACGCCCGGCTTGGCCGCGACGCGGCCATGGACGATATGGTCCAGGTAGGTATTGGACGCGGTGGGGTGAGCCTCGAAGAGATCGTGGTCCGGCTTCGGCAGGCCGTAGCGCTTGTGGGAGCCAATCAAGACCAACATGCCGATCTTGTAGAGCCCATACATGAACCTGCGCGGCAGCGGCGCCCGGCTCAACCGGTCGATGACCGTATCGGTCGGCTTGCCGAACAGCATCTTGGGGAAGAAGTAATAGGTACGGCGCATCGAATGGATCGCCGCCTTTCCGTCGTGCGCCGCATCGTCGAGAATGTCCACGGCTGAATTGCCGGCGCCCACCACGAGGACACGCTTGCCCTTGAGCTGGTCCTTTGACTTCACGTCGTGGGAGTGCAGCACCTCGCCCTCGAACGTCCCCGGATACTCCGGCACGAACGGATGCCAGTGATGGCCGCTAGCCATGACCACGCCATCATAGGGCCGGGGCTCGGAGTCGCCTTGCAGCGTGACCAGCCACCCCTCGCCTGTCCGTTCAATCTTGTCGACGCTGGTATTGAACGTGATGTGCTCGTAGAGGCCAAACTCTTCCGCATAGGCACGCAAATAATCTTGCGCCTGCGCGGCGCTCGCATAGACCGGAAAGTCGTCCGAAAAATCGAAGTCGAGATAGCGCGTGAGCTTTCGAGACGAATTCAGATAGGTCGAGCCGTACACCACGTGAGGACTGTCGAGGTTCCAAATTCCCCCAACGTCGCCCTCCGCCTCGAAGCAGTCGAAGGCAATCCCGCTCTCCGCGAACCGCTTCACCACGGGCAACCCGCAAGCGCCAGCGCCAATAATGCAGTATCGCCTCACGTCACCTCTCAGACCTTGAGTGCGACATAAGCACCCAAGATTAGCCCTAAATTACGGCAGACCAAAGCACTCCAAAGCCCCCCCATCAACCCAAAGGAATTTGGCGGCACCTCATTGATTTGGCTCAAGTCGCAGCCTGCCCGAGAAAGCTCTGTAGTGGATAGGCGGCATTTCGCTTGTGCCTGAATTCGATGGAAGTTACCCGTATGGTCAACAGCCGCAACACCCCAGCGCCGAGTTGAGGAAATTTCATGGACAGTCAACAGGACGTCACCATCAAGAACTGGGACGGCACCTGGACCTACCGCCCGCGCGTGAAGGTCAGGCCCGAAAGCGTCGAGGATCTCATCGAGGTCGTTACTGATCCCGTGCGCTTTCCCTCGCCCGTGCGCCCCGCCGGCTCGATGCATTCCACCGCGCGCATGAATGGCGACGACGAGGGCGGCACCATGGTCGACATGACGGCCATGAACCGCATGCTGCACTTCACGGACGACACCGTCACCGTGGAGGCGGGCGTCACCCATGGCGACCTCGCCAAGGCACTGAAGGCTCGCGGGCTCCAGCCTTACATAACCACGGAAATCGGAAACACGACCCTCGCCGCATTCGCCTGCGCAGCCACCAAGGACAGCTCGTTCCCCGGCGAATATGGGCAGGTCAGCTCCTATATCGTCGCGATCCGCTATGTCACCCCGGAGGGTGAAATCCGGGAGATCACGGAAGCTGACAACGCGCAGGAAATGCAGCTGTTCCGGACGAGCTACGGCCTTTTCGGCCTCATCTTCGAGGTCACGCTCAAAGTACGCCCCACCCAAGGCCTCGAGGTACGGCACTACGAGCTCAGCCTCGACGAATTCCGCAAGTTTCTGCCGGTGTACAAGGCGCGCGGCCACGCGATCATGTACTACATCTACCCGTACGCGAAACGGGTTGTGGTGGAACTGCGCAAGCAGCATCCGGACCGAAAGCCCACATCGCGGCTGCGCTGGCAGTATCGCAACAAGTTTTGGAAGCACTACGCACCCGCGGTCGCGACCTGGATCGACACGAACATCAAGAACAAGAAATGGCGCGCCGCCGCTCACGATGCCTTCTTCTACGTACAGCGGCAGCTAATGGTGCAGCTAATGCGCTACAATCACAGTTGGCCCCACGCGCAGATCATCACCTATCCGCGGCAGCCCAAGGTCTTCTACCTGTTCAGCATGTGGTCGTTCCGCGAGACCGATTTCTTCGACATCCTCGAGCAGTATTGCGAATTCTGCATCGCCTATGAAAAAGGCACCGGCTTTCGCTGCAACCTTCCCTCGGTGGGGTATGTCATTAGCCGCGACTGCGAGGCTCTATTCTCCTACACGTGGGAGGGGCCGGGCATGAGCATCGATCCAGCCTCGACAGGCGGACGGGAGTGGGAAGAATTCCTCCACGCCTATAACGATTTCTGCAGCGAGCACGGCGGCACGCCGCTCTTCAATCAGACACCCTTCGTCACCCGCGAGATGGCGCGCCGTTCCTTTGGCACACGTCTCCAGAAATTCGCCGCCGCACGCGCGGAGCGAGATCCGAAAGAGCGCTTCCTCGATCAGCACTTCCGCAATCTGCTGTCATAGGCGGAGCACGGACGGTCAGCCCGGCGCGCCTGTGCTAGACTGGCGCAATCAAGCACACGCGTATTGAGCGCCTGCCGTGTACCGCATTGCGAATCGCGCTCGGCACCTGGGCCATTAGCGGCTGGAAGTAGTTCGGCACGAACGAGTCCGACGCCATCGCTACGAACCACCACGCGCTCGACGCCGGGATAAACATCATCGATACGGCACCCGCCTATGGATTCGGGCATTCCGCAGAAATAGTGGGCAAAGCGCTGGCCGAGCGGCGCGACCAGGTTCTGATCGCCACCAAGGCCGGCATGGTCTGGGCCGGTGGCAAACTCGGCCGAGACTCATCGCCAGCGAGCCTGCGGCAGCAATTGGAGGGCTCGTTGCGGCTGCTCCGGCTCGACGTGATCGACCGCTATCAAATCCATTAGCCCGACGAGTCTGTGGAGTTCGAAGTCACGACCGCGACGCTCGAAGCGTTTCGCCAATAGGGAAGAATCCGCGCCACCGGGTCGAGCAATTGCACCGTTCCCCAGATCGAACGCTTCACTAAAGGCGCGACACTTGCTGCGCTCCAGCCGCCCTACAATCTCTTCGAACGCGCGGCCGAGACCGAGATTCTCCCCTACGCGAAGGTCCACCACCTGGCGGCACTCTGCTACGGCTCTTTGTGCCGGGGGCTGCTGACCGGCAAGATCACTACCAGCACGACGTTCAAGGGCGATGATCTGTGTAAGGACGATCCAAAATTTCAGCCGGATTGCCGCGGACAATATCTTGCCGCCGCCGCAAAGCTGGAGGCCCTTGCCAGGGAAAAGTTCGGCAAGTCGCTTCTCGCCTTCGCCGAAGGCTGGGTTCTGGATCGGGGGAACACGATCGCGCTCTGGGAGGCAAGGCACCCCGATCAGCTCAAGCCGATCGACGACATCATGGGCTGGCATATCGACGACCTCACGATGGGCGAGGTTGACGGCATTCTTCAGGAGACGATCACGGACCCGGTGGGGCCGGAGTTCATGGCGCCGCCACAGACCAAGCCGGCGTAAGACTTACGCACCCGTCGCTTTGATGAACCAGCGCACAAGCGGGAATGACACGGCGCGCGGCAGATTGCGCACGGTCTTGAGAAATATTTCGACCTGCGGCGGAAAGGCGATTTCGTAGGGCCGCTTCGGAAGCTTTGCGAGAATCTTCCGCGCGCAGCGCTCTTTCGAAATCACGAATAGCTTCTTCTCCGGATCGTACGAGGCATTCAGCGGCGTATCGACAAAGCCCGGATTGATCAGGGTGAGGTCGACCCCCGTTCCCCACAATTCGAGTTTTAGACTCTCCGCCAGGTTGATCACCGCCGCCTTGCTGGCCCCATAGCCGCCATTGCCCGGCCAGCCCGCATAGCCGAACAGCGAACCCATGATGGCCAGATGCCCCTCGCCACGTTCCAGCATCGCAGGCAGAACGGCGCCGACGCCGTTCAGAACGCCGTCCACGTTGAGCGCCATGGTCTCCCCGAAACCGCCCGCATCGATGTTGCGGATATCGAAGGGCACATAAATGCCCGCTCCTAGCAGCGCGAGATCAATGGGGCCGAGCTCGGCCGTAACTTGTGCCGCGCAAGCCTTGAGCCCGTCGATATCCTGAACGTCTGCCGGAAAGGACTTGATATTGGGACTGGAGGCGGCCAGCGCATCGAGCCTCTCGCTATGCCGCGCGGTCGCGGCAACCTGCACGCCCGCATCGGCCAGGCGTCGTGCAACCTCGCCGCAAATCGCCCCCGATGCGCCCGTGATCCAGGCAATCTTCCAAGGATAGGTCTTGTCGGCCATCTCGTCCCTTACCCCACAAAAGGATCGCGCACGAGGATCGTATCGTCGCGCTCGGGGCTCGTGGAGAGCAGCGCCACGGGCACTCCGGTCAGTTCCTCGAGCCGACGAACATATTTGATGCACTGCGCGGGCAGGTCCGCCCAGGACCGGGCGCCACGGGTCGACTCGGCCCAGCCGTCCATCTTTTCGTAGATGGGCTCGACCCGCGCCTGCGCGCCTTGAGCGGCGGGCAGGTAATCGAGTTCCGCGCCATCGAGCTTATAGCCGACACAGATCTTGAGCTTGCCGCCCGAGATATCGTCCAGGACATCGAGCTTGGTGAGCGCGATCCCGTCGATGCCGGCGACTTTGCAGGTCTGTCGTACGAGGCAGGCATCGAACCAGCCACAGCGGCGCGCCCGGCCCGTCACGGTGCCGAACTCGGCCCCGCGCTCGCCGATCAGCCTGCCCGTCTCGTCGTGAAGCTCCGTCGGAAACGGGCCCTCGCCCACGCGCGTCGTATAAGCTTTGGTGATGCCCAGCACGTAGCTGATAGCCTTCGGCCCAATGCCGGTGCCCGTGGCCGCCTGCGCCGCCACCGTATTCGAGGACGTGACGAACGGATAGGTACCGTGATCGATATCGAGCAATGCGCCTTGTGCGCCCTCGAACAGAATACGCTTGCGGTCGCGCTTGGCTCGGTCGAGCAGCGACCACACCGAATCCATATAAGGAAGAATCTTGTCCGCCACTTGCGTAACCTGATTGCAGAGTTCGTCGGCCGATATTTCCGGCTCGCCGAGACCCCGCCGCAGCGGATTGTGATGGGCGAGGATACGATCGATCTTCGGCTTCAAAGCAGACAGATCTGCCAAGTCCATAACCCGGATCGCCCGCCGTCCAACCTTGTCCTCGTAGGCCGGACCGATTCCGCGTTTCGTGGTGCCGATCTTCCCTGCGCCCGCTGCAGCCTCCCGCAAGGCGTCCAACTCACGATGCAACGGCAGAATCAGCGTGGCGTTCTCGGCGATGCGAAGATTGTCCCGTGTGATCGAGACCCCGAGTTCTTCGATACGCGTGATCTCATCCACCAAGGCCCATGGGTCGACGACGACCCCGTTGCCAATGACGGAGAGCTTGTTTTGGCGCACCACGCCAGACGGCAAAAGCGAGAGCTTGTAGGTCTGTCCATCGACCACCAGCGTATGGCCGGCATTGTGTCCACCTTGAAAACGCACCACCACGTCGGCGCGCTCGGACAGCCAGTCCACTATCTTGCCCTTGCCCTCGTCACCCCATTGGGAGCCGACGACCACGACATTGGCCACGATAAAATCCCCTAAATCCTGGATAGAACACAGAAACGGCCCCGCGAGAGCAGGGCCGTGTTTCGTTATAGCGTGTGGGGCGTCGCGATGCGAGCCTGGAACGCCTCTCAATCTGTCCCGGCCAAAGCCTCTTTCTCACGCTGGAAGGCCCAGTTGAGCCAGGGCATCAGAGCTTCGACATCCGAGCGCTCGACCGTGGCCCCGGTCCAGATGCGCAGGCCGGGCGGCGCGGCCCGGTAAGCGGCGATATCGAAGGCGACGCCTTCCGCCTCCAGCCGCCTGGCCATGCGTTTGGTGAAAGCCGCGTGCGCGTCCGCAGGCAACGCCGTCACTAGCGGGTCGGTCACTTTGAGGCACACGGACGTATTGGAGCGCGTTGTAGGGCCACGCGCCAGAAAGTCGACCCAGGGCGTTTCCGCGACCCAGTTGGCGATGACGCCAGCGTTGGCGTCGGCACGCGCGATCGCGCCCTTTAGGCCACCAATGCTCTCTACGAACGAAAGGGCCGCCAGATAATCCTCGATACACAATAAGGACGGGGTGTTGATCGTCGCGCCCTCGAAGACGGCGTCCATCAGCTTGCCCTCCTTAGACAGGCGGAACAGCTTCGGCAGCGGCCATGGCGGCTTGTAGGTTTCCAGCCGCTCGACTGCGCGGGGTGACAGGATCAACATGCCGTGCTGCGCTTCGCCCCCCAGCACCTTCTGCCAGGAATAGGTGGTGGCATCGAGTTTCCGCCAGTCCATGTCCTGCGCGAATACGGCCGACGTCCCATCGCAAATCGTCAGGCCCTCGCGGGTATCCGGAATCCAGTCCGCATCCGGCACCCGTACGCCGGACGTGGTGCCATTCCAGGCAAACACGACGTCGCGCGTGAAATCTACTTGGGCAAGATCGGGCAACTCCCCGAACGGGGCCTTGAGGACGCGCACATCGGCGAGCTTGAGCTCGTCGACAATGTCCGTGACCCAGTCTGCGCTGAAAGCGTCCCAGGCCAGGACGTCGACGCCGCGCAGGCCGAGCAGGTTCCACAGTGCCATTTCGACCGCGCCCATGTCGGACGCCGGCACCAGCGCGATCCGATAATCCTCCGGCAATTCGAGCAGCGCACGGGTCCGCGCGAGGGCCTGGGCAATCCGTCCCTTCGTGTCTGCCTGCCGGTGATTGCGCCCCAGCAAGGCGCCCTTGAGCACCTCGACGGTCCAGCCCTTGTGCTTGGTGCAGGGGCCCGACGAGAAGCGCGGGTTCTCGGGACGGCGTGTGGGCTTGTTCGACGATGTCACGGACAGCTCCAGTAGCTTCATAACCACCAAAGCCCGCAGGGCGCATACAAAGGGCTGTGATACAAGCGATGCACTAGCGCGCGGCCGTTCCACCCGTCAAGCGCGCCTGTCGATTGCGCGGCCGCCGCAAGCCCCGGCCCAAAAGAAAACCGCCCGTCGCGAACGACGGGCGGCTTGGCTGTCAGTCTGATGGACGATGGGGTTATTTGAATGCGACCGGCATTGGGGCGGGGACCGGCGCATAGCCCAGTTTCCAGCGCATACCGAGCATGAGGTCATGCGAGGTCACTCTGCCGAGGTCCAACCCCGCATAGGAGCTGGTTCCATCGAAAGCCGTCACGGTGCCGCTCTTCGCTTCGCCAAGATCGGTGTAGCGGTACGACAGGTCGAGTGTCACGGACTCTTTCACGTCATAGGCGACACCACCATAGGCGGCCCAAGCAAAGTTCGTCTCGGTGTTATCGGCGCCGTGGGCAACACCGCCATTTGGGACGTTCACGTCCTTCAGGCCGAGCACGGAAATTGAGGCTACACCGATACCGGTGCCGACATAGGGCGCGAAGCCGAAATACGTACCGAGATCGGCATAAGCATTCCATAGGCCGACCCAGCTTTCGATGTCGGCGGTGTATTCATTGGTACGCGGCAGGAACTGCCCCTGGGGGTCGCTGCTGGCGCGGTTGAAAGTACCGTTGCCACCCGGATATTTATCCTGCGCGATGAACAGCGACTTGCCGCGAAATTCACCCGTCATGTCGAAGCGCAGCCGGTTGTTGAACTGGTAGCGAAAACCAACGCCGAAGGGCGGCGAGCTCTTGATGTCTTCATGGACAACCGAGGAACCGTTAAACTGAAACAGCTCGGAACTGATGCCCCCCCACAACGGGATTGGCGGCTCCGATGAAGCCCTTCAAATAGATCGGGCCGGTGCAACTAACGTAAGGGGCCGCAACGATCGGCGGCGGAGGCGGAAGGCCGAGATCGACCGCATGGGCAACCGTCAGCGGCGCCATGGCCAAGCCGGTGGCGAGAAGTGTTGAACGTGTCTGTTCCATCTGATTCCCCTTATGACTGCAGCCCTTGCGAACCTGACGTTCCAGGCCGATTCGCGTTGGCTGTCTGGTTTGGGGACAATCGGAGAGTTTGGTTGCTGGACCCTAATGGGCGGCTCATACAAGAACAGCTATAACGTGCGCAACGCAAGGCGCTGTGAAAGCCACAGATTGCTCGGGAATTTCTAAGGTGCCGAGCCGACCCGCCTATGCGGCGGCAGCGTCCGAAAGAGCGTCGACGATATCCGAAACGACGGTCTGAACCAGGCCCTCATCGTCGCCTTCAGCCATCACACGAATCACCGGCTCGGTGCCCGAAGGACGAATAACCAGGCGCCCGCCATTGCCGAGCCTGGACTTGCCGTCGTTGATCGCGCGCTGCACGACGAGATTATCGAGCGGCTGGCTGTTCTTGTAGCGCACGTTCTCCAGGATCTGGGGAAGCGGCTCGAAACGGTTGCAGACTTCGCTCACTGGCCGGCCGCTCTGAACCACCACGGCCAGGATCTGCAGCGCGGTGACGAGCCCATCGCCCGTGGTCGAGAAGTCCGAGAGCACGATATGGCCGGACTGCTCGCCGCCCACGTTGTAGCCATGCTGGCGCATGTGTTCGGTCACATAACGGTCGCCCACCGGCGTCCGCGCCATGCCAAGCCCGAGGTCTTCCATATAGCGCTCAAGTCCGAGATTGGACATCACCGTGGCGACGATACCGCCACCGGCCAGCCGTCCGCGCCGCAGCCAGAACTCGCCAATGACCGCCATTAGCTGGTCGCCGTCGATGATGCAGCCCTTCTCGTCGACGATCACGACACGATCCGCATCGCCATCCAGTGCAATCCCGATATCGGCCCGAACTTCCTGAACCTTGCGGATCAGGTTCTGCGGCGATGTCGACCCGCAATCCTTGTTGATGTTGAGACCATTGGGATCAACGCCGATTTTGATGACCTCGGTTCCAAGCTCCCAAAGCGCTTCGGGCGCGACCTTATAGGCGGCGCCGTTCGCGCAGTCGATCACCGCACGGATCCCGTCGAAACGCAGATTGCGCGGCAGCGTCCGCTTGGCAAATTCGATATAGCGCTCCCGGGCGCTCTGGATCCGGGTCGCGCGGCCGATCCGTTCGGCAGGTGCGAGCTGGGTCTTGGAATCACCCTCGATCAGGGCTTCGATCTCGCCCTCTTCATCGTCGGAGAGCTTGTAGCCGTCCGGCCCGAAAAGCTTGATGCCGTTGTCGACATCGGGATTATGGGACGCCGAGATCATCACGCCGAGATCCGCGCGCAGCGATCGCGTCAACATGGCCACAGCGGGCGTCGGCATCGGGCCGAGCTGGAACACGTCCATCCCGACCGCCGTGAAGCCGGACACGAGCGCGGACTCGATCATATAGCCCGAGAGCCGCGTGTCCTTGCCGATCACCACGCGATGACGATAGGACCCTTTGGTGAAACGCTTGCCGGCCGCCATGCCAACCTTAAGCGCCACTTCCGAGGTCATCGGATGCGAGTTGGCGCTGCCACGGATTCCGTCCGTGCCAAAGAACTTTCGGGCCATCCCGGTCATTCCCCCGTCACTGCCGCCAGGAAGTCGCATGATGCGGCCCAGCCGATATTCTGAAAACCCTCTTTCGCCCTTCGCGGGAATCTCCTTCGCGACACTGTGGACGAGAAAGCGGACTATGCGCCTGCGGGCGGCGAAAATGGATTCAAAAAATGTAAGCGAAAGTTACACTTCTGCCCGCACCGGAAAGCCCATTTTTCCTTAGTTTTCAGCGCCGAACATAGCCGCGCGCCAGACGCCGAGCGCTTGGCAGGTCCCCGCCACATCGTGCACCCGGAAGAGTTGCGCCCCTTGTGAGGCCGAGGCGATCGCAGCGGCATGGCTTCCCGGTTCACGGGACTTCGGATCCGCGGCCTGTCCGAAGCCGCGAATGAACTGTTTGCGGGAGGCGCCGATCAGGAGCGGAACGCCAAGTCCGTGAAACAGGCTGACATTGGCAAAAAGCGCAAGATTGTGCTCGAGCGTCTTGCCGAACCCAAGCCCAGGGTCGGCGGCAATGCGTGACATTGGCAGACCGGCGGCGGCACAGGCCCGGATACGTTCATCGAGGTAATCGAACACCTCCAGCACCACGTCTTCGTAGCTGGGATTGTCCTGCATAGTCTTTGGCTCGCCTTGGGCATGCATCAGGACCACGTCGAGCCCAGTATCCACGGCCGCCTGCAGCGAGCCCGGATCGTAGGTGAAGGCCGAGACGTCGTTGAAGATCTTAGCGCCGGCGTTGGCGGCCGCGCGCGCGACATCGGCCTTACGCGTATCGATGGAGATGACCGCACGTGTTCCCTTGAGCCCCTCAAGCACGGGTATGACGCGAGAGAGTTCATCGTCTTCCGCGACCGTCTCGGCGCCGGGCCGTGTGGACTCGCCGCCTATATCGATAATGGCGGCACCATCCTTGGCCAGCGCCGCCGCATGCGCCACCGCGCCTTCGGTCTCGTCATAGAGCCCACCATCGGAGAAGGAGTCCGGCGTCACGTTCACGATGCCCATAAGGGCGGGCCGCGACAGGTCCAGCCCAGCAAAAGGCGGGCGCAAGCGCGTCACAAGGTCGAGCCTTGCCTGTAAATCCGGGTCGCCTGCCTCGCTCAGCGCCGTGGCGGAAAAGATATAGGCCTTCGAATTTCCGGCCCTCCCTTCGATCAGCTCGACGCCCGTAAAGGCGATCGGCCCGCCGGCGAGCGGAAGCGCAAGCCTGTCTTCGATGGCCGCATAAGCCTGGGGCCCATAGAGAAACCCCAGGGGGCGAAGATAGATTTTTCCGTTAGACATGGCTGAGCCTTAGCACATTGGCTGGGCCTTTCCACGCGGCCACATGCCCAGCGAAAGGCCGTGCATGCGCAAAAGCAGACTATCGAAACATCCTAGGTAGGCTGAGGCTCCATGCCCCCCGTACCGGTATCCGATGCCGGAGGCTTCTTGCCCCGGCCAGCGGCCGGGACGGCCGATTTAGGGCCATCCTGATCTGAATCTTCGGCGGGGAAGTCGCGCACCGGCGGTTTGCCCTTCAACAGATCCTTGATCTCCTTGCCGGAGAGCGTCTCGTACTCCAAGAGCCCGCGTGCAACCGTATGCAGATCATCGAGATTCTCGGAAATGACCTTTCGCGCGGTCTCGAAGCCTTCGTCCACTATGCGATGAATTTCCTCATCGACCATGGACTGGGTCTCGTCGGACAACTGCTGCTGACGGGCAATGGAATGTCCGAGGAAGACTTCCTCTTCGTTGTCGCCATAGGCCAAAGGCCCGAGCTTATCGGACATGCCGAACTGAGTGACCATGGCCCGAGCGAGCTGGGTCGCCATCTTGATGTCGGAGGAAGCGCCCGACGTGACCTTGTCGTAGCCAAACACCACTTCTTCGGCGACGCGGCCGCCCATCGCCACCGCAACATCCGCCTTGAGTTTGGCACGCGTGTGCGAGAGTATGTCGCGCTCCGGCAGACGCATCACCATGCCCAGCGCACGGCCACGCGGGATGATCGTCGCCTTGTGGACCGGATCGGACGCAGGCTGATGAATTGCCACGAGTGCGTGACCGCCCTCGTGATAGGCCGTCAGCGTCTTCTCTTCCTCGGTCATGGCCATGGAGCGGCGTTCTGCGCCCATCATGACCTTGTCCTTGGCATCCTCGAATTCGTTCTGCGTGACGAGCCGCTTGGACCGGCGTGCCGCCAGCAGAGCTGCCTCGTTGACGAGGTTCGCAAGATCGGCGCCCGAGAAGCCCGGCGTTCCGCGCGCGGTGACTCGTAGGTCCACATCCGGCGCCAGCGGCACCTTGCGCACATGGACCTTGAGGATTTTCTCGCGGCCGATCATGTCGGGACGCGGCACCACGACCTGGCGGTCGAAACGGCCAGGGCGCAGAAGCGCGGGATCGAGCACGTCGGGCCGGTTGGTCGCGGCAACCAGGATAATACTCTCGTTCGCCTCGAAGCCGTCCATCTCGACCAGAAGCTGGTTCAGCGTCTGCTCGCGCTCGTCATTACCGCCGCCGAGACCGGCGCCGCGGTGACGGCCCACAGCATCGATCTCGTCGATGAAGATGATACAAGGGGCGTTCTTCTTTGCTTGATCGAACATATCGCGGACACGGCTGGCGCCCACGCCGACGAACATTTCTACGAAGTCCGAACCCGAGATGGTGAAGAAGGGCACATTGGCCTCGCCCGCGATGGCGCGCGCCAGGAGCGTCTTACCGGTGCCGGGAGGGCCAACCAGCAGCGCCCCATGCGGGATACGGCCGCCGAGCTTTTGGAACTTCTGCGGGTCGCGCAAGAACTCCACGATCTCCTGCAGGTCTTCCTTAGCCTCGTTGACACCGGCGACGTCGTCGAAGGTGACGCGGCCATGGCGCTCGGTTAACAGCTTGGCCTTGGACTTCCCGAAGCCCATCGCCCGGCCGCCGCCCGACTGCATCTGGCGCATGAAGAAGATCCACACTGCGATCAGCAGCAGCATGGGGAACCAGGAGATCAGCACACCGAACAATGAGGGAACGTCCTCCTCGGACGGCTTGGCCGTGATCGTCACGCCCTTTTCGTGCAGCGTCTGGACGAGGCCCGGGTCGTTCGGTGCATAGGTCTGGAAGTTGCGGCCGTCGGCGAAATGTCCAGTGATCTTGTTTCCGGCGATCGTCACATCTTGAACGCGACCGCTTTCGACTTCGGATAGAAGCTGCGAGAAGCTGATTTCGTTGCCTCGAACCTGGACGTTATCGCTTTGGAAGAGATTGAAGAGGGCGAGCAGCAGAAGGCCGATAAACACCCAGACGATGAAGTTACGAAAGTTCGAATTCATGCACTGACCTGATGGATTGATCTTCGCGGCATGCGGGGCATGGACGTGCCCAAAATACCCACACGATATAGCTTAGATAAGCCCTATTAACATAAGAACGGGCAATTCATTTTCCAAGTAAAGCTAACGTCAAGTCGTGGACGCCTTCTGAACACGTCTAGGCTGAATCCCGGCAAAAAATGACAAATCCTACCGGCAAGCTGCCAGAAACATGGTCTGGAGCCTAGCCCGCCCCCCAAAGAAACGTCGCCCGGCAATCAAGACTGCCTTCGTGGCGTGACAATGGCGGGTCAAACAGGTCCCCGCCGTGACCTAAGTCGGGCAGCACCAGCCGCCCGTTGCCGCGCCGGCACACCGGCAGTGCACACGCCGCCAAGCGGGGTACAGCAAGGGTGCAGCCCTCGTCTTGCGTGAACGTG
>NZ_JBAWCQ010000031.1:0-13205 GCF_049590335.1 Methyloceanibacter sp.
CCAGAACGACGACGAGGGCCATAACCGTCATAGGCCGGTTTGCGAAGCGCGAGCCGACCCAGCCGGTACGCCCGTTGAAGATCAGCAGCGTGAGCGCAAGGACCGGGAAAAGCCACGCGCCGATCACCGCATAGAGCATCTGCACATCACGAAACCGCCAAAACAGTCCGAGCATCGGCACGGTGGCGATAGCCAGGAGAAACGCCCGGTAGGGCTTCGATGCCGTGTCGACCTTATGCCCGGTTTCACGCGTGCCGTTCAGGAGCGCCCAACTATCGGCGAACAGATACGGCACGCATTGCCAGACGCCGAGAAGGCTGGAGAAGACCGCGCCGAACGTGCCGGCGAGAAACAGCCACTTGCCCGCCGGACCCATGACGTCGTCCAAGCGCTCCGACAAGGTGACCAGTAATTGCGCGCCGCTTCCCTCGATGGTCACGCTCGACCCGATGATGACCATCGCGATCCCAAAGACGGCCGTCATCACATAGCCGGTGGCCAGATCCACGCGGCATAGATGCAGATCCTCCGGCTTGTCCCGCCCCTCTTCGCGCAGCCAGTACCCGTAGCAAAGCACGGTCAGCGTGCCACCTATGCCCCCGATCAAGGCCAGCGTCCAGGTCACACCCTGCCCCCCGGCAAACGGAATGCGCGGCACGAACAGGCCTTCAAGCACGGCCCCCGTCCCCGGCCATAACAGAATGGCCATGAGAATGACCGTCGCGAACATGACGCCGATGCACACGCGCATGACTTGGTCGAACAGGCGGTAACCACCGGACCAGACCAGCACGAGCCCTGTGAGGCTGGCGGCCGCGCCGAAGATCACTTTGCCGTCTCTGGCATCGGCAACCACGGGAAGCATCGCGTGGAGCGTCGCCCCCGTCGCGCTCATCAGCGCGGAGCCCACGAAGAACGACCACAGAAGCAGATAGGGCAGAAACAGCCAGAGTGCCCAGCGCCCCGCCCGCGCGGCTACGCCTTCGATCAAGGTCTCGCCCGTGGCCAGCTGCCAGCGCGCCAAGCCCTCCGTCACGACGAATTTCAGGAAGGCGCCCACGACGACCGCCCACAGCACCGCCGTCCCAAGCAATCCGCCCGCGAAGCTGCCGGTCGCAAGATCGCCCGCACCCACGCCGGTCGCGGCCAGCAGCAGTCCGGGGCCCAGCATGCCGACGAGCGGGCCACGGCGTCGCGGACCGGCCGATGGCTGTGTTTGTGCGTCCGGCATTTGTTCCCTCTATCGCCACGACCTGCAAAGGTCGTTCTGGGCGGCTCTGGTGCAGTAGGCTAGATAACGCGCCCGGGACAGATCTGTCTCGTTCTTCCGGGCAAGGACCAGATCGTGCAGATGCCAACCACCGCAACGACTCCACCGGACATCTACGACGCCGTGATCGCGGGCGGCGGCCATAACGGGCTTGTCTGCGCCGCCTATCTCGCCCGCGCCGGCTTGCGCGTCAAAGTTCTGGAGAAACGCGACATTACGGGCGGGGCCGCCGTCACGGAGGAATTCCACCCGGGCTTCCGCAATTCCGTCTGCGCCTACACGGTGAGCCTGCTCAACCCCAAAGTGATCGCCGATTTGGACCTTCACCGGCATGGGCTCCGTATCGTCGAACGCCCCGCCATGAACTTTCTGCCGCTGTCGGACAGCGACTATCTCCTGATTGGCAATGGCCGCACGAAGGAAGAGATCACCAAGTTCAGCGAGCGCGATGCCGAACGCTATGACGATTATTGCGCCCATCTTGAGCGTATCGCAGACGTACTTCGTGCGCTGGTTTTGCAGCCCCCGCCCAACGTGTCCGAGGGGCTCAACCTGACCACCTTGCGGGAGCTAGCCCGCACCGCCGCCATCGGCAGGCAGTTGAGCCGGCTCGGGCTCGACGGGCAGCAAGATCTTCTGGACCTGTTCACCCTGTCGGCCGCGGACTTTCTCGATCGCTGGTTCGAGAGCGACCCCGTCAAGGCGCTACTAGGCTTCGACTCGATTGTCGGCACCTATGCGAGCCCGTATGAGCCAGGCACGGCTTATGTGTTGCTGCATCACGCCTTCGGCGAGGTGAATGGAAAGAAGGGTCTTTGGGGACACGCCATTGGCGGGATGGGTGCCATCTCAGAGGCCATTGCCGAAGCCGCGCGCGTCGCAGGCGCGGAGATCGAGACCGGCTCAGGAATCGCCGAGATCCTAGTCGAGCGGGGCCGCACCGTGGGCGTGGTGCTGGATGATGGGAGGATCGTGCACGGCCGCGCGGTCGCCGCGAACATGACCCTCAAACGGCTCTATACCGAACTTGTCGCCAAGGAGGCTTTGCCGCCTGCATTCCTGACCCGCATGGAGACCTTCAAATACGGCTCGGGCACGTTCCGCATGAACGTTGCCCTGTCGAAGCTGCCGGATTTCACATGCCTTCCCGGTGCGGTCGCAGGCGACCATCATGCCGCCGGAATCATCCTCGCGCCCAGTCTCGACTACATGGACCGCGCCTATCGCGATGCCCGCAAACGCGGCTGGAGCACCGAACCCATTATCGAGATGCTGATTCCCTCGACCATCGACCCCACCCTTGCGCCGCCGGGTGCGCATGTGGCCAGCCTGTTCTGCCAGCACGTGGCGAGGCGTCTGCCCGATGACCGTACTTGGGATGAGGTCCGCGACGACGTCGCCGATCTGATGATCGCGACGGTCGATCGCTATGCACCCGGATTCGAGGAGAGCATCATGGGCCGACAGGCCTTGAGCCCGCTTGACCTGGAGCGCACATTCGGACTGACAGGCGGAGACATCTTCCATGGCCAGCTATCGCTGAACCAGCTGTTCTCCGCGCGTCCAGCCCTCGGCTACGCGGCCTATCGGGGGGCCGTCCCGGGCCTCTATCACTGCGGTTCCGGCGCCCATCCCGGCGGTGGTGTCACCGGGGCGCCCGGACACAATGCCGCCCGCGCAATCCTCAAAGACCTCAGGCCATTTTCTTCTTTTTCTTGAGCGCCTTGTCTTTCAGCTCCTTGGCCTGAACCTTTGCCCATTTCTTTTCGGACATGCATTTCAGACAGCGGCAACCGATAGGCTTGAGGAAGGCCTCGAAATAGGACTTCCCGTAATTGTAGCCGAGTTCCTCACCCACCTTGATCCTCCGAAGGGAAAACACGAAGACGCGTTTCTTGTAGATCTCGACTTCGCAGTTCGGCTTACAGGAGTGGTTGATGTAGCGCGCGGTATTGCGCTTGTTCCACCCGTCGATCGTCTTGCGCTTGGTGACCTCGAACAGGTAGCGGCTGCGGCTCGTATACTCTTCCTTCTTTGAAAGAGTCCGGCCCACGTACTCGAGCACGCAGACTCCCTTGGGAATGTCTTCCTTCGCGAACACGCCGCGACCGGCACGCGCCTTCTTGACGGCGAGATCGAACCCGCCGGGCTTGTATCTGGATTTTATCATTCTCTCGCAGTTCTCCCGGCGCGTCGTCCCGCCGGCCCCGATGCCCCCATTCGCCTTTTGAAGTCAGTCTTGCTCTCGAATCGGTCCTGTAGATTCCCCGATGCGTAGAACTTAGCCCGTTTCCTAACCGCTTGCTGTCGGCCCTCGCAAGCACAGATGTGACAGAAGGAACCATCTCACCTCACGGCCGGCTTGTGTTGTCGCATACGTCCTCCAGTCTGCCCGTCCTTGAGGGGAACAACCAACGCGGCCGGATCCTGAGCGAATTCCTTTGGGCGCGGATCGACCGCCAGTCCGTTGCGCGCATCATGCATATTGCGCCGCTTCTCGCCTGTGCGGCGGGTCTCATGGCGCTTGGCATCGAGTTCGGCGTCGTCCCGCAGACCCTCTTTTGCTACGCGCTCGTGTTCGTGGCGGCGGCGATGGCCTTACAAGGGGTCAAGAACGGGCGGACGCTCAACCTGATCGGCCAGGCCAAGCAGCGAGAGCGGCCCTATTGCATTGCCGTCGCGAATGTCACGACGGGCGTGATTGCGATTGCTCTTGGGGCGCTGCTCGGCGCGCTGGCCGGGCGCAAGGGCGTGGCGTGGCCCATTGGCGCGCTGATCGTTCTAAACATTGCCGCGGCAATCTACACATTGAGGCTCCCAAGAGATTCGGACCCCGAAACGACGTGAGGAAAAAAGGACCCGGCGGGAGCAACCTCCCGCCGGGGCTCGTCTCAAACTCGGAGCGCCGCTACTACGGTATCTTCGGCTCCACGAGCTTCTGGAGCGCGTCGTCGACGCTGAAGCTCGCCGCCTTCTGGCGTGGCGGAAACTCCTTGAAGCTCTCGATCCACTTCGCTACGAAGGCCTGGGCCGGAACCAGCGCGAACATGCGCTCGGCGCGCCACTGCCCGTATCCGATGGCTTCGTGCTCAGCACGCTCGAAGGGGTCCATCCGCAGGTTCTCAAGCTTGGGGAAACGCAGCGAGACGAACGGATCCTGCCACACGTCGAAGCCATGCGCCCGCTGCTCCATGAACAGCACTTTCCAATTGTTAAAGCGCAGCGCTGCGAGATCGCCGTCGTCGGTCCAGTACATGAACTCCTTGCGGGGAGCCTCGGCTTCGTCACCCTTCAGGTAGGGCAGGATGTTGTAGCCGTCCAGATGGACCTTAAACGTCGTGCCATCCACGTCCATGCCCATTAGCAGCTTCTCCTTGACGTCCGGATCGCCCACCGCAGCCAGCAGTGTCGGCAGCATGTCTTCATGGGCGAAAACATCGTTCAAGATCGTGTCGGGCTCGATCACGCCAGGCCAGCGAATGAAGTTCGCGACTCGGAAGCCACCTTCCCAGCTCGTGTTCTTCTCGCCACGGAACATGGTGGTGCCGCCATCGGGCCAGGTGAAGGTCTCGGCGCCGTTGTCCGTCGAGTAGACCACGATCGTATTGTCGGCGATGCCAAGCTCGTCGAGTTTCTTGAGCAAGCGGCCCACATGGGCATCGTGCTCAACCATGCCGTCCGCATAGATGCCGAGACCCGTCTTGCCCTCGGCTTCTTCCCGCAAATGGGTGAAGACATGCATGCGCGTGGAGTTCCACCACAGGAAGAAGGGCTTATCGTCCTTGACCGTGCGCTCCATGAAGTCTAGCGCCGCGTCCGTCACCTCGTAATCGATGGTCTCCATGCGCTTTTTGGTGAGCGGGCCGGTGTCTTCGATCTTTTGGGTGCCGTCCTCGTTGGCGAACGAGTGAATCACACCGCGCGGCCCGAACTTCTCCTTGAATGCGGGGTCCTTCGGATAGTCGACGTTCTCCGGCTCTTCCTCCGCATTGAGGTGGTAGAGATTGCCGAAGAACTCATCGAAGCCGTGCGCAGTCGGCAAATGTTCGTCGAGATCGCCAAGGTGGTTCTTACCGAACTGGCCGGTGACGTAGCCGTGCGGCTTGAGCAGTTCGGCGATCGTCGGGTCTTCCTTCTGCAAGCCGAGCTTAGCACCCGGCAGGCCGACCTTGGTCAGGCCGGTCCGGATCGGGGATTGCCCGGTGATGAAGGCGGCGCGACCCGCGGTGCAGCTCTGCTGACCGTACCAGTCCGTGAACAGCGCGCCGTCCCTGGCGATCGAGTCGATATTGGGGGTCTTGTAGCCCATCACGCCAAGATTGATGGCGCTGAGATTGAACTGGCCGATATCGTCACCCCAGACGATCAGTATATTCGGTTTCTTTGTGTCTGCCGCCGCAGCCGGATTGATCAGCGCAAAGACCACGATCGTCACGCCGGCGAGCAATTTCACTAACGCATATCTAGACATATTTCCTCCTCTGCAGTTCTGTTTTTGTATCGCCACGTGTGCGGTCGCAGGGCCGTGTTGCGATGAAGATTGTACCGCGAGCGCTACCGGTGTTGGCCGGGGCTCCTCTTAGTCCACGGGACACCCGGTACAAGTTCTCGCTCGGTCGCTCGGTTATTCGCTTGGGTGTCGCCCGCCTCTGCGATAGTCTTCAGCATACGGAAGTCGACTCGGAAAACGTTACCATGACTACTATCAATATCGCGAAGACAATCGGCGTCGTTCTGGTGTCCGCGGCCACCCTCTTCCCTATTTCCGCGTCCGCCGAAATCGAGGGGGTCTGCAGCGAGACTGTCGGTACGTTCCTCACCAAGAACGGCCTGGACAACAACGGCCGAACCGGCACGAGCCGGAGCCTGCTGGTTCTGACCAACGGCGGTCATGCCCTGCGATTCGATTCAGACCAGATGGGCGCCGTAATGGACAGTCGTCCCTTTGGCGACAGCGCAGGCACGTGGCGCTGCGACGGCGTGGATGAGAATGGAACAGTGCGCCTGTCGGCAACGACACTCGATTTCACCTATCCGAACGCGGAAGGTGACGCGGGACAGGTTGCCCGGATCGACGCGACCGGAACCTATGATCCCAAGACGGAAACCATGGAACTCCAAGGTAGGCTCGCTTTCTTGCCGTTGAATTCCGATGCGCAAAGCGCCGATGCGCTGTCGAAGGCGTCCAGTACCATCGCGATTTCCTTCACGGGAAAGCGGATTGACCTTCCCAAAGCGCCGCAACCAAAGGCACCGTAGCCCAAAGCCCCCTGACCGAAGGCACTCAGTGAAAAGCCCCGGTGCGTGTCGTCGATCACTCTCCGGCCTTGGGAGCCCAGGCATCTGAAGCGCCAAGCTTGGAGACCTTTGCCCTGCCGATCGTACCGCTATCGGCGCCGAACCAGATCACGTTTGTCTCTGGGTCGTACATCATGTGGCGCACCGTGCCGCCGCCGGACGGCACCGGCGTGACCGACACGATCTCCTCGCGTTCCGTGTCGAAGCCCACAACCTGGTTGGGCTGAGGGCCCGTCTCGGCAATCCAAAGCCGCCCTTTGCTGTCGAGGGTCGTACCATAGGGGAGACTATTCTCGCCTGCCGGAAGGTCCCACTCGGCGAACGCCTTAGTCTTGGGATCGTAGCGGCCGACCTTCCCGCGCGTGTAGTCGGAATACCAGACACGGCCGTCATCGGCGACTTCCAGCCGGCGCGGCCGGGCTTCGGCGTCAGGGGCTGCATATTCGGTGACTTCAAGCGTTTCCGAGTCGACCGACGCGAGCTTGTTGGTGCCGCAAAGCGCGACCCATGGCGTTCCGTCTGGACCGACATTGATACCGTAGGGGCGCGCGCCCCTCGTAGAGACCGGCATCAGATCAACCCTCCGGTCCGCGAGCCGCAAGCGGCCGACTGAATTCCCGTGCTGTACCGTGAACCAGATATGGCTCCGGTCGGCATCGAAGACGAGCGTGTGCGGATCCTTGGCCTTCGGATCGGGCATCTCGATACGTTCGATGGCGTCGGTCTTCGGATCGTAGCGGCCAATGTAGGCATTGCGATTCCCCGCGAACCACACGATGCCGTCATCGTCGACGATTAAATTGTGCGGACAAGCTTCCTCGCCAAGATCACGCCGGAAGAAGGCACCGGTCGAGGGCGTAAGACGCCCCAAATAGCCGTTGACCTGCCCGACGAACCAGACCTCGTCCGCGCCGGCCGCGAAGGGATCGCGCGGGCGCCCCTCATAAGGCACCTCCCATTCGCGAATCTCGACCGCATCGCCGGGCGCGGCCAAACCGGCGGGAGGCACAACACACAGGGCCGCTGCAAAAGCAAGCGCGTCGACCGGAGAGATCGCAAACCGCAAGTTCGGAGCAGTCATCAGGGCCTCCTAGAGAACATCTCAAGCTTGGATTGCTTATGAACGCATAGCGAATTGTTCGGCTCCAGGTGTGGCCAAACGGACCTCGTGACATCAGGATTTTGTGATCGGCACCGATGTATCGGCTGTCCCGCGCCGCCTTTGCTATACTGCACTCCTCAGGTTCCAGCTGCGGAGCGCCCATGCCGTCACGACACGCACGCCACGCGGCCCTCGCGCTGCTCGTAGTCCTCGCAAGCCATATGGGTGCGAGCACCCAGCAGGCCATGCCCCAAGACGCGGCTGCTCAAGAAACGACGGCCGTCGACGACGCGCGCCCCTACTGCACCGAAGATGCGATGATCGTATTCGATGCCTCGGGCTCCATGGCGGGCAATACAGTGCAAGGCCTATTCAGCGACAAGTCGCGCATTGGCGAGGTCCGCGCTGCCCTCACCGAGGTCCTGCCCAACGCTACGCGGTTCCGAAAGATCGGCCTCATCACCTATGGCCCGGGCCCATACCAGCAATGCAATGTGCGGCTCAACTTCCCGCCCGAACCAAACGCCGGCCAGCGCATCTTGCGCGTGGTGAACGCGATCAACCCGGCTGGGAAGACGCCCCTCGTGACAGCGGTGGTGGCGGCCGCGAAGGTCCTGGATCACAAGACGGCCCCCGGAACGATCGTGCTTCTGACGGATGGCGAGGAGACTTGCGGCGGCGAGCCCTGCGAACTCGGCAAGTTGCTCAAGGCCAAGAGCCGGCAGATCACCGTCCATGTAGTCGGCTATCAGCTACGGAGTTTCCGCTGGACGGGCGCGCAGAGCTTCCTCGACACGAAATGCCTCGCCGAGGAAACCGGCGGCCTCTACATCACGGCGAACAACCGCCAGGAGCTTATCGAGGCTTTCCGCAAGACACTCGGCTGTCCCATGATGTCCGCCGCCCCGCGTGGCGCGTTGCGCTAGGCCTCCCAAATCGGCAGATGTCGTGGCGCTTGACGAAATCAGATCTCCACACCACGCTTGGCATAGTAGGCGGCGATTGCCGGATCCTTCATGACGCGCTGGAAATGCTCGACAAGCTCCGGCGCCACCCGGTCCGGCAAGTCGGTCGGAATGTGGTCTAGAATACCGGACCGTAATTGCCGGATCAGCATAGCGACCTTCAGATCCGCGATGGTCAGGCGATCGTCGGCAAAATATCGCCCGCCTTGGACCGCAAGATTTTGATTCAGCCGTTTGAGGTAGAGGGGTATCGGGCCTTCGGCGAGCTCCTCGCGCCGCACCTTCTTCTCGTCGTCAGGCATAAACATCGTCGGCACGATCTCGTTTGTGAGATCTTCCACGGCATCCATTGCCTCATCACATAGTGCGGCTTGCCAGAAATCGGACGGATACAGCCCGGTCAGCTTGGCCACGTAGCGATTGATCGAATTCGACTGCGACAGGGGCTTTCCATCGACCTCTAGAACCGGCAGCGCGCCGAAGGGCGTACCGCCTTTGCGCTCGGGCCAATCCGCCATCGCGACGCGGTCGTCCTCGAAGGGCACGCCGCCCATTGTGAGAGCGAGCCGCACCGGCTCCCCGCGCCCGCCATGAAAGTCGAAATAGGTCAGTTTCATATTGGCCATCAACGTCCCCTCGCTGAAACGCGGCACCTTTCACGTGCGCCTTTCACTAACTCTCGACCACCAAGCGGCCGCAACATTGCCCCACAGAATATAGCGGGCGACCGGAATAGCCTCATCACAAGCAATTGTTCGGGTCATGGCCTCGAGCATATCCCGATCGAGATCCTTGGTCAGCCGGGACCAAGCCTCAACCCGTCGCGCTTTCGGCGCGTAACCGGAGTCGATGCCGAGAAGACTCCTAGCCTAGCGCGCACCGCTAGGATTCCGTGAAAGCCTTCTCCCAGTACGGGACGCCGTCGGCATGATGAGCAATCATCTTCCAGGTGCCGTTCTCTTTTCGGAACACGCTCGACTCTCGGACTTTCGCCTCGTTCATCTGGCCGTCTGGCTGTCTTACATGCCCCCGCGAAAAATGCTGCACCGCCGCCAGATCGCCGCTGACGACGACATGCACGTCGGCTGCGTCGACCTGTCCGCCCGTACTCTTCTCGGCCTGCGCACTCCAATCAGCATAGGTCGCATCCCAACCGATCCGATAGGTGCCTTCTGCCCCCATGTAGGTGACATCCCTCGCATGCGAGTACAGACCGGCCAGTGGTTTTGGGTCGCCGTTCAGCATGGCGTTCAAGACGACAATCCACTGATCGACCGCACTGCGTACGCCAGCTTCGTCGTTAGACAACCCCGTCATCAGAATACTCCCTCAATAGGCTCCGCTAAAGACCGCTGATTCTTAGCGCCGTACCGTCTGTCATTTGACGATATCACGACTTCATGATGGAGCTAGCGGCACAGCGGAGCCTCAAGCTTGTTGCAAGGCTCGTGGTCCAGCCTGTCATCCGTCAGCGTGTTCAGGAAGGCTACAATTGCGGCCTGCGCGGCCGCGTCCGGCACTTGCGCAAGCGTATCGCGCATCCTGTAGAAGTGGACGATCTGCTCAAGCGTCGTGAAGAGGTTGCCATGCCCGGAGGGCGCGGTCAGTTCGATGTTGCGGAACGTTGAGACTTTGAACCTACCCTTCTGCTATCCGCCATTGTGTTTCGCCGCAATCTCCGTGCGCTCGCCAAGATCGGGAACAGGCGGAAGCGTCTCACATCCTGTAGCGCCGAGATCCGCGGGCTCACCGGGAGTCCTAAATTGCCATAGGTGAAATCAGCAAACAGCCCATAAAGGATAGGCACCCGGCGGCCCAATCGAATGCCAGTTGGCGCACTTGGCCTTCCCGCTGAAAAAGTCGAGGCCAAGCTTTTCCTGCGCGCTGAGCTCGACCTGGCCAGAGACGCGATAGTCATACTTGGTGTTGAACTCGGCGAATTCGTTGCTCGGTTCAAATACAGGTATCGCGAGGCCACACGCGCCCGCCGCAACGCGAGGTACGCGGACCGGCGGTAGTTCAAGATCACCGGCCTCGTCATGACGCATCCACACCGCCTCTTCCCTTTCTAGGTCACGGTGTGCGGCGCCCGCGCTCAGCACCTCAGCGCCTACTCTCCCGCCACATAGACCTCGCTGCCCATTTCGCGAAATTTCTCGCTCATCTCGTCCATGCCCTTTTGACGTTCGGCGTCGGTGAGGAAACTTACCTCTGGCGCGGGCATTCCTGACACGCTCTCACCTACATCGCCGACTCCCTCCGGATCGTTGAGCCTAGCCGCGTAGTCGCGCACCTCGCGGGTGATCTCCATAGAGCAGAATTTCGGGCCGCACATGGAGCAGAAATGCGCGAGCTTGTGCGCCTCCTTGGGCATGGTCTCGTCGTGATAGCTGCGCGCCGTATCGGGATCGAGCGACAGGTTGAACTGGTCCTCCCAGCGGAAGTCGAAGCGGGCTTGCGAGATTGCATCGTCGCGCGCCTGCGCGGCCGGGTGGCCCTTGGCGAGGTCGGCGGCGTGCGCGGCGATCTTGTAGGCCATGACGCCGGCCTTCACATCGTCCCGGTCGGGCAGGCCCAGATGCTCCTTGGGCGTCACATAGCAAAGCATGGCCGTGCCGAACCAGCCGATCATGCCGGCACCGATCGCAGATGTGATGTGGTCGTAAGCCGGCGCGATGTCGGTGACGAGCGGGCCCAGCGTATAGAAGGGCGCCTCGCCGCATTCGCGGAGCTGCTTCTCCACATTGACTTTGATCTTATGTATCGGGACGTGTCCCGGCCCCTCGATCATCACCTGGCAGCCACGGTCCCAGGCGACTTTCGTCAGCTCACCGAGCGTTTCCAGCTCGGCGAATTGTGCCCGATCGTTCGCGTCGGCAATGGAACCGGGACGAAGGCCATCGCCCAGGCTGAAGCTGACATCGTATTTCCGCATGATCTCGCAAATATCAGCGAAGTGCTCGTACAGGAAGCTCTCTCTGTGATGGGCCAAGCACCACTTCGCCATGATCGAGCCACCACGCGAGACGATGCCGGTAATGCGGTCGGCGGTGAGATGGATATAGCCCAGCCGCACGCCCGCATGGATCGTGAAGTAATCGACCCCCTGCTCGCATTGCTCGATCAGCGTGTCCCGGTAGACCTCCCAATCGAGCTTCACGGGATCGCCGTCTACCTTCTCCAGCGCCTGATAGATCGGCACGGTGCCGATAGGCACCGGCGCGTTGCGGATGATCCATTCGCGGGTGGTGTGAATGTTACGGCCCGTGGACAGATCCATCACCGTGTCGGCGCCCCAGCGGATCGCCCACACCATCTTCTCCACCTCTTCCTCGACCGAACTCGTCACGGCGGAGTTGCCAATATTGGCATTGATCTTGGTGAGGAAGTTGCGGCCGATAATCATCGGCTCGGATTCGGGATGATTGATATTGGAGGGGATGATCGCCCGGCCGCGCGCCACCTCGTCGCGCACGAATTCGGGCGTGACGAACGCCGGCACCGACGCGCCGAAGTTCTCGCCGTCTTCAAGCCGCGCGACTGCCTCGTTGGAGGCTTGGCTACGGCCAATATTCTCACGATGGGCAATGTAGACCATCTCGTTCGTGACGATCCCGGCGCGCGCCAGTTCAAGCTGCGTCACCGGTGCGCCTGGCTGCCCACGCAAGGGCGGCCGCGTTCCCGCGAACGCCTCAGCGAGATGTGCGGCGCCCAGATTGCCGTTATCCTCCGCCTTTATCATGCGTCCGTCGTAAGGCTCAACGCCACCGCGCGCAGCGATCCATTTGGCACGCATGGGGGCCAGCCCCCGCTTCACATCGATCGTGACGTCATCGTCCGTATATGGCCCAGAGGGATCGTAGACGTGGAAGGCTTCGCCATTACTCAAGGAAATCTCGCGCAGAGGCACGGCCAAATCCTCTTTCCCTTTAGGAGACGAATGGATCTTCCGGCTACCGGTGAGCGGGCCCGTCGTAACGTCAACCGCCGCAATCGTCTTGTCGTGAATGTTCATGGAAACTCCAATGCGCCTTTAGGCGAAATAACCGAAATAGATCAGGACCACGGCGATGACGAGCCAGACCACGCCACCGATGGTCAAGCTCCAAGGCCTGTCCAACATCTTCTCCCCGATCTTCTCGACCTCATCGAAGAAGAGGATCCGGAACGCACCGCCGATCAGCGCCATCCAGCCGACGAGCGTGATGAGGATGCGCCAGTCGAGCGCCCACACATTGTGATTGAGAACAATCGCGAGGCCCGCGGTCATAACAAGAATGCCCGAGAGATAGATCAGCGGCGGGCTCTCCAGAAATTCCCGGGCCATGGCCCGCTGGCGCTCTCCGTTGACAAACAGGCTGATTGCGCCGGTCAGTAAGACCGGGCCGATGAGCTGCGCAAGAAAGATCGACGTCTGCATAGCGATATGTCCGGTCCCTTCGCCGGTACAAGCCGGATCAGGTTCTAAGGGTCTCCACGGAGTTGCGGACTCTCAGCCCCGTTATGAGGCTCCCCTCGGTACGGCCCTACCTTACGCCGACAACTCCCGGTTCGAAAGAGGAGAGTCGCC
>NZ_JBAWCQ010000032.1:0-7822 GCF_049590335.1 Methyloceanibacter sp.
TGCTCCGCCGAGCAGGGATGTAAGCGCGGGTGCATTGGAAAGAGTCTGATAGATGCTGCGTTGGAGAGCCCAACTTGCGGCAGTCATTGCTGTCCTCCACCAAATAACGTTAGTGGTTATGTAGGAATGCTGCAGTCGGTTACAATGGCTTGCCTCATTGCTTCGCCAAAGGCGCATGTAAAGTATTTGTGAGGTCTTGCTTAATACGAGGTAAACGCGCGCGAAAAACCGGCCAAAGAAAAGGGCGCGCCCGCATCTGACGCGTACCGAATTCCAAGAAGCGCCCGGCCCTGTGCGGCGTCCCTATCGCAAAGCACAGCCGGTCGCCGTTGCTTTCCTCAATCGTTTTAAGCGTTTTGCCAAGCCGGCCGGGAGTGGCCCGCGCAGCGCTGGCCCTGACCGTCTCCGCCTCGCTTGCGAGCATCTTCCCGGTCGCTTCTTCGAGCCCCTTGGCCGCCAAGCGCTGTTTGAATGCCTCAACGCCTTTCACGGTCAGCGCGTTGACAGATCGCGCTCCTCGCAAACACAGCGCAGCCGACGGTGCCGTTCGCCCAGATCAGCGGCCGTCAGGATCTCGAAAATGCTCGTCCCCAGACGGCACCGCATGGCGGGCCGGACGCCGTCCCGGTAGCGCAACACGATCTCATAGGCGCGCCGGCCGACATCAAGGACAGCACCTCGCGGGCGCGGGTGACTTCCGGCATCAAGCGCCCCTCGGCGAAGAGGCCGCGCTCATCCTCGGCCAGTTCCAGCCACACGCCGATGGGCTCGTTGCGGTCGTGCTGGAACAGCAGCTTCACGCCGCGCGCGTCCTGCGTGCTCAGGCTTTCGCGGAAGGCGCCCGGCATGACGAGGTCCTAGCCGAGATCCACCTGGCCGAACACGCTCGCATAGCCGGAGAAAGTGCCATCGGGCTCGACGGCTTGCAGATTGACGAGCACGAACTTAACCTCGCGCTCAGGCGCCATTTCGCCAAAGCGTTGCACCATGATGATGGATCTTTCTCGTTGGGCGCGCCCGCCAAAAGGGTCAGCCCAAGAAAGGGTCAGTCCGTTGAGATCACGCTGTGCGAAGCGTCAGACACCCTTCATCGCAACGCCTAATGTCAGCATGCCCCAACCCAGCATGGCCGACCAAAATGCAAAATGCGAAACGGACCCAAACCCACCGTCAATCACGCCGAGCACACCGAGCAAATACAGCACGAGCGCGACGACCACGCAGACGATGGATACGTAGAAAACGTTCTTGGTGGGTGGTGTTAGACGTAGTGCCATAGCCCCTCTCCTTACCGATTCTTAGCTTTTGAGTCCCGGCGGAAGGGTAGCATGCACGGCCGCGCCAGCCCAGACGCGCGCCGCAATGGAGCAGCACCCCTTAGAACGGCAAGTCTTAGGGCGGCGGAGCGCAGGATAGGCTGTCGCCACCATCGATAGCGCCATATCCAACGGCCGCCCGCCCGCCGATGCTTGCGTAATGTGCGGTCGTTGATGCCGTGCTGATGGGCGATCCGGCGCAACAACATACCCCTATGGAGAATGTCTTACTGCACCGCTTCCCAATCAATGGGGGCCGCAGAGGCGCACACAGCCGCATCACTTCACTGCCGACCGTGCGGGGATGCGTCATGGGCACCATTTTTTGGAAGTCGGGTCGATGGTGTTTGGTCGCGCGGTAGGGTAGATAAAAATCACACTCGAGAAACCAACAACGCCGCCCCATTTCTGGAAGCGGCGTTCTAAACGCGATCAGCGACGCGGAACTTGGAGGGAACGTCCCCCTCAAGGGGCCGTGCCCCTCGCCCAACTGTCGCGTTGTAGAGAGAAGCTGCCCAAACAGCGTCACGCTGTCAAGGATTTTTTTCCTAGCTTTTCGGCGCGAGAGCGCTTCCTAACCCTCCGCCACCTCCAGCACCCTATTCCCAGCAAGCTCTTTCGCCGGTTCCTTGGCGGCGATTTGGATGTCGTGGCGGCTCTGCATGTTCATCCAGAACTCCGGCGTGGTGCCGAACACCTTGGCGAGGCGCTGCACGGTCAAGAAAATGTCTCACAGCGTGATATGACCCGAGCAGAGACGCGGAGCCCCCTACTCTGCCTTCGGGCGGAGCCCCCTACTCTGCCTTCGGCTTGCAGGGAATGCCGTCGGCGAAGCACTTCGAGTAGAGCCCTTGCACCGCGCAGCTGAGATTGGAGTCCTTGGCGAGATCGAAATCTAAGTCTGTGTCTGGGAAAACCTTCGCGGCCTTCTCCATCCAATCCTCGATGGCCACGGTCTCAGCCTTGTCCCGGTCGGCGGTGAAGCCCGGCCCGCTGCCCGTGAGCATCTCGGTGCCGCATTCGAGATCGGCCGACCCCCCGACCTCCGCGTCCGGCTTCGGCACGGACAGATCGAACGCGTCGTCTTGCGCGAATGCCTGTTGCGTTAAAGTCATCAGCCCCAACGCGGCGGCGATTGCGACGATCTTCTTCAAGGCAATGCTCTGCATGGCCGGCACGCTCCCTCCCGGTGACCCTTGTCTTCTAACGGGTGTCTTATTTTGGTCGGCTTTCTTCGTCTCGCTGGAATGTTTCTGCGATCCCAAGCGGCATTGTTCCCGGCCTTTCCGGGAGATTCAAGCACGGCTGCCGCGCTCGTCCATTTGGCGCCGCGCAATCGACTTTCGAGAGTCACGGAAGCCCGCCAGGGGGCGTTCACCATCTGTGAAATGTTCCTGTCGCAAAAACCGCTCAATGCTCCTCCCCGCAACGAAGCCGAGCGCGGCCGGCCAGGCTCGGTCGGAACCAGGCCCGCGCTCCTCACGGCACTGTGATGGCGGCCGCCGCCTCGTTGACGGCCTGAGGCATTGGGCCGCGCATATAGTCTTGCCAATGCACTCGTTTACCTCAAATGTCGTGAAGGCGGCGCTTGGTGACGGCCTCAAGACCGTTTTGAGTTGGGTTGACGAGAAGAATGCGAGTGTCCAGGCGAGCGAGCTTCACGGCCGCGAACGTAAGGACGCTTGCAACCGGCCGGCACATTCGAACCGCTTGGTAACGTGCTAATAGTAGCGTTTTGCGTACAGCGATTTCCACGCCGGGCGCCGACGAGGGAACTTTCGACCGTGACAAGGCTGTGTGTGGCACTGTTGCTGGCCGCCGTGGTGGCCGCACCACTTGGCGCTTGCAGCCGTCGGGGCCCTGCCCCCGACGTCTCATTCCTGCCGACGGCAGCCGTCGAGGCCGAGGACAAGAAGGCCGCGTTCGAGGCGACCAAGGTCGTCTGCCTCGAGCAAGCCCGCCGCAAGGGGATCTCCTCGGTTACCCGCATCCTGCTGCTCAAGGGTAAGGTCTCCAAATCCGAATACGTGGATTGCATGGAGGCTCGGGGCTTCGCGGAGCTTGAGTAGGACCTTAAGCAGATCGGTGCGGTAGGAGGAAGATTGGGCCAGATTTTGCATAACGCACCGCATCAAAGCTCTATAAATGGCCGTATTCGATGTATACTTAACAACTTGGGCCGCCCTCTTGCGGGCGGCCGGTTTTTGTGTGGGCGGATCGCGCGCGCCCTAACGAGGTCGAACTCCATTGCGGGACATCCAGGGCTATAATCGAGTCAAGCTGATCGACTGGCTCAAGATCGATTCGTGGATCGACTCGGGGCTCTATTCCGCGCTGACGAGCTTCCGCGATTGGTGGGGCTCTTATTCGTCCTTTTTCGGCCGCTTCGAGGTCAAGGGCTTCTGGCGTGCCTGCAACGAGCTGGTCTGCGATGGCCTCACGCTGAGCGTAGCAGGCCTCCTCGTCGTCCTGGCCTTCGCGCTGCCTTCGTTCGAAATTGCCCAAGGCAAGATCAACCTTTCGGACGAGTTCAGCGTCACCTTCCTCGATCGCTACGGCAACGAAATCGGCAAGCGCGGCCTCTTGCGTGACGACTCCGTCCCGCTTGAGGAAATTCCCGACCACATGATCAAGGCCACCCTCGCCACCGAGGACCGCCGCTTCTTCGATCACTTCGGGATCGACCTCATGGGCACGACGCGCGCGCTGGTGCAGAACGCGCGCGCCGATACGGTTGTGCAAGGCGGTAGCTCTCTGACGCAGCAGCTCGCCAAGAACATGTTCCTGTCGCCCGAGCGCGCCATCACGAGAAAAATCAAAGAGGCGTTCATCGCCATCTATCTCGAAAACCATTACACCAAGCCCGAACTCCTCAAGCTCTACTTTGATCGCGCCTATCTGGGCGGCGGTTCCTATGGCGTGGAGGCGGCCGCACAGTACTACTTCAACAAGTCGATCCGCGACGTCACGCTGGCTGAGTCGGCCATGCTCGCCGGCATGTTCAAGGCGCCGACCCGCTATGCGCCCCATGTCAATCTGGCCGCGTCGCGCGCCCGGGCGAACGAGGTCCTGAGCAACATGGTTGAGGCCGGCTATCTCAGTGAGGGCCAGGTCTATGGCGCCCGGCTCAATCCGGCGCGCGTCATCGAGCGCGGCGATTCGAATACGCCGGACTACTTCCTCGACTGGGCTTTCGAGGAGGTGCAGCGGATCATGGGTGACAGGCCAAATCGTATCGTCGTCGCGCGAACGACAGTCGATCTTGGCCTGCAGAAGACGGCCGAGACCGCCGTCGAGGACACGATCTCGAAATTCGGCCGCTCACGGAACTTCAATGCGGGCGCCCTCGTCTCCATGGAGACAAACGGCTCCGTGCGCGCCATGGTCGGCGGCAAGGACTACGGCGTCAGCCAGTTCAACCGCGCGGCCCATGCCTACCGGCAGCCCGGCTCCTCGTTCAAGCCGTATGTCTACCTTTCTGCCATCGAGCATCTCGGCTACACGCCCAACAGAAGGGTCGTGGACGGATATGTGAGCTGCGGACGCTGGTCACCGAAGAACTATTCCGGCGGCTATCGCGGCGGCATGACCTTGCGCACGGCACTTGCGAAATCGGTCAATACGGTCGCCGTGAAGCTATCGCTCGAGGTGGACCGCGCGACCGTTCTCGCCGATTTGGACAAGATGGGCATCAAACATCTGAAGAAGACCTGCTCGATGGCGCTTGGCGATAACGGCATGACCCCGCTCGAACATGTCGGCGGCTACGCGGTGTTTGCATCGGGCGGTCTGGCCATTCGGCCTTATGGCATCGAGGAAATCAGCACGATCGGCGGACAGCTTCTTTTCAACCACGACCGCGATGTACCCAAGCCAGAACGGGTGTTCGATCTCAAGTCTGCCGAGATCCTCAATTCCATGCTGCAGACGGTCATCGATGCCGGCACCGGACGCCGGGCCAAGCTTGATTATACCAACGCGGCCGGAAAGACCGGAACGAGTTCCAACTATCGCGATGCATGGTTCATGGGATTCACCGGCCAATATGTCACCGGCGTTTGGTACGGCAACGACAACTTCTCTCCCATGGGCCGTGTGACAGGCGGCAGCTTCCCCGCGCAGACCTGGAAGACCTTCATGCAGGCGGCCTATGACGGCGACAACATGGCCACGGCGCCGGGCGTCACACCGCATCCGCGGCAGATCGCCGAACGGCGGCGGCTCGCCGCAGTCATGTCGCAGAACACCACGGCAGAACTTCCTGTGCCGCCGCCGATCGATACGTCCAAAGACATGTCGAAGGCAACGCGCCAGGTTCTTGGGAACATCGCCACCCTCCTGCAGAAGGCGCCGGCCGTGGCCCCGCGTAAAGCTGCACGGCAAAGCCGGGCAACCCCGCCCGCCGGCAACAAACCAAGTTCGAATGTGGCATCGGCCGGCGGAAACGCTGCCACGCGCAAGCCGATTGCAAATCGAAATGCGGAGCGGGCGGCGCGTGCAGCCAGCGCCGGCCGCCAGTAAGACGCCCGCGTTGCGCCAAGATCGAAAGACGATACTCGCGTGACAGCGCTCCCAAACATGCCGGTCTCCAACGCGCAGACCCACAACAGCCTCTGGCGCGACGAAGGCAGCACGTCCATGCGCGCGCTGGGCTATTTCATCGGCGCCTTTGCCGTGGCTTTGATCCTGGGTATCGGGTCGGCGTGGTACATGATCGAGCGGGGATCGATGCTGACGACCACGCGTATCGGACCGTGGACGAGCTGGCTCAGCGAAGGCAACCCCAACGCGGACCCCTATACGCGCGCCCATCTCGCCCGCAGCGGGCGCCTGCCGCTCAGTTCCACCGCCGCCCGCTACTTTGCGGCCAGCACAGACTCGAGCGGCGGCCGCTTGAGCGCGGCCTGCGAATATACGATCGCTGGAGCCCCTTTGAACGCCCGTTGGTGGTCGATCGCGCTTTACGACGCGCGCGGGTCCATCGTGCCCAACCCATCCAATCGGTATAGCTTCAACAGCGAGGAAGCCATTCGCCGGTCGGACGGTAGCTACGAAATCCATGTTTCGCAGAAGGTACGCCCGGGCAACTGGTTACCCAACGGAGACGATCCGGATCGCAATCTCACGCTTTTGCTGCGCGTCTACGGCCCCCGCGAAACCGACGTCAGCGGTATCGGTCAGATTCCGGCCGAGAGCCTCCCCAAGATCGAGCTCAAACGATGCGAGTAAGACTCCCCGGACTCTATATTGCCCTGGCGGTCGTCTTAGCCGGCCTCATTCACGTGATAGCCGTGCTCACGCTGCCGCAGCTCGCGCCACGTAATGCCCATGCCAGACTGGCGCCGCTCGGCCCCGCAAACACCATCATTCAGTTGCCGGCGGTGAACGCCGGACAGCAGGTCATGCCGAACATGGCGCCGGACGTGCGCTACGCGGCTTGCTTGTTCGATCTATCCGAGGGCCCCGTCCGGCTGCGCGCGGACATTCCCGACGAACTTTGGCTCATCGCGTTCTACACGCCGATCGGCGAGAACTTCTATACGGTTATCGGGGCGGACATGAAGCGTGGCAATGTGGACTTGATCGTCACGACCAAGGATCAGGCCGTCACGGACGCCACAGGCGACTCGCCCGAAGCACTTGAAAACCTGGTGGTGGTGAATTCACCCGTCACAAACGGAATCGCCTTGATCCGCGCGCCCCTGGCCGGGCCGAGCCGAGCCGGCGAGGCCGAACGGGCACTCAAAGCCACCTATTGCGGCAGACCGGCCGCACCGGCCCCCGTGGCGGTGCCCCCTGTAGGAGCGGCACCCGCCGCGCCAGTGCCGTCAGGCCGGTGACGTCGTTCGGGCTTTGGCCGAAGGCTCGCTGCTGGCGGTCTGCAGCGCCTGTCTTGGGGTGTCGTGGCGCTCAATGCGCACACCCGGGAATATGATGATCTCACCAAGCGCGCCCTCGCCCGGCGTCCCGTTTCGGGCGCCGCCGTGCTCAGTCACGCGGAATTCCAATATGGTCGCCATCTCAGGTCTCCGCGGCTTGCCTCACGCGATGCGCAAACGAAACAGCGCACAACACGCCTTTCGTGAATTAGGCCTCGGTTAAGGTTAACCAACCCCTAATGGCACCGCATCGCTCAAGCCGCGGTCAGCCCTTCGCCAAGAAAATGGCGTCCCTGTTTGTCCTCGACCGCAATCACCCATAGATCGGTATCGAACTCGGCTTGCCGCGCGAGATAGGTGTTGACCTTCTCCTCACCCGTCGGCTGGCCGTCGAAACACGGAACCCAGAGGCGCTCGGAATCGATCTCGGCCAGCCCCGCCGGTGCCGGCCCGTAAAGATTGAGCGTCCCGTCGAGCCGGTCGACAGCAATGAAGATCGCGCCGGCCTCGGCGTGACCGCGCCGGACCACAATCGCCGGGACATTTTCGACGGCACATCTGCGCAAATAGGCGCTCACCCAGATCCCGCTCTTCAAGCGCATCAGACGGCCTTCTTGGTTGGATGGA
>NZ_JBAWCQ010000033.1:0-12392 GCF_049590335.1 Methyloceanibacter sp.
GCCATAGCCTGGCGGACCATGGATTTTGGGCCGCAGGGTCCCGCCAGATGAGCTGGATGGCACCGACGGCCGCAGCCGCAACGCTGGGTTTCATGGCCGTTATGGTACTGGCCTAGCCGGGACAGGACCTGCGCCAAACAGCGATCCTCTGCGCGATTTCGCGTCCAATGCCGCGCGCGCCCAAGCCCGCTCGCCCACGACGTCAAGCCAAAAGATTCGTGAAATTCAACGCTTTGGGGTTCCCTTTCGGGCCGGCTCGGCCCACCCTAAGGGCCTACGAGGAAGGGTCACAAAGTACACGAGGTACCTCATGCGCTCAGTTCTCTTCACGACCCTAGTCGGGCTTGTCGCCATTTTCTTCGTCGCAAGCCCGAAGCCTGCGTCGGCAACGCCGGCCGCCGCGGCACTGAATTATAGCCCAGCCACGGCATCGGAGATCGTTCCGGTCAGACGGTGGTATCGGAGACGGTATTATCGCCGTCCCTATTATAGTCGCCGGTATTATCGCCGCCCCTATTACGGTCGCCGGTATTATCGTCGCCCCTATTACGGTCGCCGTTACTACTACGGGCGCCGCCGGGGCGTTAACGTCTATATCGGCATCTAGACAGTCTGCCGACTACGAGAGTCGTTTCGAAGAAGCGGGGTGCCTATTTAGGGCGCCGCGTTTTTGTGCCGCCCGCCGTGGATCACACCAGCAGCACACTCGCAAGACCGGCGGCGAACATCGCCAATATCGCCCACAGAAGCGGCTTACCGAGGGCAGCCCCCCCCAGCACGAAGGCGATGCCCCACTTAACCGCCGTGTTGACTAAGGCCGCGATCACGATGGCGACGACCGCCACGTGAGCATCGCCGGTCTTGGCTAGCTCGGCCATGGATAGGGTAATTGCGTCCACATCCGTCAGCCCGGCAAGCACGGCGACGGCATACACGCCGCTTTCGGAGAAATTGTCCTGGGCGATTTTGACGGCGACGAGCACCACGGCAAAGAAGGCCGCGAACTTCACCGCGGAGGTCACGCTGAAAGGGTTGCTGACCTGCAGATCTCCTTGAGCGCTGACCTCACGCCCGTCTCGATGGATGCGAATATAGAGCAACGCTGCCGCCGCGGCCCCGACCAATGCCAACGCCGCGAAGGGCACGAAAATCGGCCCGAGCAGCGCGCTGTTTACCACGGCCACGACCACCAGGACACGCACGAACATGACCGACCAGGCCACCAGAATTCCACTGGCGAACGCCATCGTATTGGCTGGGTTGGTGCGCGCTTCCCTGGCGAACGAGACGGTCACCGCCGTCGAGGCGACCAGCCCGCCGGCGAACCCCGTCACGAGCGCGCCCTTGCCTGGGCCGAGCCACCGCGTCAGTGCATAGCCGACTAGCGACAGGCCGGAAATCAAAATGACCAAGAGCCAAAGTTCGTAAGGATTGAGCGCACCCCACGGATCGATGGGCTTGTCGGGCAGGAGCGGCAGCGCGACAAAAGTTGCGATCAACAACTGCAGCCCGGAAAAGACGTCGTCCCAGCCAAGCTGTTTCACGAAGCCATGCATCGGTTCCTTGTAGGCAAGGACCGCTGTCGTGATGACGGCAAGCGCAATGGCGATTTCGGATCCACCCAGCATGACGATCGCGCCCAGCAAGAAAACGATGATGGCGGCAATTTCAGTGGTAAGGCCGACCGATTGACGCTGGCCGCGCGTGGTCACCAAGTAGCCCGCGACGCCAAACGTCCCGTTGATCAGCAAGCCGGCGGCCAGAATCCAATAGGAGTCGAACGCGCGCGAGAGCCAAGCCGCGCAAGCGCCGAAAAGCGCAAGCAGGATAAAGGTCCGCAGTCCCGCCGATTGTTCGGTCTTGGCCTTGCGTTCACGGCGATGCTTCTCGCGCTCGATGCCGACCAGGGCGCCAAGCAGGACAGCGATCCCGAAATGGATCGCATCGGACGTCAGATCGTGTGGCTCCATCCCCCGCCCCTCCATGCGGCGGTTTACGGCCCCTCAAAGGGCGCAGACGAGGGCGCCTCCCGACGTTACGAGTATAAGAGAGACAAACCCTCGCGCGAAGCTGGCGTCACCCCACGCTCGGTGATGAAGCCCGTGACGAGCCGCGCGGGCGTTACGTCGAAGGCATAATTGGCTGCCGCAGATCCCGGCGGCGCGATGACAACGGTCGCAGTCGTCCCGTCGGGCCGTTGCCCCGTCATATGAGTCACTTCGCTGGCGTTCCGCTGCTCGATGGGAATCTTTCGCCCGTCGTCGAGCGTCCAATCGATCGTCGAATGCGGCAGGGCGACGAAGAACTGGACCCCATTGTCCTTGGCCGCAAGCGCCTTCAAATAGGTGCCAATCTTGTTGGCCACATCGCCATTCGCCGTCGTGCGGTCGGTGCCTACGATGCAAAGATCGACCAGACCCGCCTGCATCAGATGGCCGCCCGTATTGTCGGCGACGATCGTATGCGGCACGCCATAAGCGCCGAGCTCGAAGGCGGTCAGAGACGCACCCTGATTGCGCGGCCGCGTCTCATCCACCCAAACATGGACGGAAATGCCTTGATCGAAAGCCTTGTAGATCGGCGCAAGCGCCGTGCCCCAATCGACCGTGGCAAGCCAGCCGGCGTTACAATGGGTGAGGATATTGACCGTCTCGCCTTTTTTGTGCGCGGCATGGGCCTCGATCAGACCCACCCCATGCTCGCCAATTCTGCGGCAGGTCTCGACGTCCTCGTCGCAAATCTCCGCTGCCCGCGAAAACGCCGCCGCGATGCGGTCAGCAGGAGCTAATGGCTCCAAAACCGTCCGCATTTCATCAAGTGCCCAGCGCAGATTGACTGCGGTCGGCCGTGTAACGGCAAGAACCTCACAGGCTCGTGCAAGGCCCGCTTCGGAGGCCTCGTCCCGCATGGCCAGCGCCACGCCATAGGCTGCCGTCGCCCCAATCAACGGTGCGCCTCGCACCTGCATGCTGGCGATGGCATGGGCCGCGTCTTCGAGGCTGCGAAGCGCGACGATCTCAAGCGCGAAGGGAAGCTTGGACTGGTCGATGATCTCTACCGAGACGCCATCGCTACCAAGCCAGATGGTCCGATACGGTTTGCCGTCGATATTCATGGAACCGCCTTAGCATAACTGCCACAGCGTGCATAACAGCTCAGGCGAGCATAGCTGCCAAGGTGCGAAGAGCCCCTAGTGGCCTTCGAACGACATGAGCGTATGGCATTGCACGCCAAGTTCGCTCAGCCGCGCGCAACCGCCAAGATCCGGCAGATCGATGACGAATGCCGCCCCGACCACTTCGGCCTTGAGCTGACGCAAGAGCTTCACGGCCGCTATAGCCGTGCCGCCCGTCGCAATCAAATCGTCCACAAGCAGTACCGGTTCGCCCGGGCTCAGCGCATCCTCGTGGATCTCGATGACGTCCACGCCATATTCCAGCTCGTAATCCTGGCCGATGGCCTTATGGGGCAGCTTGCCCTGTTTGCGGATCGGCACGAAGCCGCAACGCAAGCGATCCGCCGCCGCCCCGCCCAGAATAAACCCGCGCGCCTCGATACCGGCGACCGACTCGACCCGCTGATCGTGGAACGGCGCCACCAGCTGTTCGATGGAAGCCCGAAAACCCGACGGATGGCCGAACAGCGTCGTCACGTCGCGGAACATAATGCCGGGCTTCGGATAATCCGGGATCGTGCGGACGAGGGATTTGAGATCGATATCGGTGGTCATTGCGTATGGGTCTCCAACAGCGCGAAGGCCAGTGAGGTGGGCAGAACGCGAAACGCCTTGATACCGGAGCGGTGACCGGCTGGCTAGGACCGGCGGGCCTCTATCCGTTCAGCACCCGGCCCGCGACCGCATCGAGTTTTTTCAGAAGCTTGGGATCGCGCGCTTCCGGCGCGGTGATGATGGCGGTGTCGAGCGCACAATCCGATCTAGCGGGACACGGCTCGTGCTCGCGCGGGAAGTCGCGTGCGAGCCGGCCCACCAGCCGCGCGGCTTTTTCCGCATTGGCCGTGAGCACACGAATGATGTCCGTCACCGTTACCGCGTCATGGTCCGGGTGCCAGCAATCGAAATCCGTCACCATCGCCACGGTCGCGTAGCAGAGCTCCGCCTCGCGGGCGAGCTTGGCCTCGGGCAGGTTTGTCATGCCGACTACAGAATAGCCAAGGCCCTTATAGGTGAGGCTCTCGGCGAGGGTGGAGAACTGAGGGCCCTCCATGCAAACATAAGTGCCGTCGCGAACGAAGGGGATGGCCTCAGCTTCGGCGGCTTCCGCGATGCGCATGCGAAGGCGCGGCGATGTGGGATGGGCCATGGACACATGCGCCACACAGCCCGTGCCAAAGAACGACGTCGCGCGATTATGGGTTCTGTCCACGAACTGGTCGACAAGCACGAATGTGCCCGGCGGCAGCTCTTCTTTGTATGAGCCGCAGGCCGACAGCGAGATGAGGTCCGTGACCCCGGCCCGCTTCATAACGTCGATATTCGCACGATAGTTGATGTCGGTGGGAGAGAGACGGTGCCCTTGGTCGTGGCGCGGCAGAAAGACGATGGGAAGGCCATCAATATCGCCGAACCGAAGTGCCCCGGACGGATCGCCCCAGGGGCTATCGATGCACTCCTCGCGCGCATTCTGAAGTCCGGGCAGATCGTAAAGCCCCGAGCCGCCGATAATGCCGAGCACTGCGTCTGTCATGCTTCCCTCTTGGTGAACTGTGATGCGGCGAGATCGCGCCCGGCCATCGGCCGGCACCGAACTCTAGTCGCCCACATGCATATAGACTAAGGCCCATACATGACTACCGCGGTTATCCTCGCCGACGGTTTCGCCGACTTTGCGCGTATTCATCAGCCAGAGCGGTCCCTGGCCGCCGAGGCCAAGGGGCGTTCCGTCCGCCTCGAGGGCGAGAATGTAATCCGACGCATCAATATCTTCAGGCAGCAGATAGCCGCTGTACCCATCCGAGGCGACGAAGCGGATCTTTACCTTCGCGGCCTCGATAGACACCATGACGTCTTTCAGAAGCGGCCCCTTGAAGACCGCTTCGTCCCCGAGTTCGGGGGTCGCCGCCGTCACCTCGCCTTGCGGCAGCGCAAGCAGCATGTCCCGGTCGAAGGCGAAGCCATGTTTGAAGTCGGCCTTCAGTTTCACCAACGCACTGTCGCGCTTCTTGTCGACGGGGCCACGATTGGATTTGCCCACCAATCCGCCGACGGTGAGCAACACCATGCCTTCCGGCTCGGGGACGCTGCTGTCTTCTGCAAGCGCGGCGAAGCTAACGAGCGCGATCCAGAAAAAGATGAGCGCCCGTAGCATCGATCCGCCTCAGGTCTCGGTCTTCGCCGCGTGATCCTTCTTATGAACCCGCGACCAGACCGCTATATTGGAGAGATACATGATCACCGCGAAGACGATCAGGAAGATCATGATCCGCGCGCCGATCTTGTAGCGCTCTTCCAGCTTGGGCTCGGCCGCCCACATCATGAAAGCGGACACGTCTTTCGCGTAGTTCTTGATGGTCGGCTCCGTTCCGTCGGTGTACTCCACAACGCCCTCGGACAAAGGATTGGGCATGGCAATCTGATGTCCTGGAAAGGCAGTATTATAGTGCATGCCCTTGGTCATCTTCATGTCTTCCGGCACCTCGCCGTAGCCCGTCATCAGCGCATAGAGATAGTCCGGCCCACCTTCGCGCGCCTTGGCCATCACGGACAGGTCCGGCGGCAGAGCGCCGCCGTTCGCGGCCCGCGACGCCTGATCGTTCGGATAGGGTGAACGGAACCGGTCCGACGGCTTGCCCGGACGCTGGAACATCTTGCCCATATCGTCGGGACCGTCCGTAATCTGAGCTTGGCTCGCCAACGCCTCGACCGCCGCCTCGGAGAACTGCGGACCGCCCGGCTCCCCAAGGTTACGGTAGGACAGCAGCTTCATCCCGTGGCAGTTCGCGCACACGAACTGATAGACCTTGTAGCCGCGCTGGAGCTGCGCCCGGTCGAAATGACCGAACGGCGGTGCGAACGACCAGTCCTGCGCCTCAATTTCCGTGCCGTGGCCGTCATCCGCGGCGAGAACTGCACCGGGAAACGCGATCGCCAAAACCGCGATGGCGGCGAACAGTTTCAAAATGTTCCGCATCACGCAGCCCCCCCGCTCGGCGCCGCAGTCTTCTTACCGAGCACAGACTCGGTGATGCTGCCAGGAAGCCTCTTAGGTCTCTCGATAAGCCCCACGACCGGCATGATGATCAGGAAGAAGGCGAAGTAATAGATCGTGCACACCCGTCCCCAGAACAGATACCAGCCGTCGGGGGCCTGCGAGCCGAGATAACCCAGCACCAGGCAGCAGATCACAAACAGCCAGAAGAACCATTTGAAAATGGGTCGGTAGCTGACGGACCGGATACGCGACGTATCGAGCCACGGAATGAAGAACAGCACGACGATCGCACCCATCAGGCCGATCACACCGAACAGCTTGTCCGGAATGGCCCGCAGGATCGCGTAGAACGGCAGGAAGTACCATTCGGGCACGATGTGCGGCGGCGTCTGCAGCGGGTTGGCTGGAATGTAGTTGTCCGAGTGGCCGAGGTAGTTCGGCGCGTAGAACAGGAACACGCCGAACAACAGGCAGAACAGCACAATCGCGAAGCCATCCTTGATGGTGAAGTATGGATGGAATGGCAGCGTGTCCGACTTCGTCTTGACGTCCAAGCCCGTGGGATTGTTGCTGCCCGGAATATGCAACGCCCAGATATGTAAGATCACCACGCCCACGATGACGAACGGGAATAGATAATGGAGCGCGAAGAGCCGGTTCAGCGTGGGCTCGCCCACCGAGAACCCGCCCCAGATCCACTGCACTAGCGTCGTGCCGAGCCCCGGAATCAGAGAGTCGAGCGAGGAAAACAAATTTGTAATCACTGTCACGGCCCAGAAGCTCATCTGCCCCCAGACCAGCGAATACCCCATGAAGGCCGTGGCGATCATGAGGAATAAGATCAGCACACCGAGCATCCATAGGATCTCGCGCGGCGCCTTGTAGGACCCGTAATAGAGCCCTCGGAACGTATGAATGAAGGCGGCGAAGAAGAACATGGATGCGCCGACCGCATGGGCATAGCGCAGCAGCCAGCCCCAGTTCACGTCGCGCATTATCTTCTCGACGGAGTCGAACGCACCGTCCACGGTCGGTTGGTAGTGCATCGCGAGCACGATGCCGGTCACGATCTGGACGACCAGCATGAAGCTCAAAATTGCGCCAAACGTCCACAAATAGTTGACGTTCCGCGGCATCGGGAAGACCCCGAACTGGTCGTGCATCAGCCGCGGGACGGGCAGACGTGTGTCGATCCAGCGCCCAATGCCGGTCGACGGCGTGTAAGTCGATTCGTGCGCCATGGTCCGCCCTATCCGATCTTGATTTTGGTGTCAGAGCTGAAAGCGTAAGGCGGAATGTACATGTTCTCCGGCGCCGGCCCGATGCGAACACGGCCCGCCGTGTCGTATTGCGAACCGTGGCACGGGCAGAACCAGCCACCAAACTCACCTTTGTAATCGCCAATGGACTGGCCCTTGGGAATGCAGCCCAGATGGGTGCAAATCCCGATCATCACGAGCCACGGCTCCTTATCGGGGGCGGCGCGATTGGCATCGGTCGCCGGCGCGGTGTCCGCCAGATTGGCGTTGCGGGCCAGTGGGTCGATCAGCTGATCGAGCTTGACGTCTTCAGCATCCTTGATCTCCTGCGCAGTGCGATGGCGAATGAAGATCGGTTTGCCGCGCCACATAACCGTGATCGCCTGACCTTCTTCGACGGGCGCGAGGTCCACATCGATCGAGGCCAGCGACAGGGTCGAGGCGTCTGGGTTCATCTGATCGAGCAAGGGCCACAATACGGCCGCGCCGCCGATGGCCGCCAACGCGGCAGCGCCGATCAGGATCACGTCTCGTCGCGACGAATCGTCGTCATATGAAATAGATGGATCGGTGGAACTATCGGAATTGGCCATGAATCCAAGCGCTCCTAATTTTTGATGGAGCCGAAGAGAGCAAACGCCCAGCCTCTCGGCTCTCGTATCCGGCACCGAGCGTGCCGCAAGTCTGTTATTGCCTAGCCGCGTGCTTGGGAGCAACGCGATTCATGGCGGTTTTCTGTCATTGCCACGGGATGTTGTCCAGCGGACACAGTGGTCAAATTGGCGCAGGTAATCCCTGATGAAGATCAAGAGTAAGCCGATAGTGCCAACGCCATAACGGACTTATGTGACGAATACGGAGCGGTAGGGTAGAGGGATCATGGGATACGAAAATGTAATCGAGCGGGGAACCATGGATGCTCCAGGATCGAAGGAAAGCTTCGAGGCCAACAAGGATAGGGCGAAACGCTGGTTCGAGGACTTGCGCGACAAGATGCTGCAAGCACTCGAAGCGGTGGAAGATGGGGCCGAGGATGCGCCCGGCTGTGAGGGCAAGGATGCCGGCCGCTTCACTCGCACGCCTTGGCAGCGCGAGGAAGGCGGCGGCGGGGTCATGTCCCTGATGTCGGGCCGCATCTTCGAAAAGGTCGGTTGCCACACCTCCACCGTCCACGGAGAATTTCCCAAGGAGTTCGCCGGACAGATTCCCGGTGCAGCCGAGGACCCGCGCTTCTGGGCCTCCGGTATGTCGTTCATCGCCCACCCCACGAACCCTAATGCCCCCACCGGCCACATGAACACGCGCATGGTGGTGACCTCCAAGGGCTGGTTCGGCGGCGGCGGCGATCTCACGCCCGTCCTGAACCGGCGGCGCACCCAGGAGGACCAGGACGCCCAAGATTTCCACGCGGCCATGAAGGCCTCTTGCGCGGGCCAGCCCTCGGCCGACTATCCACGCTTCAAGGACTGGTGCGATGAGTATTTCTATCTCAAGCACCGGAAAGAGCCGCGCGGCATAGGCGGCATCTTCTACGACTATCTGGATACGGGCGATTGGGAGGCGGACTTCGCCTTCACCCAGGAGGTGGGCAAGGCCTTCGTCGGCAGCTATCCGGAGCTGGTGGCCCGCAATGTCGGCACGCCCTGGACCGAGGAAGACCGCACCGAGCAGCTCATCCGCCGCGGGCGCTACGTGGAGTACAACCTGCTTTACGACCGGGGCACGATCTTCGGGCTGAAGACCGGCGGCAATGTCGAGGCGATCCTATCGTCCATGCCCCCACTGGTCATGTGGCCTTAGAGACCCTTACCCTCGAATTCCGGCATACATCAGCGGGGGGCCGTCGGCGAACTGGGTGGCGATTTGGGCGTCGGCCAGGTGGCCGGTGACGATCGCGATGGCGGCAAGCGCGATAAAACCAAGCGCGAAACCTGCGATTTTCTTCCCCGTGATCGTCCCCATGACCCTTGTCCCCTTCTTCGGCACCGGCGCATCCCTCTCGGCGCGTCGTGGGATCAGGTTTAGGGGGGAGCGGCTGAACCCAATCTGAGGGGTCCGTTCATCTGGCGTTTAGGTTAGGGTTGACGGCCCGGAAAGCCTTGGCCCGTAAGGGTCCGAGGGTCCGACGGCGGCCCAAAAGGACTTGCCAATTGCGCTCGCATACCCCATCTTTGGGGGCCTCGGGCGCCTGCGGTTGGGCGTGGACTAAGACGACGGTTAGCGACGGAACGTAGCGAAGAGCACGACCCTTTCCTGACATCTGAAGACGCCATGCGCTTCTTCCTTGGGGGACTCAGTCAGAGAACGCCTCAAGCGAAGGGGCTGAGTGGCCCGTTATTTTGAAACTAGAGAACGGGAAAGGACTCCCCCGATATGTCTCGTGTCAACGGCACCGTTAAATTCTTCAACCATACGCGTGGCTTCGGCTTCATCGAGCCGGAAGATGGCGGCAAGGACGTGTTCGTCCATGCGTCTGCTATCGAGCGCGCTGGCCTGCCGCCGCTGAACGAAGGCGACAAGGTCACCTTCGAGATCGAGGACGACCGCCGCGGTCGCGGTAAGCAGGCCGCCAACGTGCAGATGGCGCAGTAGCCTTACAGGGCGTCCGTAGCTGCAACTGCTTTTGACACGCTTCTAACCGAAGCGTGGAAACAGATTCATTCGCCGCTGGACCCGCCCGGGTCCGGCGGTTTTTTTGTGTTTTTTGAGTAGCTTAGATTCGACCCGAACGTTCAGGTCAGGTTCATGTGGACGCCCCTAGGGTGCCACGAACGGGGGGGCAGGAAGGCCTCACCGGATCTGGGGGGTTCTCTCAACCTTAAACGGCGCGAAAGGCAACGGCGCTGCTCTCGAGGAACGGAATTATGGGTCGGAAATCGTATTTTGCATTTGTGGCTGCGCTCGCCGCGGTCTTCGCCTTGTCAGCAGCTATGCCTGCGGAAGCCGGACGTGGCCGTGGTCACGGCTGGAAGGGCGGCCATGGCGGCCGCTACGTTCAGAACAACTATTACGGCCGCCGTGGCGGCGACAACTGGAATGCGCTTGGCGCGGGACTGGTCGGCCTCGGTGTCGGCGCGGTAATCGGCAGCGCCCTCACCCCGCGCGAGGTCGTCGTGGCCCCGCCGCCGCGCCCCTATCGGCCCGTGGGCTATCGTCCGCAACCCTGGACCGATGACTGGTATGCCTATTGCGGATCGCGCTACCGGAGTTTCAACCCAAGGTCGGGGACCTATCTTGGCTATGACGGTTACGAGCACTTCTGCCGCTAGCGCTATGTCTTAAAATGCATCGCAGCCCGCCGAATCCACCTTCGGCGGGCTGTTGCATGCGCGCCACAGGGAGCATGGACCGGCGCCGCACGCACGCGGGCATGGCCGACCCATAATCGCGCTAAAAGTTTGATTTTTTTCGTGGTTTTGTCTTCGTCAACCCTGATTGCGGCCTCGGCGCATTCCATCTTGAACGGGACGCCGTCACGTCCCAAAATTGCAGCCGTTCGCGAACGTGTCTGGCGTGGCGTGCGAATTTTCTTGCCGGTCAGCGCAATTTATTGTCTTGACGCAAACACGTATCGCGGCTCAGCGATTGTCGTCTCGACGATGTCAGGAAGTTCGAAGCTTAGAATCCGAGGACTGTTGTAAATCCATGCCCGTTGTCGCCGAACCCCCGATTACTGAAATTTCCCGCGACCAACCGAACGTCCCGGCGGACCGTCAGGCACTCCAGAAGATCCGGCCCTATCAAGGCATGGTGGCTTGGCCCACCGTGTTCCTTGCGATCGGAATCGTGGCGTCTTTCGCGACGGTCTGCACGCTTGGCACGATGGGGCTCATCCCCCTCTGGCTCGGATTGATCCTCAATGCGTTCATTCTCTATGCGGACCAGACGCCGCTTCACGAGGCCTGCCACGGCAATATCGCCGGCAAGCACTCGCGCTATCTGTGGCTGAACCACCTGATCGGCTATGTATGCGGCACGATCCTGCTGCACGAATACAAAGCCTTCCGCTACATGCATCTGGCGCACCACCGGGATACGAACGATCCGGAGCTGGATCCGGATCACTGGGTGGCAGTGAACAATCCGTTCCTGCTTTTCTGGCGCTGCATGACGATTGTTTTCGTCTACCACAACTATTTCTGGCGGCACATCGCCTTCCATCCGCACGTTCCGGGTATGCGCCGTCTCTCACTTCAGATCGCGCTGATGAACGCAATCTATTACGCGACGATCATCGGCCTGTGCGTGATCGGCTACTGGCGCGAAGTCCTGATGCTGTGGGTGTTCCCGCACATTCTCGCCTCGGCGCTCATTATCTACTTCTTCGCCTATCTGCCCCATAAACCGCATAAGGTTCGCGAGCGCTATCGTGACACCAACGTGTTCTGGGTGCATGGCAAGGTCGCCGAGCCCGTCGTGGATTGGCTCTACCTGTTCCAGAACTTTCACCTGATCCACCACCTGTTCCCGCGCATCCCCTTTTACAAATACAAGGACGCGTTCGCCGATCTGCGGCCCGTGCTGGTGAAGGAGCATGCGCATATCTATGAATACGATTTCGGGCCCCAGCGAGAAGCCGCCACCGAGGCGCGCTAGCGGATCGCGAGGATGGGATTGAATGTTAGAGTGGCCGGGATATTGCCCCGGCCATTTTTCGGCAATCCAATCTCCTTGGCGGTCCAATTTGCGAAGCAGTCTAAGTCGATCCACCCGGTGAGAGAGGGCACGCATGTTGCGCACGGTGTTTGCAGGATTGCTGTTGGCGCTTTGGGGCCCTATGGCCGCTGCCCAAGCGACAGCCCCGCCGACCGATGCGTTGCCCGAGGGCTTAGAGAAAATCAAAACCATCGTCGTGATCTACGCCGAGAACCGCAGCTTCACGCATCTGCTGCCCGATTTTCCCGGAACGCTCAATGTCGAGGACGCACCGAAAGCCTCGATCCTCCAGAAGGACCGCGACGGC
>NZ_JBAWCQ010000034.1:0-2382 GCF_049590335.1 Methyloceanibacter sp.
GGCGTTAACATGCTTGAGGCAATTAATATCCGAAGGCTCGAAAAGGCCCATGCGCTTCTTGAACGCGCGGGACCGGATCAGACGGTGACATCTATCGCGACCCACTTGGGATTCTTCGAGTTAGGTCGCTTCGCGGTGCGCTATCGCAAGCGGTTCGGTGAGAAACCCTCTGAAACATTGGGTCGACGCGCCAAGAAGTACTGAATGGCGACAGAAATGTCCGCTATGTGGGGCGGACTCAATGTGTCGACGCAACACTTTAGTCTTTGAAGGCAAGATGGAGTGTTGGAGATGGCCTATCGTCGTCGGATCTATTTCACTGAGAAGCAGAAGGCAGAGATCTGGGATCGCTGGCAGCGCGGAGAGTCGATGAGTTCGATCGGTCGGAGGTTCGATCGGAACTCGTCGTCGATCTACCCGCTTCTTGCAAGGACCGGTGGCATTCGTCCTCCGGAGCGCCGGAGATCGCGCTTTGCTCTGACGCTCGCTGAACGCGAGGAGATCTCAATAGGTCTCAGGGCGCAGTTGACCCTGCGCGCGATTGCCCGTCAGCTGCGGCGTGCACCGTCGACGATCAGCCGTGAAGTGCAGCGGAATGGTGGTCGCACTCGCTACCGGGCGGCTCGGTCGGATCAGGCGGCGTGGGACCGTGCCCTGCGTCCCAAGCCGTGCAAGCTGGCTTGCCGCCCTGCGGTTTGCCGGAGAGTATCGGTGAAACTTGAGCGCAAGTGGTCGCCGCAGCAGATCGCGGGCTGGCTGAAGCGCGCACATCCCGACGACGAGACCGCCCGCGTGTCCCACGAGACGATCTATCGGAGCCTGTTCATCCAGACGCGCGGCGTTCTGAAGAAGGAATTGCTGGCCCATCTCAGGGCGACCCGCGCGATCCGCCGCTCCCGGCATGCGAGCCTCAAGCGCGACGGCCTCGGGCAGATTAAGGACGCTGTCTCGATCCGGGAGCGACCCGCCACCGTGGAGGACCGCGCCATCCCCGGCCACTGGGAGGGTGACCTGATCGCCGGCTCAAAGAACAGCTACATTGCCACGCTGGTCGAGCGCCGGACCCGTTACGTGATGCTGGCCAGGGTTAAGAACAAGGACACTGCCAGTGTCATCGCCGCGCTCGCCAAACAGGTACAGCACCTGCCGCGGGAGCTTCGCCGCTCACTCACTTGGGACCGGGGCAAGGAGCTGGCTGATCACAAGTGCCTGACATTGGCCACCGACCTCGACATCTACTTCTGCGATCCCCATAGCCCCTGGCAGCGCGGCACCAACGAGAACACCAACCGCTTGCTGCGCCAGTACTTCCCCAAAGGCACAGATCTGTCCGTCCACAGCCAGGCGAAACTAAACGCCGTGGCGCGCGAGCTCAACGAGCGCCCGAGAAAGACGTTGAACTACGACTCACCAGCGGAGAAGTTCGAAGAGTGTGTTGCGGCGATCGGTTGAATCGGCACCACATTGCGGACGTTCAGGTTAGATCAGCTGTGTGCCGAGGGTGTTGATTGGCTTCTCGCTTTTTGGGAGGGGGCGCCGCTCAACATGAAATGTAAAAGGCCACCTCCGAAAAGGTGGCCTTAATCATATGGCGAGGGATTAGCGTCCCCAATCACCAACGGCATCGCTGCCGGGTAAGTCGAAGCCAAGGTATTCTTTGACGTCGAAAGGCATGCTTTCGACGGTAGCCCGGACTCGCTTAGCTATCGCCTTGGTTTCCGGCCGCGCGTTGGAAAGACCAGTATAAGGAATCCCCTTGGCGTTCTCGACGTCTGGGTACTTTTTCTTAAACAGCTCATGCCGAGCACGCATCTGGTTGAATTGGCCCTGCGTGTGTATCAGCGGAACCAATTGAGGGTTCTCCTCGCGAGGATCCATATAGAGGTCATAGTAGGCCTCGGGCATCCCAGATGCGGCGACATCACCCGCACCGATCCAATGCCGCTTGTAACGCCCTTTAACCGTAGCTCCGAGTTGGTGGCCGGAGTAAATGAAGACGTAATCACGACGCCCGTGGGTGTCGCCTTTGAGTAGAACCGCTGTTTGGTCGAGGCCATCAACGATGCGATCAGTTGGAACGTACTTTGTCGCCCCCCCTAATCGGGCGAACGTCGTGTACAAATCCGTCACGTGAACGATGTCGCCGACAACCTGGTTCGACTCGATCATTCCCGGCCACCATGCAAAGGCCGGAACGCGAACGCCGCCCTCGGTGAAGTCGCCCTTACCCCCGCGATACAGCATTGGAAGCATGCCCCAGCCCGGCGGCGGGCTGTGCACCATCGGACCATTATCGGCCATTGCAACGAAGACCGTATTCTCCGCAATGCCTAGCTGCTTTATTTCATCCATAACAGATCCGATGAACCCGTCCAGCATTGG
>NZ_JBAWCQ010000035.1:0-4092 GCF_049590335.1 Methyloceanibacter sp.
GGATCACCTCGGGCGAGCTATAGAAATAACGGAAGGGATTGCGCATCGCTGGAGGCCAAGAAACCTCTCCTAGAGGCTCAAGCCAATTTACTCTGACAATGCCGCGATTTGTGTCGCAACGTTTCCATGGTGGCGGAAGGCCTAGTTTCGTTACGAGAATTTCAGCCTTAATGCCACCTTGTGGCGTTATCAATTGACCTGAGACAAGGCCGTGTTGGCGCGCCTGCGAGAAAACTTCGGGATCGAGAGTCGAGATGAACGAAATTGTGCAGTCCGAGAAGGTCAAAGCCGACATAGAGGCCGCGCTGGGTCTCGATAAGCCCAAGTCCCGCCTTTGGCGCATGCGTCCTGGGCTCGTCGTGACCGCGATCGCGGGTGCGGCGGTTCTTCTCTATCTTCTGTTTGAGACCGGCGGCTCAAACAACGGGGTCCGGTACGTCACCGAGCCAGCGACAGAGGGCGATCTCACCGTGACCGTGACCGCAACAGGCGCGATCCAGCCCACCAACGAGGTTGAGCTTTCGAGTGAGCTCTCCGGCATCGTTCGCAGCGTGCTCGTCGATTACAACAGCGCCGTCACCACGGGGCAGACGCTCGCCGTGCTCGACACCGACAAGCTCAAGTCGACTGTGGACAGCTCGAAGGCTAAGCTGCAAGCTGCCCAAGCCAAGGTTAGTGAGGCCCAGGCTAGCGTGCTCGAGGCGCGCCTCGAATATGAGCGCAAGCAAAGGTTGGTCGAGCGGAATGCGGGCTCCGTCCAGGAGCTGGAGGCCGCGGAGGCCGCGCATAAGCGCGCGCTTGCTACGCTTGAAAGTGTCAAGGCTGACGTTGCTGCCGCCACCGCCGATCTTGCCCTCAATAAGACGAATCTGAGCAAGGCCCTCATCCGCTCGCCCATCACCGGCGTGGTGCTAAGCCGCAATGTTGAGCCGGGGCAGACGGTGGCCTCGTCCCTCCAGGCGCCGGTGCTCTTCACCATCGCCGAGGACCTGACCAAGATGGAGGTCCAGGTCGATGTCGATGAGGCGGACATCGGCAATGTGCGGGAAGAGCAGAAGGCGACCTTCACCGTCGACGCCTATCCTGACAAGACATTCTTCGCCGAAATCCGCGAGCTGCGCTTCGGTTCGGAAGTCGTGCAAGGCGTCGTCACCTATAAAGCCGTGCTCACCACCGACAATTCCAACCTATTGCTGCGGCCCGGTATGACCGCGACAGCCGAGATCGTCGTCGCTCAAGTGGATGAGGCGCTGACCGTACCTAACGCCGCGCTGCGGTTCTCGCCGCCCAGCGCCACCGAAGTCGACCAGAGGAACTTCCTGCAGAAAATCATGCCGGGGCCACCGCGCCTGAGAAAACCCAGCGCGACCAAGCAGCTCAACGGCGCCGAGCGCAAGGTCTGGGTGCTCTCGGACGGAGCTCCCGAAGAAGTCAGCGTCATTGTCGGCGCGACCGACGGCAAGCGCACGGAGATCGTTCGCGGAAACCTTGCGCCCGGCCAAGGCGTAATCGTCGATACGGCCTCGACAAAGTGACTGCCGATGTCTGAATTGCCCAAAAACAGTGCGCCGCCGGTCATCGAGCTGCGCAATGTCACCAAGATCTATGGACAGGGCGAGGCAAAGGTTCGCGCGCTGGATGGCGTGAGCCTCAGAATAAACAAGGGCGAGTTCACGGCCGTGATGGGACCGTCGGGCTCGGGTAAGTCGACGGCCATGAACATCATCGGCTGCCTCGATGAACCGACTAGCGGCAGCTATCTGTTCAGCGGCGTGGAGGTTGGCAGTCTTGACCGTAAACAACGTGCGCTGTTGCGGCGAAACTATCTCGGCTTCGTGTTCCAGGGTTTCAACCTGCTCGCGCGCACCTCCGCGGTGGAGAATGTGGAGCTGCCACTCATCTACGGCGGCGTGCGCCAAGCCCAGCGCCGGCCGCTCGCCATGGAGGCGCTCGAACGCGTAGGCCTTCAGGATAGGTCACTGCATACGCCCGGCGAGCTCTCCGGTGGCCAACAGCAGCGCGTTGCCATCGCACGCGCTATCGTCACCAAACCATCTGTGCTGCTCGCCGACGAGCCGACTGGCAATCTGGACACTAAGACAAGCCATGAGATCATGGGGTTTCTCATCGATCTCAACCGGACACAGGAGATCAACATTCTGATGGTCACCCATGAGCCGGAGATGGTCGAATACGCCGACCGCATCGTCCACTTCCTCGACGGCCGCATCGCGAGCGACACGCATGGCAAGGAGGCCGCCTGATGTTCTACGAGACCTTGAAGCTCGCGGTGCAGGCCATCAGGCGCAATGCCTTGCGCTCGTTCCTCACCTTGCTTGGTATCGTTATTGGTGTCTCCGCGGTCATTGCCATGGTTACCATCGGCACTGGCACCACCGAGAAAGTCAAGGAGGAGATGGCCAAGCTCGGCAGCAACATGCTATTTGTCCGACCCGGCCAATGGGGTCCGGGACGCTCCAGCGCCAAAGCGAGACCGTTCGACGCGCGTGATATCGTCGAGCTGCGCGCGCAACTGCGCGGCGTGAAGGCGGTGGCGCCCTTGGCGCAGCAATCCGTCAGCGTGGTCTATGGCTCCGAAAGCCGCACCGTCGGTACCATTGGCACCGACGCAAGCTACATCGTCACGCAAGACTGGAACTTGGCGCAAGGTCGCAACTTCCTCGACACCGAGACGAGAAGCGGCCGCGCGGCGTGTATCATCGGCGAGACAGTGCATGAGAAGCTATTCGGTTCCACTGACGCGATCGGCAAACGCATCCGCGTCAGCAACGTCTCCTGCGAGGTTATTGGTATCCTTGCGGAGAAGGGCGAGTCTGGCTTCGGCACCGACCGTGACGATGTCGTGCTAATGCCGCTGCGCACTTATCACCGCCGCATCGCGGGCGATACCGATATCAATCGTATCAATGTCTCCGCGCACGACGGGGTCGACACCGCAAAAGTGCAATCTGATATCGAGCGGCTGTTACGCGAGCGCCGGGGCATCACGGCTCGCGAGGAGGACGATTTCCGTGTTGCTGATATGAAGCAGATCGCCGACACGCAGACTGCGACGACCGGCGTGCTCACCATGCTGCTTGGTGCCGTCGCCGGCGTAAGCCTGCTGGTCGGCGGCATCGGCATCATGAACATCATGTTAGTGTCAGTCACTGAGCGTACCCGCGAGATCGGGATTCGGCTCGCCGTTGGCGCGCAGGAATCGCAAGTACTGATGCAGTTCCTGGTTGAGGCCGTAGTCCTTTCGCTGTTTGGCGGCACGGTCGGCGTCGTGCTTGGGCTGGCGCTGGCCGCTGTGGCCTCGATCGGCATGAGCATCCCCTTAGTGCTCGACCCGCGCATCGTAGTGATCGCCTTCGCCTTTTCGGCGCTGATCGGGATCGTGTTCGGCTATTTCCCAGCGCGCCGCGCGGCTCAGCTCAACCCCATCGATGCGCTGCGCCACGAATGATCTAGGTCTGTCTTTGGCAGAATCTTTTCAAGAACGCTGGCAGAGGTGTCCTGTCGGCATTGTCAGAGCAAAATTCTAAATACTTGGAGCGGCTATCGAATCGCTCAGATCGACCCGGAAAAATGCAGTAAAATCAATGGCCGCGAAATCGGGTTCTGACGTTTTGGCAAAGTAAACGAATTTGCTCTGACAATGCCCTTAGCAGACATCGGCGATTGATTTCGATAGGGCTGCGATAGCATCCGCGACAACCTTCCCATTGTTTCGGTAGGGGGCTGCGTTTGGATTATGGGTATGCGCGCGCGCTGGCGGACGGGATAGGGACTTCTTCGGTTTCATGCCGTCTGATCCTGCTTGCGACACAAATACCAATCGTGGTCAAGTAGGTTAACGGGATCAACGCTTTTTATCAGTCTACTGACCGCGAAAAACTTTGAGGCGAGCTGACAGACCTACGCGAAGGGAAAGCCTGATGTCGAAAAAAGACCACGTGGAAACGCTGAAAATACTGATCGAAATGTATGAGCGTGACCTTGATATCCTGAAGAATGAGCTTCGACTGAGGGAAGAAGGAACAACAGCCAGCAAAACAGCCGGTGTTGAACGCGTGCTGCGCGACATAG
>NZ_JBAWCQ010000036.1:0-3731 GCF_049590335.1 Methyloceanibacter sp.
AGCGCATCTTTGAATAAGACGTTTCACGGTGGTACGTCGTGTTCCCCCTGATATCCCAACTCACATTTATTATGCTCGAGTCTGAATATGACATGAACACGGCCGCTAGGGCTGAGTTTCTGTGAACTGGCGTCTGCCGGCCCCCTGCGACTACGCCACGGCCTTGCGAATAACCTCGGCGATGCGCCGCGCATCCTCGTCTGGTAGATAAGGGTGCATAGGCAGGCTCATGACCTGGTGGCAAATCGTTTCGCTCACCGGCAGAGAACCCTCGCCGCCGCCATAGGGCAGATAAGGCGCCTGAAGGTGCATAGGTTTCGGATAGTAGATGGCGGACGGAATGCCCGATTCATTCAGCGCAGCCTGGATGTCGGCGCGCCGGTCTGTCTTGATGGTATACTGTGCCCAGGCCGATTGCCGCCCGGGGATGCGCTTCGGAATCGTCACCGTGTCCATCAGCTCTTCGTCGTACACGCTTGCCAGGTGATCGCGGGCTGACAGTTCGTCTTCGAGAATCGGCAGCTTTACGGACAAGATCGCCGCCTGAATGCTGTCGAGACGCCCATTGATGCCGATGCGCGCGATCTCGTAGCGGTCGGCACCCTGGCCGTGCACGCGGATCGACTTCAGGAGCTCGGCAAGTTCGTCGTCGTCGGTCGTGATGGCGCCGCCGTCCCCATAGCAGCCGAGGGGCTTGGCGGGGAAAAAGCTCGTGCTGCTCACGGGCGCCAAGGCGCCAACGCGTTTTCCGTCATAGACCCCGCCGAAGGACTGCGCCGCATCGTCGATCAGGTTCACGTTCTCCCGTTGGGCGAGCGCGTTGATCTCGTCCCAGTCGGCGGGCAAGCCGAAGAGATCGACCCCGAGGATCGCCTTCGGTGTCAGCTTTCCTTCGGCGCGTGTGGCGGCGACCTTTGCCTCCAGGTCGGCAAGATCGATATTGAAACTGTCCGCCTCGACATCGACGAAGACGGGCGAGGCGCCCACCAGGATGATTGCTTCGGCGCTGGCGGTGAAGGTGAAGGACGGCACGAAGACCGCATCGCCGGGCCCGATGCCATAAGCGATCAGCGGCATGATGATCGCGTCGGTACCGCTCGAACAGGAGATAGCGTGGCGGACGCCGCAATACTCTGCCAGCTCGGATTCAAGCTTGGTGACGGCCGGTCCGAGGATATAGCGGCCATCGTCGAGGACCTCTTGGATCGCCTCCGCGATCTGCGGCTTGAGCCGTGCGTATTGCGTCTTCAAATCGACAAAGGAGACGCCCGACATGAAATTTCCTTCTTTTTTCTTGCGCTTCTAATCCCTGCTCTTGCCGTCGAGCGTCTGGGCCGCGCTTTCCGTAGCCAAGTCGTAGCCCCACGGCAAGGGGAGCATCAAGACGACGCAGTGTCACGCGGCGGGCCGCCTGTCCGATTGGCGCGCCGCGTTCAGGCAGGGTTCAGGTCGCCACCTCCACCCTGCTTGGCATTCTGGTCTTCCGTGCCGAGCGGCGGGCCCTTGGAGGTTTCAATGAAGCGCTTACTCTTGGCTGGTTTGGTGGCGATCACTTCGATCGCGGCCGGCGCCTTGGTTCCCGGGAAGGCATGGGCGGGCGGACCTGTTGCCCCATACGCCACGGCCGAATTCGAAATTCACCAGTTCTACGATGCGCTCGCGCCCTATGGCGATTGGGTCGCCGAACCGCGTTTCGGTCATGTCTGGTATCCGCATGCTGTGGATCCGGACTGGCGTCCCTTCACAGTCGGCAATTGGGTCTATACGGACGAACATGGCTGGTACTGGGATTCGCCCGAACCGTTTGCCTGGGCGGTCTATCACTACGGGCGTTGGGGTTACGATCGCGACTATGGCTGGTATTGGGTGCCGGGCGATACCTGGTCGCCGGCCTGGGTGCAGTGGCGCTATAGCGATGACTATGTCGGGTGGGCGCCCGAGGCTCCCGTGACCCCTGTCGGCTACGGCGGATACGGAGCGCCTTATGCGGGCTACGGGGACAACCAGGGCTATGGCGGTTACGATGGCTATGGGTCGTCCTCTATCGGCCTCGGGTTTTCCGTCGGGAGCTATGAGTACGCCGCGCCGCGCCGCTATGCGCCGGCGTACGATGCCTGGACGTTTGTCCGGCCCCGCCATCTCGTGGCGCCCGCGGTGCGCACCTACGCGGTTCCGCGCACGAGTATCTCGCTTGTGTTCAATTCGACGAAACATGTCTACCGGCCGAGATACCGGAACGGATATCGGTACAACGCCGGCATGCCGCGGGCGCATTGGTCCCGCGTGACCCATCGGCGCCTCAAGGCGCATCGCATCCACCGGGCGGCGCAGAAGCCGCGCCCCAACCGGGGACGGCCGAAGGCCCATGGACGCGGCGGCGCCCACAACATGCACGTCTATGCTCCACGCGTCAGAAAGGGCGTCGCGCCCCGCCGGCCGCCGCGTGCGGTCGCACCAAAGCCGCGCCGCAATGTTGCGGCTATGCGGTCCCGCGCCAACGGGGTGAACCGCAATCGAGCCCATCGTGCAGCGATTCCTCGGGGCGGCGCTGCAAGGTCAGGCCCGCGCAGGGCCACTGCGGTCCAGCATCCAGCTCAGCCCCAGCGCAATATGCTCGCCGTGCCCGCGCGCCCCGCACAGGTCAGCAGGCCGCGTGCGGGCGGGAGGGCCAACCAACCCAGACCGGCGGCCGTTAAGGCACGGTCCAAGAAGCGGCAACAGGCCAATCGCGGTCCTGCCCGGGCGCAGCCCGTGGCTCGACGGGTCGCCCGTCCGGGGCCTGCGAACCGGCTCGCAGCCAGGCCGAAGCAGGCAAACCTCAATCCGGGGATGGGTGCCGGCCCCCGCGTTACGCCGGGCGGGCGCAATAGGCCTCCCCAAGCCGCACGGCCTCAATCCCGGCCGCCGCAAGCGCGGAAGCCACAGGCCAAGAAGCCTCAGGCAAGAAAGCCTCAAGGCAACAAGCCGCAAGCCAAGAGGCCGCAGGCTAAGAAGGCGCAAGGGAAGCCTCCTCAGGCGAAAAGACCTCAGGGCAATAAGCCTCAGGTCAAGAGCGCCCAGAGGAAGGCGCCCCAGGCCAAAAGGGCGCAAGGCAAGCCCTCACAGGCCAACGAGCCAAAGGCGGGAAGGCCGCAAGGCAGAGAGCCTCAGGCCAAAGAACCCGAGGTGAAGACGGCCCACGCCAGAAAGCCTCAGGCTAAGAGACCTCAGGCGAAGAGACCTCAGGCCAGGAAGCCCCAGGCAAAAAAGCCTCAAGTGAAGACGGCCCACGCCAGAAAACCTCAGGCCAAGAGGCCTCAGGCCAAGGAACCACAGGCCAGGAAGCCGCAAGCGAAGAGCCCTCAGGTCAAGACACCCCAGGCCAAGAGACCTCAGGCTAAGAGACCTCAGGCCAAGAGACCTCAGGCCAGGAAGCCGCAAGCGAAGAGCCCTCAGGTCAAGACACCCCAGGCCAAGAGACCTCAGGCTAAGAGAGCTCAGGGGAGGAAGCCGCAAGCGAAGAGGCAGCAAGGCAAGAAACGGAAATCTTGACCGAGCCCCCCGAGGCGTTCCCGCGCGGGGGCTCCTATCCGATCAGTCTCTGGAGGTTTGACCGGGCTGGAGGGGCTTCTCGCGGCGGCAATAGGCTATGTGGTTCTTGCCGCCGCACACGGCCTTCGCCTTCCATCCGTCGAAGTCCTTGTCGTCGAGCGGGTCTTCGCAGGTCTCTGAGACCGGGTTGTCGGCCGCCC
>NZ_JBAWCQ010000037.1:0-10571 GCF_049590335.1 Methyloceanibacter sp.
CTTTGCGGCATCAGGGTCGTCATTGTGAACGAGGCCGGTAATGACCACGCCGCGGTAGGTGACATTGTGAATATGTGGTGGAGAGGAGAAGCCATCGACAAACTTGACGAGAAAGCCAGTGGGGCCCGCGCCAGCACGATCGCCCCAGAGAGTAGCTGCCTTGGGGCCCTTATCTCCCCGTAGTGGGTTTAGAGGTGTCCATTTGACGTCGGAAACCGAAGCTACCTCGACGGTCGTCTTGATGCCATTAGCTGCAACTGTCCCACTGAACCAGGCCGACATGCATAAGGAAAGAGCGAGAGATGAAAACGTTTTCATGCAAGTGCTGTTACCGAATTCAATACGCGAAGTGCCGACGTTCGAACCGCTCCGTTGGGCTGGCGGTCTCCTTCCAGGGTGCCATTGTGCCATCCCTAGACTTCAACTATCACCTTGCCAATAGCCTTCCTGCTTTCCAGGCGCGCATATGCTTGTCCAGCCTCGCCTAGCGTGTATCGCCTCTCGTCCAGCACCGGCTTTGGTCTGCCGGATTCCACGACCTCGGCTACTCTTTGCAAGATCTCCGCGTGTGCCGCACGCCCAAAATCGTAAAGCATTGGAATCAGCTTAAATACAATGTGCAGTGATAGCCCCTTGAAGTGCGCTACGGACAAGTCCAGCTCACATAACGCTACGGCAGTTGCGATCATTGCTTCGGCGAAGGACCCGAACCGGGTCAAAATGGCCTTGGCCAAGAGTTTCGTGTCCCGGCGCGGCATGGCTCGGAACAGCACGAGTTTGAGGAGTTCATAGTCGGGGAGGGACTCTCCGCTACCCTCGCGGAAACGCTTTCGCAAGCGTTCGCGGCGGCTGAGATAATGCGGCTTGCGGCTCCCTCGAAGCCATTATCGGCCGAGCCCATTTTTTCTTTAGGGCTCATGGCGTCGAGTCCCGGTTCGTCGACTCCTGGAGCGGTTCACGCTCAGCTACGCGTGAGCGGCCGATCAAGTCCCGTCGGCGACAGAGTGAAGATCTCGCATCCCGTCTCCGTCACACCGACTGTATGCTCGTATTGAGCGGATAGCGAACGGTCGCGCGTCACGGCTGTCCAGCCATCGGAAAGGATCTTCACGTGGGGCTTGCCGAGATTTATCATCGGTTCGATCGTGAAGAGCATGCCAGCTTTCAACGGCAGCCCTTCGCCCGGCTCGCCATAGTGAAGAATGTTCGGCCGGTCGTGAAAAACGCGCCCCAAACCGTGGCCACAGAAATCGCGCACCACGCCGCAGCGCTCCGCCTCCGCATAAGCCTGGATCGCATGGCCGATATCGCCGGTTGTCGCGCCCGGCTTCACCGCTTCGACGCCCAGCATGAGGGCCTTGTGCGTCACGTTGAGCAGGCGCTCGGCGGCGCGGGAAATTTTACCGACCGGATACATGCGGCTGGAGTCGCCATGCCAGCCATCGACGATGAGCGTGACGTCGATATTCAGGACATCGCCTTCACGCAACGCGCGCGGGCCCGGAATTCCGTGGCACACCACGTGGTTCAAGGACGTGCAGATCGATTTCGGGAAGCCCCGATAGTTCAACGGCGCCGGAATCGCGTCATGGGACATGGCGAAATCGAACAGCAGGTCGTCGAGCGCCTCGGTGGTGATGCCGGGCTCCATGTGGGAGACGAGCATGTCGAGGGCTTCGGCTACAAGCCGGCCTGCCTTCGCCATGCCAGCGAATGCGTCCGGACCGTGGAGCTTGAGTCTGCTGTCGCGCGTCTGGGCGCAGGCTACTTCGAGATTGGACATTGCTCAGGATTATAGGAGGGGTTTCCGATACAACTAGTGCGAAATCGCCTTGAGTTCAAGACGACGCAGTCACACCGGCGGGATCAGGGGGATCGGACGGGGTGGGCTGAGCCCCCCCAGAGACAGGCTTGAGACCAGCGCCAGGGCCTCGACCCCGGATGCGGCCGCCGCGCGGAAGGCCGCCGCATAGGCCGGGTCGATATCTTCGGCCAGCGCGAAGGCGTCCGCATCGCCGCGCTGAACGAAATAGACCATGATCGCCCGGGCGCCGGCTGCCGCCATCTGAGACAGCGCAGCTAGGTGTTTTGCGCCCCGCACCGTCACCGAATCCGGGAACTCGGCAAGCCCCGCTTCGCGCATCAAATGGACGTTCTTGATCTCCACATAGCAGGGCGGGCGGGCCTCGTCCTCGAGCAGGATGTCGATCCGGCTATTGCCGCCATAGCGCACCTCACGGCGCAAGGATGCATAGCCTGTGAGTTCGGGAATGAGGTCGTTTTGGATAGCCGAGGCGACCGCACCATTGGGGCTCGACGTGTTGATGCCCACCAGCGTGGCCCCTCGGCCAAGGTCTACCTCGATCAACTCCCAAGAGAAGGCCAGCTTCCGTTTTGGATTGTCCGAACGCGATAGCCAGACGCGCGAGCCCGGGGTCGCGAGCCCCAGCATCGACCCTGGATTGGCGCAATGCGCCGTAACCATCTCACCCGTGTGGAGTTCGACATCGGACAGAAAGCGTTTGTACCGCCGGATCAGCCGGCCCTCGACAAGAGGCGCAGAAAACCGCATGAGCATCAGAGAAACCTAAAGACGCGATCACAACGCCGCAAGGATTTGGCCGATCCGGCTACGAAGTGAGGCGGAAGTGGCCGCACCTTCAGCAGCCGGAGGAACAAATCGATGAGCCATGAGACGCCAACAGAGCAGCCCGTCACCGCCGCGCTTGTCGTGATCGGGGAGGAGATTCTTTCGGGCCGCACCAAGGATGCGAACACGCCCTATATCTCGGCGCATCTTGCTAACGCTGGCATCTCGTTACGCGAGGTGCGGGTCGTGGCCGATATCGAGGCCGAGATCGCGGACGCGGTGAACGCACTGCGGCAGCGTTACGCCTATGTACTCACGACGGGTGGGATCGGTCCCACCCATGACGATGTCACCACCGATGCGATCGGCCGAGCCTTCGATGTGCCTGTCGCTATCAACGAAGAGGCGGTCGCGGCGATGCGCCTGCAATACCGACCGGAGGACCTTACACCCACGCGGCTGAGAATGGCCCGCATTCCGGAAGGCGCGGCGCTGATCCATAATGCCGTTTCGCGCGCGCCCGGCTACATGATCGAGAATGTGATCGTGATGGCCGGCATTCCCGGCGTGATGCAGGTGATGCTGGACGAGGTCATGCCGCGTCTTGCCAAGGGGCGACCCCTTCAAGCTCGCGCCGTACGGGTGAGCGCGCCTGAAAGCGAAGTAGCCACACCGCTTGCCGCGCTGCAGACGGCCTATGCCGATGTACAGATGGGGTCCTATCCGTTCTTCGAACATCGGCGCTACGGGACCTATCTTGTCCTTCGCTCCGTTGACGACGACAGGCTCGACGAAGCCCTCGATGCGCTTTGGCGTCTCATTGCCGAGCACGGCTTTACGGCGAGCCAAGTCGAAGAGTCTTAACGCACTGACCGACGAGGCACGATTCGAGTCACCAAGGGCGCGATTTTGCCCGGTCTTAAAGCTGTGGAAATATTTTCACCGTGAGGCTCTCGCAAGCTGTGTTCGAGCCGATTTCTGACAGACGAGACCATGCGATTCGCACATGTGCTGCCATAGCGGGACGCTCTTGGGTCGGTTTGGCGGCGTGCATCACCGCTCAAGCGCGCGTTTGTTCTCATTCCGAGCGCTCGATAAATCGCAAGCTGCATGAACATATAGTGCGTGCACTGTGGAACATGCATTCAAGACGTGATCCTACTGCGACGATTACGCCAATCACGGTTAGCGGCGTCATGGTGGGTGGAGGGAGGGCGATTCAGGGCTCTTGTTCAGGTAAAAGCCATCGGTGTGCGGATGAATGGGCGCGCTAGCGGGGCAAGGTCACTTGGTCCTGAGGAGCCACCCGATTGGGGCGTCGCGGAGTGGGCGCCAAGTCGCGCGCTAAGTCCCACGTCAAGCCCTGAGTCAGGCCCTGCATCAAGGGCGGAGCGCGCTGGCACTCATTCTACGACTCCGAGTGCGCCGCTAGTAAGTGCCTAATTTGACGCAATAAAAAGGCGCAAGGAGCGGTGTCCTCACGCCTTTTTGCGATGCTGTCGCGAAAAGCTAGGCTCTCTTTTTGGCCCTCTTTTTTGCTGCGGTTTTCTTCTTTGCAACCCGCTTTTTTGCGACAGTCTTTTTCTTGACCACCCGCTTTTTTGCGACGGTTTTCTTCTTCGCGACCCGCTTTTTCGCGGCTACTTTTTTGCGAACGGTCTTTTTCTTGGCGACGGCCTTCTTCTTCGCGGCGGTCTTTCTTACCGCGGTCCGCTTCTTCGCCGCAGCCGTCTTTCTGGTTGTCTTCCGCCGGGCGGCCGATTTCCTCGCAGTTACCCTCTTCTTGGCGACGGTCTTTTTCTTGGCGGCGGTTTTCCTTTTTGCCGTCGCCTTCTTTTTCGTGGTGGTCTTCTTTTTCGTTACTGCCATTTCTAGATCCCTTCCTATCGATTGGCTGGCTAATCGGATGACTCTAAAACTACACCCTAACTACACCCGCTCGTCGATCCGCACGTATCGCATTTGAGGCACGTCCCGTTTCGAACAAGGGTAAAGTTCCCGCATTCTCCACATGCTTCCCCTTCATAACCTTTAACGCGCGCCTCGGCGACGAGCGCCGATGCACCGCGTTGGGCCAAGGCCTCGACGGCAAGGGCAACATGTTCTGCCGTTTCGGAAGACGTTGTTTCGAGCGATGCGGACGTCAGACTTGTTGTTTGAGTCAGAGACGCCTTGTCCATGTTCTCGCTAACGGCTTGCACCTGCGCAGTTGCCGATAGCGCGTCGCCTTTGCCGGAAGCAGGGCGTTCGCCGAGCCGACCCCGGGTGAAGCCGGGAGACACGAGCATTTCGGGGCGCGACTCTGCACGGCTCGCATCGCCCGATCCGACGGTGGTGTTCCCGATTTCGTTGGGATCGACATGAGCGAGTTCGAAACGGCCGAGATAGGACACCGCCAGTTCCCGGAATAGATAGTCGAGAATGGACGTGGCGTTCTTGATGGCCTCGTTCCCACGCACCGGACCTGCTGGTTCGAAGCGCGTGAAGGTGAATGCATCGACGAATTCGTCGAGCGGCACGCCATATTGCAGGCCAACTGATACCGCTATGGCGAAATTGTTCATCAGCGACCGAAAGGCGGCGCCTTCCTTATGCATGTCGATGAAGATTTCGCCCAAACGGCCATCGTCGTATTCGCCGGTCCGCAGATAAACCTTGTGGCCGCCCACCACTGCCTTTTGCGTATAGCCCTTGCGCCGGTCTGGTAGGCGCTCGCGGTCCGCCGATGAGCTCACCCGTTCGATCACCCGTTCGACGATCCGCTCGGTCACGACGGCCGCGCGCTGGACCGCGGGCTGATCGGAAGCGATGGCTGTCAGCACGTCGTCCTGTTCGTCTTCATCATCGGCCAGGAGCTGTGCATTGAGCGGCTGAGACAGTTTGGAGCCGTCGCGATAGAGCGCGTTGGCCTTCAGGGCCAGACGCCAGGACAGGAGATAGGCCGCCTTGCAGTCCTCCACGGAGGCGTCGTTCGGCATATTGATGGTCTTGGAGATCGCGCCGGAGATGAAGGGCTGCGCCGCCGCCATCATTCGGATATGGCTCTCCACGGACAGGAAGCGCGTGCCATTGCGCCCGCAAGGCGAGGCACAGTCGAACACCGGCAGATGCGCGGGGTCGAGGCCCGGCGCCTCTTCGAGAGTCATCGCACCGCAGGCATATTCGTTCGCCGCATCGATATCGGCCTTGGCGAAGCCGATCTCTGCCAGGAGGTCGAAATCGGGCTGATCGAGCCGTTCTGCGGCAAGGCCCAGCTTCTCCGTGCAGAAGTCTTCGCCAAGCGTCCATTTGTTGAAGACGAACTTGATATCGAAGGCCGACTCGACCGCCTTTTCGACGATGTCGAGCTTATCGGGCGTGAAGCCTTTTGCTGCCAGGGCCTCGAGATTCACACCCGGCGCCCCTTCGAGTGAGCCACGACCCACCGCATAGTCGATAATCTGCTCGATCTCGGCTTCCTTATAGCCAAGCGCTTCGAGCGCCTGCGGCACTATGCGGTTGATGATCTTGAAATAGCCGCCGCCGGCCAGCTTCTTGTACTTCACCAGGGCGAAGTCCGGTTCGATGCCGGTCGTGTCGCAGTCCATTACAAGGCCAATCGTGCCTGTTGGCGCGATGACCGTGGCCTGGGCGTTGCGATAGCCGTACTGGCGTCCAAGCTCTAGCGCCTGATCCCAGGCCCGCATTGCATGGGTGAGGAGGCGCGGGTCGGGGCAGGCGGCATGGTGGAGCGGAACCGGCGGGGTCGACAGCTCCTCATAGCCGTACTGCTCTCCCCGTGAGGCGCGCGCATGGTTGCGAACAACCCGCAGCATGTTTTCGCGGTTTGCATCGAAGCCGGGAAAGGCCCCGAGCTCGCGCGCCATTTCCGCGCTCGTGGCGTAGGAGACGCCTGTCATGATCGCGGTCAGCGCACCACCCAGCGCCCGGCCTTCGTCACTGTCGTAAGGAATGCCGGAGGCCATCAGGAGCCCGCCAATATTGGCGTAGCCCAACCCCAGCGTCCGGTACTCATAAGAGAGCTGCGCAATTTGGCGCGAGGGGAACTGCGCCATCGTCACGGCGATCTCGAGGACGACCGTCCACAGCCGGATTGCGTGCTCGTAGCTGTCGACTTCGAAGCTGCCGTCCCCAGCCTGGAACGCCATCAGATTGAGCGAGGCGAGGTTGCAGGCCGTATCGTCGAGGAACATGTACTCCGAGCACGGGTTAGAGGCGTTGATGTTGCCGCCAGCGGGGCAGGTGTGCCAGTCGTTGATCGTCGTATGAAACTGGATGCCTGGATCTGCGCACGACCATGCGGCGTAGCCCACCTGGTCCCATAGGGCGCGCGCTTTGAGCGTCTCTGCCACGCCACCTGTCTTGCGGAAGATCAAGTTCCAATCGCCGTCTTCCTCGACGGCTTGCAAGAATTCGTCCGTGACGCGCACGGAGTTGTTCGAGTTCTGTCCGGCGACCGTGCGATAGGCCTCCGAGTCCCAATCCGTGTCGTAGATCGGAAATTCGATCGAGGTGTAGCCCTGGCGCGCGAATTGGATGATCCGCCGGATCATGCTGTCCGGTACCCTCGCCTTGCGGGCTGCCTTGACCTCGCGCTTCAGAGCCGGATTCTGCTTCGGGTCGAAGCAACCGTCATTGTCGCTGTCGCAGTTGACGCAGGCCCGCAGGACCGCGTTCAGCCGGTCCGAAAGGACTTTGGAGCCCGTGACGAGCGCCGCTACCTTCTGCTCTTCGATGACCTTCCAATTGATGTAGGGCTCGATGTCCGGATGGTCGATGTCCACCACGACCATCTTGGCCGCGCGGCGGGTGGTGCCGCCAGATTTGATCGCGCCGGCCGCCCGGTCGCCGATCTTCAGGAAGCTCATCAGTCCAGAGGACTTTCCGCCGCCCGAAAGGGGTTCGTTTTCGCCGCGCAGCCGCGAGAAATTTGTGCCGGTGCCCGAGCCGTACTTGAACAGGCGCGCCTCGCGCACCCACAGATCCATGATGCCGTTCTCGTTGACCAGATCGTCGTCGATCGACTGGATGAAACAGGCATGGGGCTGGGGATGTTCATAGGCGGACTCGGAGGCCTTCAGAGCGCCGGTCTCGAAGTCCACGTAATAGTGGCCCTGGCTCGGGCCATCGATGCCGTAGGCCCAGTGCAGTCCCGTGTTGAACCATTGTGGGCTATTGGGGGCGCCCATCTGCTTGGCCAGCATGAAGCGCATCTCGTCGAAGAAAGCCGCCGCGTCGTCTTCGGACGAGAAATAGCCGCCCTTCCAGCCCCAGTAGGTCCAGGTACCCGCTAGGCGGTCAAAGACTTGCCGCGCGTCGGTTTCGCTGCCGAACTTTTCGGTTTCTGGCAACGCGTCCATCCTGCCCGTGTCGGGGACGGAGCGCCAGAGCCATGAGGGGACCGCGTTCTCTTCGACGCGCTTGAGCTTGGCGGCGATGCCCGCCTTGCGGAAATATTTCTGAGCCAGGATATCTGCTGCGACCTGACTCCAATGAGCTGGGACCGAGAACCTCTCCAGAGCAAAGACGATCGATCCGTCCGGGTTCTTGATCTCGCTGGCGCCCTCGCGAAACTGAATACCTTCGTATGGAGACCGTCCCTTTTCCGTAAAACGTCTTTGAATCCGCATCTTAGCTCATGCCCCTTCCGAGAGTTTCGGCCCCAAATCCCGCGTTCTGTGCGAACTTTCAGACTGGTCCGATTCGAACTTGCCCTCAACACCGGGCAATCAATATCTTGATGTTGAGAGGTTGAAATATACTAAACCCTGTGGGTAGGGGTATGAACAGTATGTGGAAAGCCGGTGGACAAACCGCAAGCGCCGACGTGGAAAAGCGCTGAAAATCAGTTATTTAAGACCTCGGGCGCTGGCCAGCATCGACTCGTCGGACGCCTCCCGTATCAGTGCATAAGGTGTTGACGAGGACACGACATCTGGGCCCCGGCAACGGTTGTGGTATCTAAACAGTACGTTTTCGCCGTGTCCGCGCGGCGATCCGGCCGCTGGACAGGGAACCTGTGGGCGGGCCATAGTCAGCTATAGCGCACTGCACAAATTCGCAGCTGAGACGCAGACATCCAACGGTGAAGACTGTTCATGGGATTCCTTAGTGACATGTTTACCTGGTGGCACGGCGACACGCTGGGAACGCGCCTCTACACATGGCGTAAGGGCGAACGCGTCGGCGAAGACGGTCTCGGCAACGTCTACTACCGGGAGCGGAATGGCATGCGCCGCTGGGTGATCTACAAGGATCTGTCCGAGGCCTCGCAAATCCCACCCGCCTGGCACGCCTGGATTCATTTCATCACCGACGAGTTGCCGAGCGATGAGGATTACAAGCCGCGGCCGTGGGAAGAGGCGCATCGGCCCAATCTGACCGGGACCTATGAAGCCTACAGGCCGCCAGGCTCCGTGATGCGGCCGCGCGTTCAGGAGCAGCCGCTGGATTACGAACCCTGGTCCCCGGACTCCGCGCAAGCCAAATAATGCACGGACCCATCACCGACCCTATCGAGTCTTGTAGGGCGCCTCGCACGGCCCCCCGCGTGCTGCAGCGGTGGTCTGCCTCGGATTTTGCAAAGAACGGCCGGTTCATCCAGGACATGGCGGGCCCCATCTTCGCGCTTCTCGCGCCCAAGCCCGGCGAGCGGATTTTGGACCTTGGTTGCGGCGACGGAACGCTGACGGCGGAAATCGAGGCTGCCGGGGCCGACGTTCTTGGGGTCGACACCAGCGAGGAACTCCTGGCCGTCGCACGTATGAAGGGGCTGTCGGTGAACATAGTCGACGCCCACGCCCTCGACTATGTCAAAGAATTCGACGCCGTGTTTTCGAATGCGGCGCTGCACTGGATGCAGGCACCGGACCTCGTGATCGAGGGCGTTGCGCGCGCACTCCGGCCCGGCGGTCGGTTCATTGGCGAATTCGGCTGTCACGGCAATGTTGCGGCGATCGCCACGGCCCTCCGGGCCGTTGTGAAGGCGCGCGGCGGCGATCCGGAGCAGGCGGTGCGCTGGTACTTCCCGACCATGGAGGAGTATGGAGCGCTTCTGTCGGACCATGGCTTCGCCGTCCGGGAGATGGCGGTCGTGCCGCGGTCAACGCCACTCAAGGCGGAGATGGAAGGCTGGCTCCGAACGTTCTGCCGCTTCTTCTTCGACTGGTTCGAGGAGCCGGAGCGGAGCGACGTCTTGGCGGACGTGCTCGAACTGTTGAAGCCCTCGCTGTGCGATACCGAAGGTCGCTGGACGGTAAATCACATCCGGCTTCGCTTCAGTGCCGAGCGCAGTCCAAGTGAATAAACGCCTAGGAAAGCTGAGGCATCTATGTCACATCGTTGCCTTAATGATCGCTCACGCGTTGGGTGATACGGGAACAGCTTTCGCCGACTAGTCAGGCTAAGGTGATGTGTTCGGTGCGATTCTGGAGGCCGGAGGTGAGCGACTAGATGCAAGGTGAGCGGATTCATACGGGACGGCAATTGGCCGAGCGCGCCGTTTTTGCCGCGCTTGCAACCTGCGCGCTGGCTCTCCCTGCAACAACTGTTCGCGCCGAACCCCTTCAGAACGAAGTCGCCGGCTTCGCCGCTTTGGACAAGGTGACCGGCCGGATCCAGCATCTGGAGATTCCGATCAATCAGACGGTCGAGTTCGGCGCCCTGAAGGTAACCCCGCGGATCTGTAATTCGCGCACACTCACCGAGAAGCCCGAAACGGCCTCCTTCGTCGAGGTGGACGAGGTGAAACTAACCGGCGAGCAGCAGCGTATTTTTACTGGCTGGATGTTTGCCGAGAGCCCGGGGCTTCACGCCGTCGAGCATCCGGTGTTCGACGTCTGGCTCACGAGCTGCAAGAAGCCGATCGGCGGCGTGCCTGCCGAAAGCGTGGAGAACGAGGACGCCGAGGCTCCGGCGGAAGCCGCAGCCGCTGCGTCCGCTGTACCGGCCCCACCTGCGGCACCGGCCCCACCTGCAGCAC
>NZ_JBAWCQ010000038.1:0-39716 GCF_049590335.1 Methyloceanibacter sp.
GTCATGGAAAGCCCATCTGTGCTTTTCCCCGCGCAGCAAAAACCAGTCAGAAATTTATCCCACGCCAACCAGACCGGCGGCTAGAAGCGCAGCCCCAACGACAATGACGACAGTACCGAGCAGTGCGCTATTCTTTAGTGAGATAGCGTTCGCCAGCGCCAGGAATTGGTCTCGGATCGCCAATAAGCAAAAGCCCTTGATGAGCGTCCACCAAGCAATCACAGAGACGACTATGGCGAGCGGCCCGGTCCAGAGATTGTGAACAGCAACCATCGCAGCACCAAGTGCGAGTACGAATGCTCCTGTGACATAGCCAAGTGCCGTGTTGTCTCTAAATTCGTTTAACATTTTCGGGTAGCTGTCCCGGTCGGTCAACAAACCAATACCTGCCGCCACCATGTACAATCCACTGAAGGCCGCCAAAAGTTGCGTAACTGTTAGGGTCTCGATCATTCTGTTTACCTCCCATTGTCGTAATGCGCCCGCTCGAATGCTGATGCAGAGGTAGAGTGCGGTTTGAAGACCCGGCCTGCGTACTCGGGCAGCACCGGGCCTGCCAACAGCATAGGCGCCAATGGCCACTGAGGAGATAGCAACGCCTAGCTCGGCACAGCTATTAGGCTCCCGCCGGTGTCGTCGTGGATTTGATGGGGATCAAGCCAGTTGCCGATCAGGCGCCTTGTCGTTGTCAGTCATGTGGAAGCCCCCTCTGTGCCTCTTCCGCAGGCTGATAATATCAGCTTGGGATGATGCACAAATGTTGGCAGCAAACACCTGAACCTGTGATCAGCTTGGAGGTGGCAGATTTTGCGTCCAATCAGCAGGAAGCCAATCAATCGGGGCTGGCAGTTCGATTATTCCAGTTAGCCGAACGATGGTCGCGCCGAGCCAATACGCTACGAGAAGTGAAACGAGAACCAAGGGGATGCCGATTGCAAATGCGGTCACCTTCCCGACCAAATCACCAAACTCATCAATCGTCATAACGAAATCTCCCCAAAGAACCGGAACAAGGTCTTGGGCGCTGGCATCTGCTCGACCCGCCAGGGTACTAGGAAACGCCTTGATTTATGAGGAGTCTCACATCTACGAGAAAATTTGGAGCACCTCGCTTTCGGTTAGCACGGGGGTGATGTAGTTGAAATTCAGGTCTGTCCAATGCTTCTGGATTTCACCAAGCGAGGGCGCATCTTCTGCTTCTACTACGCACCAGCATTGCAGCAGGGTTGCGGAGTACCAGAGGCTCACAAGTTTGACGTTCTCGGGAAGGCCCGGTCCCGATGCCTTGAGCCTCGCGACGTTCTCGTCGCGCTTCGCAGGATCAATCTCACAATAAATCAGAAATTTCATGTGTTTGGTCTCCTGAACGTCGTGATGTTATGTGGAACCCCCTCTGGGCTTCCCCCGCGCAGGCGTAGTTTAGCTGACGGTATCGCTCACGAAAAAGACCCGGCCTGCGTACTCATGCTGCACCGACGTTGCTGCTGGAACGGGCGTCGTCGGCGCTCATCAGACACGTACAGCCTCCGAGGCCAGTCTAGTTAACCCACCTTGATATTGGGCAAGAGGGCTTTGCGGAAGCGATCATAGTTTTCGATGTGCTTTTTCGTCAGTCTGCCTCGAGCTTCATGTCCTTCTCGTGATCACCTTGGGCAATTCCGTCATAAATATTTCGAGCCTTGTCCGCAGCAACCGCGTCGTCCCAAACCCTCTTGAGATATTCCGACACAATGTCGGGGAAAAAGAACTATCGACGGCTCCATGCGGCAATAAGACTAGGAAGTCCATTATCTAGATCAGGCCGTCCGCGCCTATCTCAATCCGTGAGGAACTTTTCGGCATCCTTGTAGACAGAGAACCGCTCGTCAAAAGTCACCGCTTTCTTAGCCCTTAACGCGGCTTGGTGGCTTCCGCTCGCAATGATGAGCGCTCCAACTGCGACACCAAGCGCGACGACATTGATCCACTCCCACTCCTTGGTGGATGTCAAGATGTCGTTGATGGATATGAGTATGTCCTGTTCCATGCGTCCCTCGTCGTCGGCGTCCCCATTGAGTAAACTGCGACACTTAGAGACCCTGTCTCTCCAGTCCGGGGCACGGCGCCCTCATGGGTGAGCGTTGTCTGTCCTAGTGTCCCGGTGAAGGTTGGCAGCAAGCGCCGTGAATGCTGCGGTCTTGGTGACAATGCTCATTGGTAATCTCCTCATCGAAAATGTTGGGCGGCGATACGCTGTTGTTCGTCGATGAGTGAAAGCTAGTCGAGGGCCCGCGCTGTCTCGACAGGGTGGATACCCTAATCGCTGGCTGGCGTAGCTTTTGAGGAGAGAAGGCCCGGCCTGCATGGCCATTCAAGCCAGCCCTCCCGACAGCATCGGCGTCGATGGCCACTGCGGAAGGAGCAACGCCTAGCGCGGCACTGCCATTAAGCTGTTGAAGGACATGCCGTGGCTTTGATGCGGATCAATGGGGTTTGGCAAAGGGAAAGCCACGGCGCGGGGTCACCGGGGCTTAGAGAGTACAACGCTAAGGCCACTTCGTTGGGAGGACACGGAGGTAATTTCAACGTGTCGTTAAGGTTATGCGGGCTCCAGGCGTTTGGATCAGTTCGCGGCCTAGAAAAGAAAAACCCCCGGCCAGGGAGGCAAGACCGGGGGCTCTATTCCTCAGAGATACGAAATTGGGTCGCTTAGCGATCCATCGTCGTCTGGTAGGGGTTCGGGAAACCATCGGCCAGAACAGGTGCGCCAGTGGCTGCGAGGATCGTCAGAGCAAGAAGTGTCGCTTTCATCGTGTGTCTCCTAATCAGTGCCCCGTTTGCGGTATTGCCTTCGGGCTTGTCATGATCAGAAGTTAGAAACTGGCAGCGCGTATTACCAATAACGCTGCGTCAGAACGACGTGCTCGAAACCTCTCGCTGGTTCACGGTCCTGTGTGGAGCAGTTGAGCGCCTTGTCATCGACTGCATTGGAAAGCCGCACTGTGCTTTCCCCCGTGTAAACGAGGATACCACCAACAGCATCAAGTAGATGGTTGCAACGCGTCATCGCCATCCGAAGACCGCACCGAGCAAGGCCAAGATGGCGAGCATAAGAATGACGAGCGTCACATAGAAGGCCACCTCAGCTCGGGCCTCGGCCTTCTCCTCGCGTGCCTTTGCTACGATTTCCTTCTCCCGAAGCCATGTCAGAGCCTCGGCCCATTGCTCGGGCACCCCATAGGCAACGGGGCGCTTGTGGACAGCTCGCGCGCGAACTGCCTCGATGCCCTCTCGCTCGAAGCCTGCCCGCCACTTGTTTTTCAAAGCTTCACGCTCTTGGTCGTTGGTCATGGCTTGGGCGTTCGGTTCTCCGCAGGAAAAACAGCTTCGTTGAGTATAGCTCGGTTCGCTTCTGCTCCTCAGGCGCTCGTTGGCAGCTTACACTTGAGTGGATCGGAAGTCGCCTGCACTGCGGCTTCAAGGATCGCCTCGTCATCATTGGCCGCTGAGTTCAGACGAGGCAGGCTCTGTTCGGGTTTAGGGCGGCAGAGTGCTTTACTTCAACTAGACTGGGTCGGGTTGAAAAGCTCTTTTCACGGCTCCGAATGTGGCCGCTAGGCACCGCGCAAGGCGGGCTGTTTCAACAATGGACGTGATTGAAGAACAAGGAAGACTGTCATGATGAGGCGCGTTTTGTTGGGGTCAACTATTTGCTTCATGCTTGCAGGATCAAACGCCGCGCAAGCCACAGACAAACCCAATATTCTGCTGATCATGGCCGATGACGTCGGCATAACAAATGTAAGTGCCTATGGCGAAGGGCTTGTCGGCTACAATACGCCCAATATTGATCGTATTGCGGACGAGGGCACGCGCTTCATCGACTACTACGCGGAGCAGAACTGCACCGCCGGCCGCGCCGCTTTCATTACAGGTCAGTCTCCGTTGCGAACCGGTCTTACGAAGGTTGGCTTACCTGGCGCCAAATTGGGCTTACAAAAACAGGATCCCACACTCGCGAGTTTGCTGAAGCCACTCGGCTATGCAACCGGTCAATTTGGCAAGAACCATCTCGGCGACCGCAATGAGTACCTGCCGACGGTTCATGGTTTCGACGAGTTCTACGGGAACCTCTACCATCTGAACGCCGAAGAGGAACCGGAAGAGGAAACTTACCCCAAGGACCCGGCGTTCCGTGCTGAGTTCGGCCCACGTGGCGTTCTAGATTGCAAAGCGACAGACACAGAGAGTCCGGTTAACGATCCGCGCTTCGGCCCCATGGGCAAGCAGGAATGCACGGACACGGGGCCTCTCACGCGGAAGCGAATGCAAACCCCTGATGACGAATTTACGGAACGCACAATTGATTTTATCAAGCGAAATCACAAGGCAGGCAAGCCATGGATGGCATGGTTTTCTCCGTCAGGAATGCATCTCTGGACGCATCTAAAGCCGGAGAGCAAGGGCAAGACGGGGAAAGGACTGTATGCCGATGGTATGGTCGAGCATGTCGGCCAACTGCTGAGCGTTCTCGACGAACTCGGAATCGCAGACAACACTATTGTTGTCTACACGTGCGACAATGGCCCCCACTACAATGCCTGGCCTGATGGCGGATCACGCCGTTTCGGGGCGAGAAGAACACAAATTGGAAGGGCGGCTATCGTGTTCCGGGTATTGTAAGGTGGCCTGGCAAAATCAAAGAAGGAGCAGTGACGACCGACATTGTGTCCCATCTGGATTGGGTGCCAACGGTCATGGCCGCTGTTGGCGAGCCGGATATCAAACAGAAGCTTAAGAGCGGCTACGAGGTCGGCGACAAAACCTACAAGGTGCATCTCGATGGCTACAACCTTCTCCCGTTCTTAGCTGGCAACGCGGATAAATCACCCCGCCAAGAGTTCTTCTATTGGAATGATGCTGGCCAGCTGGTTGGACTCCGCCGGAACGATTGGAAGATGGTTTTCATGGAGCAGCGGGCCCGGTCCTGGGACGTTTGGTCGGAACCGTTCGTGTCGCTGCGGCTGCCGAAGGTCTTCAACCTTCGCATGGACCCGTTCGAGCGCGCGGATACTGACGCCAATGCCTACAATAATTGGTGGATCCGTCACCCATTTACGCTCGTCCCATCGCAGACGATTGTCGCAGAGTTCCTGGAGACGTTTAAGGAATACCCGCCCCGACAGAAACCGGCAAAGTTCAACGTCGACGATGTAATCGCCAAGATGTCGGCCGCAACCAACAACTAAAACTGCGAAATGCGGCTGGCCGTTGGCGGCCAGCCGTCTGACTGGCCCACTGCGTCGCCGTGAGACCTTTGGAGAACCAATCTCATATTTTTGTGCCGCGAATAGTGCTGGAACCGGCGCGACCAATTGCGGAGAATGAGCCGCTTAGGACCTTCCGATTTCTACAGCGTTGGCTGCATTGATGGAGTTGAGATGGCGAACGACAACACCACCGAAGTTGACCTGCTAGCAGACGAAGAGAAGCAGCGTGTCATTGCCGATCTTCCGTACCGCGCTGCACTCGTCAACCGACCAGATACGCTGCTCATCACACCTGAAGGTATATGCTCGACCGGCTGTGAAATTCCACGCACTGCCATCATCTTGGCATTTGACGGCTCAGGCCCTGAGCAGTTCGACCAGGACGCTCTGCAACAACTATTCACCCATTGCGCGTCGGTGATGCTCACAACCGTCGCTCAGGCCGAGGCATATGCGCGGGCGGTCTCATTGGCCGAAGACAAGCGGAGCTCTGTCATTATAGAGGCTGATCCGGCAAGCGAGTTGGCGTGGCACTCAGCCATCAAGCGTATCGAATCTGACCTGCCGGTCCAACTCTACCCTGTGGCGTTTGCCTATCGACCCGGCCTAATCACAAGCCCGTTCCATACGGTGTTTCGCGTCGGAGAGCGGCGGGCGCACATGCAGCTATCAGCGATCCTGCTTGAGCCTGATCTGCCTAAGGCATTTACGGAAGCCGAGGAAGAGGAGCTACGGCGCGGTATCGAGCTGTTCCAAGAAGAGTTGAACGAGCGGTCTACGAATAGCCCAGGGCATTGACATCCGCTTTCTGGCTAAGAGCGGTCGTCCCCAAAACGCGTTCTGATGTCCGCTACTGACGCAAAGCCGACACGGCCCCAAACAGCGCGGGTTGAGCCTTAGCACTCTTCCGCAAAACCATAAAGTTTGCAGAACCTGGAATACTCGAAGCGTATTGCATCAAATCTCGCCTTGGCGTCGTTGTCGTCTGTCATTGGGAAGCCCCTCATGTGCTTCCCCCGTGCTGGCGCAGTTTAGCGGGCGGCATGGCTCACGAAAAAGACCCGGCCTGCGTGGTCATGCAGAACCGGGCCTGGGGAAGACACTTGGCGGATAACCGACCGCTACAACCGCCCTCTATTGCACCGGCGTGCGATCCTTTTGGCCTGCGCTGTGTTTTTATAGAGGCCCATCATGCTGAACCGTTGGGTTGGGGTCGCAGGTAGCTGCCTCATAAGCATGCACTTGCCGGTTCTCATATCCTTCATGACGTACATCTGCTCGGCAGAGGCAGGAACAGTGAATGTTACCGCTAACCCCGCAGCAAGAAGACAGATAGCAATATAGTGTTTCATCAGACATTCTCCTTTTTTTCAATTTGCGACAAAGTGTACACCGCTTTGACCATGCACTTTGCAATCCTCTGTGCTTGCCCCCGCACAGGCTGAGTGTAGCAGTGCGCGATCATGTGCCAACGTGCAAACGAATGAAGCGGCATTCCTGGCTTCGTTACAGAAGTGACAATGCCAAGTCGGTAAGGTCTACCACCACGACTGCGGCGCAGATCAGGACAACCCCCAGCACAAGCGCAAGGACTATGGCAACAGCCTTCCAAGGTGTGCGTGACCGCGTCGAGCCGCAAGCTATCTCATCGGCCTTATCGTCGTCTGTCATGGGAAGCCCCTCATGTGCTTGCCCCGCGCAGGCCGAGTGTAGCAGGCTGCTCCTTATGAAGAAGGCCCGGCCTGCATCTGTCTGCAAACCGGGCCTCGTGCCTTCGGGCGCAATCACCGTTTAGCGATACCGGTCGCAGATGCGCGTGGCAGCCCGCTTTCCATAACGCGCATAGCACTTCTTGAGCGCGTAATGGGACTTCCACTGCCGTTCGGCGTCGCGTGCGATGGAGGTGAGGCCGTTCGTTACGCCGCGGATCACGAGTTCTTCGGGGCTAACGAGGCCACCGGCGGTTGCCGGGTTGGCCATCAGGAGCGGTACGGTCAGTGATGCGGCGATTGCTGCGAGGACTGCTGTCTTGGTGAAAATGTTCATCGGATGTCTCCTCATCGAAGGTGTTGGGTGGCGATGCGCTGTTGTTCGTCGATGAGTGAGAGGTAGTCCGAGGCCCGCGCCGTCTCGATAGGGTAGATCCCTTACACGGCGGTGGCAGTTGCTAGGTATGATCTGGCAAAGGGAAAGCCCCGGCGCGGGGGGGGGCCGGGGCTTAGGAGAGTACAACGCCAAGGCCATTGCGTGGGGGGGTGCAGGGGGCAGCCTTAACGTGTCGTCAAGGATACGCGGGCTCATGGCGTTTGGATCACCGACCAATGAGAAGGCCCGGCCTGCATGGCCATTCAAGCCGGACCTGCCGACAGCATAGGCGTCGGTAGCGCTATGGGCGGGGAACAACGCCTAGCGCGGCACTGCCATTAAGCTGCTGAAGGACGTGCCGTGGCTTTGATCGGGATCAATGGCATTAGGCAAAGGAAAAGCCCCGGCCAGGGAGGGAACACCAGGGCTCTGCTGCTAGGTAGATCGCCTAGCGATCCATCGTCGTCTGGTAGGGGTTCGGGAAACCGTCGGCCAGAACAGGTGCGCCAGAGGCTGCGAGAAGTGCAAGTGCGAGCATGGTGGCTTTCATTTATCGGGATTGTCATGATTAGAAGGTAGAAACTGGCAGCGTGTATTACCAATCACGCTGTGTCAGAACGACGTGCTCTGAACCTCTCGCTCGTTCACGGCAGGGTGTGGGGCAGTCGAGCTTCTCTACGAGCAGGTCTTCCTACTGCTCACGCGCTCGTCGGCAGTTTCCACTTGAGTGGATCGGACGTCGCTTGAACTGCGGGCTCCAGAATGGCCGCATCATCATTCGCGGGTGAGTTCACACGCCGCGAGATTGGCCACATCTTCATCGGCTCGGACGGATACGAGATAAGCAGATCGTGCGGGTCCGGCTCAGGCCCGAGCCAGCGGTAATACGTGCTCGGCTCAAGGATCGCGGGCATCCGATGGTGGATTTTATCGAGCAGCTTATTCGCGGGCAGCGTGATGATCGCGAAGGTCCTGATCCACTCTTCGGTCTCAGGGTCTTTCCAGTTGTCCCAGATGCCTGCGAGCCCGAAGGGTGAGCCATCCTTCATGGCGATGGCGTAGGGCTGCTTCGCCTTCACGTCTTTGATCGCATGCCACTCAAAGAAGCCATCAACGGGAATGATGCCGCGGTGTTTGGCATAGGCCGTCCGAAACATCGGAAGCTTGGCCACGGTCTCGGCCTTCGCGTTGATGGGCTTGCGGCCACCCTTCGCATCCTTCATCCAGCAGGGAATGAGGCCCCACCGCATGAGTTCGAGAGCGGGCTTGCCCGTCTCTTTATCCTCCGCGATGACAAGCAGGTTCTGGCTAGGCGCTGCGTTGTAGCGGGACCGGAAGGTGCTCAAGCGGTCTTCGCTTGCCTCAAGCCCATCGACGATGGAAAGCCTCAAGGGGCTCGAACTCTGGATAACGCGACCGCACATGATCAGACGATAGAGCAACAAGCATGACCGGAAAACGATGATGCGGCCCGTCTCGATAACGAAGCAGCGTCGTGCTTTGTCCAAGCGGTCAACATAAGGTCAACACTCCGCCGCTGCCGAGAGCCTGTCGCGACGCTTGCGTCATAACTATATGTTTTTGATGATAAAAATGGTGGGCGGCACTGGGATCGAACCAGTGACCCCTACGATGTCAACGTAGTGCTCTACCGCTGAGCTAGCCGCCCGGTCTGCTTGGCAAGGCGCTTTCTATATGGGCGGCGGCGCCAGAAGGCAAGCCGCGGATTTTGGCGCCTTTGGCTAAGCGGCCAGCATCCGCTCCACCTGGTCCACCAAATCGCGCAAGTGGAAAGGCTTCGACAGGATTTTGGCGTCTTTGGGCGCGTTGTTGTCCGGATTGAGGGCCACGGCCGCGAATCCGGTAATGAACATGATCTTCAGATCCGGATCGAGTTCGGCGGCCTTCCGCGCAAGTTCGATACCGTCCATCTCGGGCATGACGATATCGGTCAGAAGCAGCATGAAGGGCTCTTCCTGGAGCCGCTCATAGGCCTCCATGCCATTGCCGAACGACACCACATCGTACCCGGCCTTCTCCAGCGCCTTGACCAGGAACCGGCGCATATCGTCATCGTCTTCTGCAAGAAGAATACGTTGAACGCTGCGCACCCGCGGATCATTCGCCTCCATAGCCCTCGTCCCCCTTCACACTCGCCCCGTAGGACCCACATCCCTTGGGCCTACACGAATTATGTAAACGACCGCTTGCCCGATTTCGAAAGGTTCGGAACGGACTCCCTGTGGTAACGACCAAATCATTGCCGCTATTTGGCCCCGGCACAAGCCGGAACACGCCTGGACAGGCACAGCTCTCGTTGGCAGAGTTAACCTGGCGCGGAGGCCCTTGGCCGGCCGCCGGCGCCGAAACGCAAGAAAATAAAGGTTTGGCGAATGAGCCGCAAAGAGGCCGAAGCGATCGAACGGGAACTTTCACCGCCTTACACAGTGGCACGCCCCAAAAAACTCGGTCTCCCTCTAGTGTTCAACTCGCCCCACTCCGGCCGCGTCTATCCCAGGTCGTTCCTAGCCTCCTCGAAGCTCGACCCGCTGACTTTGCGCCGGTCCGAGGACGCCTATGTGGATGAGCTTTTCAGCTTTGCGGCCGCGCTCGGGGCCCCGCTGCTCCACGCCCATTTCCCGCGGGCCTATCTCGACGTGAACCGCGAGCCCTACGAGCTGGACCCGACCCTGTTCCGCGACGGACTGCCTCATTATGCCAACACCCAGTCGGTCCGCGTGGTCGGGGGCCTTGGAACCATTGCCCGGATTGTCTCAGAATCCGACGAAATCTACAGAGAACCCCTCTCGGTCGCAGCCGCGCTGGAAAGGATCCACCGCCTATACTTGCCCTATCACGAGACCCTTTCGGGGCTTCTGCTCGAGGCCAAACGGGAGTTCGGCTTCGCGGTGCTGATCGATTGCCATTCCATGCCCTCAAGCCCGCAGACGGACAAACGCTCGAGCCGGGCGGACTTTGTTCTCGGCGACCGTTTCGGAACCTCGTGCAGCAGCGAGCTCACCCGTATCGCTGCCCGGTCGTTGGATAGCTTGGGCTTTTGCGTCGCGCTCAACAAACCGTATGCGGGCGGCTACATCACCGAACATTACGGCCGGCCCCACAAGGCCCAGCATGTTCTGCAGATTGAAATCAATCGGGCGCTTTACATGGACGAGGCGACGTTCGAACGAACGGCTCGGTTCGAAGAGCTGCGGGACAAGCTGCAAACCTTGATCCGCGGCCTCCTGCCCGGCTTTCCGGGTCTCGTCGTCCCGCGCGCAGCGGCCGAATAAACCCTTTGCCAAAAAAAAGGGCCGTCCGAGTGAACGAACGGCCCAAGTCTAGGGAGGAAACGCCCAAGGAGGGCAGCGGTATGGCCTGGAGAGCTATACCGCATTGCAACAATGTGTCATTGCAACGCACAAAAATCAAGGTGTGCACGGAAATTTGCGACAGTACTGAAACAGTGATGCCGCGAGGTCACGCCGATGGGTGGAAATCCGGCATACCCGCTGCCGCCGTCCGCCCGTAAGACTTTTCTCTAAGTCTTATCCCTAAAGCCTCGGGGAGCCTTGACACACAATGGTAAAGACCGCCAAGCCTTGGGCCGTGACCAAAACAGTTCAACTCGATTTCCAGGGCTATATAACGACAGCGCATGCGCTCGCTGAGAGGGCTGGCGCGGTCATATTGCCACATTTTCGCACCGAATTGGCCGTCGATGACAAGGGTGGCGCCGAGTTCGACCCGGTCACCGTGGCCGACCGGAACGCGGAATCTGCCATTCGCGCCATCCTGTCGGAGACCTATCCCGAACACGGCATTGTCGGCGAGGAATTCGGGGACGAGCGCCCGGACGCCGACTACTGTTGGATTATCGATCCGATCGACGGCACACGCGGCTTTATCATGGGCCAGCCCCTTTGGGGCACGCTCATCGGTTTAACTGCGCATGGCGCGCCGCTGCTGGGGATGATGAACCAGCCCTATACCGGTGAACGGTTCTGGAGCAGCGAAACGGAGAGCTTCTTCGCTCGAGGTGCGGGTCAGGGCGGCGAGAGGCAAACGATCCGGGTGAGACCATGCCCCGCGCTCGACTGCGCCATCTTGGCGAGCACCGCGCCGGAGCTATTCGATGCTTTTGAGCTTGCCCGCTTCGAAACTTTGACGCATGCGGTGCGTCTGCGCCGCTTCGGCGGCGACTGCTACAATTACTGTCTTCTCGCGATGGGGCAGATCGACCTCGTCGTCGAGGCCGGACTAAAACCGTTCGACATCATGCCGCTCGTGCCGATCGTCGAGCGCGCGGGCGGTGTCGTGACGACCTGGGAGGGTGGCGATCCCAACAAGGGCGGGCGCATCGTGGCGGCCGGCGATCCCGCACTGCACGCGGCAGCCCTGAAGATCTTATCCGCCTAGGCGGTTTTGCGCATCGCCACGCCCGGCGCGAACGCATCGAAGGCCGCCCAGAACTGCTCGCGGATCGCATCCCGTTCTTGAAGGATTTCATGGCGGGCACCGCGCAGCACGATCTGCGTGCCGGCTCGCAACCGCGACGACAAGGCCTCGATCGCCTTGTTTGAGACGATCCGGTCGTCACCGGCGACGACCAGCAACGAAGGTACACGGATTTTCGGCGCGTATTTCTCGCTATCGAGGCGCCCCATCGCGTCGAACGCGGCGCTGAGCCAACCGACGGTCGGCGGTCCGGCCGCGAGGCCCGGCGCCGAATCGAGCACCTCGACATTGCGATAGAACCGCTCCCGATCCGAGGTCAGGGGATTTCCCTCAAAGACGTCGCTCGTCCAGACGAACGGATCGCCGGGCACGGCCTGCTTGCCAAGCCCCAAAAGCGACAGCCCCTTCGCCAGCCCTCCGCAAACCTCCGGGGGGAACGGAAGTCTGGCAAGTTCGACCATGGGTGCCGTCGTAATCAGGCGATTGAACCAGCACCCGCGCTTGGTCGCCGCATTGTAGAGGATTGGAGCCGACATCGAGTGCGCCAGCGCGTAGTAGGGCATCGGACAGTCGGGCAGCACGACACCCTTCATGAACTGATGGATGTCCTCCTCATAGTCGATGAAGCTGCGCACGTGCCCGCGAGAGGACCCGCGGACTAGCTGGGTCGACCCGCCCTGCCCGCGCCAGTCGAGAATGGCAACGGCAAACCCCCGGCGGCGGAGTTCGCCGATTACCTCGAAGTATTTCTCGATGTACTCGTTCCGGCCGGGAAAGATACAGACCGTGCCGCGCCTCTCACGCAAGGCGGATTGCCAGCTCGCATAGCGGATCTTGATACCCTTCCGCACATCGAGATAGCCCGCGGACGCGCCGAGCGGGACGGGATTTTTGGGTGTCGCAACGAGTGTCATCGTGATTGGAAAGCCTCGAAATCCCGCTGAGCGGGACGATTGGTTCGCCGGCTCATTCTTACAGCCGCCGGGGCGCCCGCGACAACATACCTTGGGCCTGCCCGGCCACGCGCGCCATCCGGCCCGGATGCCGGTGTCCTGAAATTTCTGTTTATATTCAGACTTCTATCCCTCTTGAAGCGCCCCAATGGCGACCCTATATCCGGGTTGCGCAAAGGCCATTTGGCTTTGCGTTTCAGTGCCCGGCTCCGCACCTGGAGCGGGCTCCGCACCATATCGCTTCATAAGGAGGATGTGACATGAGGCAATTCGATCTGACCCCGCTTTATCGCTCGACTGTCGGTTTCGACCGGATCGGTTCGCTGCTCGATACGCTGAATAGCTTCGAGGGCGACGCTCCGGCCTACCCGCCCTACAACATCGAACGGGTGAGCGAGAACGACTACCGCATCAGCATGGCTGTCGCCGGCTTCAGCGAAGGCGATCTCGACATCGAGGTGAAGGAGCATACCTTGTCCATTAGTGGCGAGAAGCACGTTGAGCAGGAGAACTCGACCTATCTGCATCGCGGCATTGCCGGCCGCAGCTTCGAGCGGCGTTTCCAACTGGCCGACCATGTTGTGGTGAAAGGCGCGAGTCTGGAAAATGGCCTGCTCCATGTCGACCTCGCGCGCGAGCTGCCTGAGGCCATGAAGCCGCGCACCATCGAAATCACGGCCAAGGCCGGCGAGGCTCAGACTGACGAGACCAAGGTGATCGACACCCACGCGGCCTAAGCACGCGCCCGGCCGATGTGGCTCGGGAAGTCGAAAGGACACAGACAGAAGGGCGTTCCCCGTGCGAGGAGCGCCCTTCCCTGACCGCAGGCGGTGGCACCTGCTGTGACCGTGATGGCGTAGGATTCTAGCGCAAAACGTATCCTAAATAAAAAACAACTTATAGTGGATTAACGGTCCCCTCGATGGCGCCGCTTCGCATCAGACCCGCAAGATTGGCCGCAAGGTCGAAGCCTGGCTCGCTCTCCAAGACCGCCGCCGCGGCAACCGGCAGGTTTTTCCCCTCCATCAGCTCTTGGACGAAAGCTGCTCCGCCGCGCGGCAGGCGGCGAACTGTCACCTGAAGCGCGGGACGAAGCACCAGGGCGTCCTCGCCGTCCGCTTGGAGCCGCCCCGGTTCATCTTTGCCATCGCGCAATGCGAGCTCCCAGATTGTGACAACCGGATAAGGGGATCGGATGACGCTAAGCGAGGGATGAAGCCTAAGGGCGATGTCGTCGGCGCGCGCGACAAGTGCCGCCAGCGCGTCCTGAGACAACGGCTCGGCATCGGCAGCATGATAGGCCGTGTGCCAGGCCCATTCGAGCCGAGCCACATCTGCGAGATAGGGGACAGGGAATGCGGGCGGGAACGCGCCCATGAAATCGGAAAAATCAGCGCCATAGAGCAAAAGAACCGCCGAGCTTGGCGGGGACTTCTCCACATACTCCCTTGCCATGGCGCGGAAGAACTCCTCTCCCACAAGCTTGGCCGTCGCCGGGAACCGACCCGCAAGCGCGTTGATGAGGCCAGCATAGACATTGTTGCGATAGACCGCGAAGCGCCGGTTGGCACTGGCGTCGTTGCGGCCCATCAAAACCGCAGGAACTCCGGCTGCCGCATCGAGCACCGCCCGGGCGAAAGTGGCTTCGCGCTGGACGGCGTCGGTGCTCATAGCGCGGTTACGCGCTCTGGCGCGGTGGCGGCGCGAACAGGGGTGCTCGCCACGAGCACGCGATCGGCCCGTTGCGCCTCCGCCAAAAGCAAAGGCCACGCCGGGACGTCGTTATCCCATTCGATCAGGGTCGGCATCGGCCCGGTGTGCGCAAGCCCGCGCTCATACAGCGTCCAGACAGGGTCGGCGACTTCACGCCCATGATCGTCGATAAGCAGGAGCGATCCGTCTTCGTCCGTATCTTGAGCATGTCCGCCGAGGTGAATCTCGCCCACATGCTCCATCGGGAACGCATCGAGATAAGCGTCGGCGTCGAACCCGTGATTGGCTGCCTGCACGAAGACATTGTTCACGTCGAGCAACAGACCGCAGCCCGTCCGCCGTGCTATCTCGCGCAAGAAGTCAACCTCGGCCATCGTCGTCTCGATATAGGACAGATAGGTCGAAGGGTTCTCCAGAAGCAATTGCCGCTGCATTGCATCCTGCACCTCATTGATGTGATCGCAGACGCGGGCAAGCGTTTCCTCCGTATACGGCAGAGGCAAAAGGTCGTTGAGGTAGACCGTGTCGTGGCTGGACCAAGCCAAATGCTCCGAAAACAAGGCGGGCTGATAACGGTCCGCAAGCGCACGCAGGCGCGCAAGATGCTCGGTATCGAGTGGGCTTGCGCCGCCGATGGATAGACCCACGCCATGCAGCGAGATTGGGTAGCGCTCGCGGATCGCCGTCAAATAGGCATGAGGTGGGCCACCCGCACCCATATAGTTCTCAGCGTGGATTTCGAACCAGCCGATATCCGGCGCGCTATCGAGAATGTCGCGGTAGTGCTCGGGCTTCAGCCCGACCCCGCTCTTACACGGAATCGGGCTTGTCCCGAATGTCGCCGAATGCGCCATCGCCGTTACGCAGGCGGATTGTCGCGATCGAGCGCCGTAAGGCTGCCTTTGCGATCTCCGGGCAGTTCCATGGTCGTGCAACTACCCTTGGGCACGAGCTTCCAGGCATTGCCCTGGTAGTCGATCTTGGACGTGCCAGCGCAGGTCGTGCCAGGGCCGGCGGCGCAGTCGTTCTCGGCAGCCTTGGCGACGCCATAGCACTTCTCCTGCTCGTCTGCGGCGGCGGCGGGGACGGCTGATGCTGCCAGGCCAAGCGCGGCAGCAAAGGCGCTCGCCACAGCTACGCCGGAGATGTCTTTGGATTGAATGGTCATTTCGAGTCCTTCTTAAGAGCTTCAGTTGGTCTTGCGGAGGTGACGGCCGACCGAAGAATCTTCAGTCCACCGACTGTCGCAGTTGCACCCTAAGTGGGCCGCGAATCTCCACTCCCGTCAAATCACGCCTCCGCCAGATTGGCGTGATCCGGTAGCCGGTTGCAGGGCTCGCTCCGTGGCCTGTAATCATCGACGGGTTCTGCGTATCGCGCCGATATCGCATCGTGAATCTTGCGCTTGTGTGCCCCGCGGAAATCTGGCATTTTGGGTCTAAATAGGACAGGCTTGCTGACCTTTGTACTAGAGTCTGCGGCGCAGAGCTTTCACACCGCCTCACAAGGGGCGAACAGTTGCCTCGAAACGCCGCCCTCGCTAGCGCAGAGGAGCGCTAACCGCCTCTCAATCGTTGCTTAGGGCTCGATCTTCACTACTGCCCACACGGTCACATTGGTGAGGTAGACGGCTACTAGCCCAACCCCAAATGCTCGCCCACAAAGGCGAGGCCGAGTATTCATGCAGAAGATGGCACCCCGTGCGCTCATACCTGGACCTTTCAACGCGGCTCCGAACGGCCTGCCGCGCGCCCAAGGACTCTACGACCCGGCCAACGAACACGATGCGTGCGGCGTCGGGTTCATTGCGGACCTAAAGGGCAATAAGAGCCACACGATCATCGAGCAAGGCCTCGAGATTCTTGTGAACCTGACCCATCGCGGGGCTGCAGGCGCCGACCCGCGCGACGGCGATGGCGCAGGCATGCTGGTTCAGATCCCGCATGAGTTCTTCGAAGAGGTTTGCGCGCCGCTCGGGTTCACTATGGCCGAGCCGGGGGAGTACGCAGTCGGTCAAATCTTCATGCCGTCCAATCAGGCTCAGCGAATCTATTGCGAATCCGCGATCGAGCGCGTGATCGAATCGGAAGGTCTGACCCTGCTCGGCTGGCGCACCGTGCCGACGGACAACGCAACCCTGTCGCCGGAGGTCATCGAGACCGAGCCGGTTCACCGGCAGATTTTCATCGGACGCGGCTCCGGCATAACCAACGAGTCGGAGTTCGAGCGCCGACTCCTCGTGCTGCGCAAGGTGATCTCCAACACGATCAATGGCGAGACAGGCGGGCGCGATATCGGCTTCTACATCGTGTCCATGTCGTGCCGCACTGTGGTCTACAAAGGAATGTTCCTCGCCTACCAGCTTGGAGCCTACTATCAGGACCTGCACCATCCGAAATTCATTTCGGCGTTGGCGCTGGTTCACCAGAGATTTTCGACCAACACCTTCCCATCCTGGAAGCTGTCGCACCCCTTCCGCATGGTCGCCCATAATGGTGAGATCAATACGCTGCGGGGCAACGTGAATTGGATGGCCGCGCGCCAGGCGAGCGTGTCTTCGCCACTATTCGGCGATGAGATCGAGAAGCTGTGGCCGATCTCCTATGAAGGCCAATCCGACACGGCTTGCTTCGACAACGCACTCGAATTCCTGGTCCAGGGCGGCTACAGCCTCGCCCATGCCGCGATGATGCTGATCCCCGAGGCCTGGGCCGGCAACCCGCTGATGGATGCCAAGCGCCGCGCTTTCTACGAGTATCACGCCTGCCTGATGGAGCCTTGGGACGGCCCGGCCGCCATGGCCTTCACCGACGGACGGCAAATCGGCGCCACGCTGGACCGGAACGGTCTGCGGCCCGCCCGCTATTTCGTGACCGACGACGGCCTCGTCGTCATGTCCTCGGAGGCGGGCGTTCTGCCCTTCCCGGAAGACAAGATCGTCGAGAAGTGGCGCCTCCAGCCCGGCAAGATGCTGCTCATCGATCTCGAAAAAGGCTGCATCGTCTCGGACGAGGAAATCAAGGCGGAGCTCACCGACTCGCATCCCTACCAGGCTTGGCTCGACCGGACTCAGATCCACGTGCATGAGTTGCCGGGCGCGGCGGTGCCACCTGCGCGCCCGAATGTCAGCCTGCTGGATCGCCAGCAAGCCTTCGGCTATTCGCAAGAGAGCCTGAAATTCCTGATGCTTCCCATGGCCCAGACCGGCCAGGAAGCGATCGGCTCCATGGGAACTGACACGCCCATTTCGGCCCTTTCGGATCGCCCGAAGCTGCTGCACACCTATTTCAAGCAGAACTTTGCACAAGTGACGAACCCGCCGATCGACCCGATCCGCGAAGAGCTCGTCATGTCGCTGGTGACGTTTATCGGTCCACGCCCCAACCTGCTCAATCTCGAGGGCACCTCGAAGGAGAAGCGCCTGGAAGCCGCGCATCCGATTCTCACGAACGAGAATCTGGAGCGCATCCGGGCCATTGGCGCGGTTGCCGACAATCAGTTCCTGACGGTGACGCTCGACATGACCTATCCCGCCAAGTATGGCGAAAAGGGCATGGCCGGCGCGCTGGACGAGCTGTGTCAGAAGGCGGAGGCCGCCGTTCTGGAAGGCGACAACATCATCATCCTGTCGGATCGCGCCACGGACAGCGACCGCATTCCGCTCCCCTCGCTGCTGGCGACGAGCGCGGTGCATCATCATCTGATCCGCTGCGGCTTGCGCACGTCGGTCGGGCTCGTCGTCGAGACCGGCGAGGCCTTCGAGGTGAACCAGTACTGCACCCTGGCCGGCTACGGCGCCGAGGCGATCAACCCGTATCTGGCGTTCGAAACCATCGAAACGCTGCTGCCTGAGTTGGACGACGAGCCAACCCTCGACGAGGCGGTCACGCGCTACATGAAGGCGGTCGACAAGGGCATGCTGAAAGTTATGTCCAAGATGGGCATCTCGACCTACCAATCCTATTGCGGCGCGCAGATCTTCGACGCGGTTGGACTCAAGTCCGACTTCGTAGCCAAGTACTTCACGGGCACCAACAGCCAGATCGAAGGCGTCGGCCTCGCGGAAATCGCGAAGGAGACCGTCGACCGGCACAAGGCTGCCTTCAGCAATGCGCCTATCTTGAAGAATGCGCTCGACGTGGGCGGGGAATACGCCTTCCGGATTCGCGGCGAGGCCCATTCCTGGCGGCCTCAGGTCGTGGCCGATCTTCAGCATGCGGTGCGCGGCAGCCTGCCTGAGAAATATCGCGCCTATGCCGACGCGGTGAATCAGCAGGACAAAGAGCTTCTCACCTTGCGCGGAATGTTCCGCATCAAGAACGCCGAGGAGCTCGGGCAGAAGGCGATCCCGCTTGACGAAGTCGAGCCCGCCGCCAAGATCGTGAAGCGCTTCGCCACTGGCGCCATGTCATTCGGCTCGATCAGCCGCGAGGCGCATACGACGCTCGCGATTGCCATGAACCGGATCGGCGGCAAGTCCAACACGGGTGAGGGCGGCGAGGAAGTGGATCGCTTCACGCCGCTACCCAACGGCGATTCCATGCGCTCGGCGATCAAACAGGTGGCCTCGGGCCGTTTCGGCGTGACCACCGAGTACCTGTCCAACGCTGACATGATCCAAATCAAGATGGCGCAGGGCGCAAAGCCCGGCGAAGGCGGACAGCTGCCCGGCCACAAAGTCGATGCGACCATCGCCAAGGTGCGCCACTCCACGCCCGGCGTTGGCCTCATCTCACCGCCGCCGCACCACGACATCTATTCGATCGAAGACCTGAAGCAGCTCATCTACGACCTCAAGAACGTCAACCCGGCGAGCGCCGTGTCGGTGAAGTTGGTCTCAGAGGTCGGCGTGGGCACGGTCGCCGCGGGCGTCGCGAAGGCCATGGCCGACCATGTGACGATTTCGGGATTCGAAGGCGGCACGGGCGCCTCGCCCCTGACCTCGATCAAGCATGCAGGATCTCCTTGGGAGATCGGGCTTGCCGAGACCCAACAAACGCTGGTTCTGAACCGCCTGCGCGGCCGTATCGCTGTCCAGGTGGACGGGGGTCTGCGTACCGGACGCGACGTGATTGTGGGCGCGCTTCTGGGCGCCGACGAATTCGGCTTCTCGACCGCACCATTGATCGCGGCCGGCTGCATCATGATGCGCAAATGTCATCTGAATACATGCCCGGTCGGGATCGCGACCCAGGATCCGGTCCTGCGTGCGCGCTTCACCGGCGCCCCCGAGCACGTCATCAACTTCTTCTTCTACGTTGCCGAAGAAGTGCGCGAATACATGGCCGCACTCGGCTTCCGGTCGTTCAAGGAGATGATCGGCCGCACGGAGGTTTTGGATAAGGAAAGCGCGATCGACCATTGGAAGGCGCGCGGGCTCGATTTCACCAAGCTGTTCCACAAGCTGGAAAACGCATTGGATCATCCGATCAGCAATACCGAGCGCCAGGACCATGGCCTGGAGACCGTGCTGGACCAAAGGCTGATCGAACTGTGCCGCCCCGCGATCGAAGAGAGGACGCCCGTCAAGCTAGACCTTCCCATCAAGAATGTAGACCGGTCGACAGGTGCGATGCTCTCAGGCGTGATCGCCAAGCGCTATGGCCATGCAGGGCTTTTGGACGACACGATCTGGATTCGCTTCAACGGCTCGGCCGGACAGAGCTTCGGGGCCTGGCTCGTGCACGGCGTGACGGTCGAACTTGTCGGCGAAGGCAACGACTATGTGGGCAAGGGACTCTCTGGTGGCCGCATCATCGTCCGGCCACCAGAGAACTCGGGGATCGTTCCAGAAAAGTCGATCATTGTCGGCAACACGGTTATGTACGGGGCCATTGCCGGCGAATGCTATTTCCGCGGCTTCGGCGGCGAGCGTTTCGGCGTCCGCAATTCCGGCGCGACGGCCGTAGTTGAAGGCACGGGTGATCACGGCTGCGAATACATGACCGGGGGGGTGGTCGTGGTGATCGGTCCGACGGGCCGCAACTTCGCAGCCGGCATGTCAGGCGGCGTCGCCTATGTGCTCGACGAGTCCGGCGATTTCGAGCAGCGCTGCAACATGGCCATGGTAGAGCTCGAGCCGATGCCGTGCGAGGACGAAGCCATGGAGAAGGATCAGCATCAGGGCGGTGACCTTGAGACTCACGGCCTCGTCGACCTGACCGACATGACGCGTCACGATGCCTTGCGCCTGCGCAAGTTGATCGAGAACCATCTGCACTATACTGACTCGTCGCGGGCGCGCGATATCCTGGACAATTGGTCCACCTACTTGCCGAAGTTCGTCAAGGTTATGCCGGTGGAGTATCGACGCGCGCTGCAGGAAATGGCGCGCCAGCAGGCCACCGACCCGGACGGGCTCGATGAAATCGAGATCGGCTTGCGCGGGAACGGCAAATAAGCGGCACGGCTGAGATTTGAGAGCCGGGCTTCGGTAAGGCCGAAGCGCTGGCAGGGTTGAGATGAGTAGGGCGGAGATCCTAATCGAATGGGCAAAGTTACAGGATTTCTGGAGATCGAGCGGGAAGAGTCGGGCTATCAGCCCGCCGCCGACCGTGTGCGCCACTTCAAGGAATTCGTCATCGCTTTGAGCGATGCGGACATCACCAAGCAGGCCGCGCGCTGCATGGATTGCGGCATTCCATATTGTCATACCGGCTGCCCCGTCAACAATCAGATCCCGGACTGGAACGACCTCGTTTATCACGCCGACTGGCAGGACGCGGCGTTAAACTTGCATTCGACGAACAACTTCCCCGAAGTGACGGGGCGCATCTGCCCGGCACCTTGCGAGGCGGCTTGCACACTGAACATAATCGACGAGCCGGTAACGATTAAGTCCATCGAGCGCGCCATCGCGGACCGTGCTTTCGACGAAGGCTGGATCGTGCCGCAGCCGCCCGAGACGAAGACCGGCAAGCGTGTCGCCATCGTGGGATCGGGGCCTGCGGGGCTCGCAGCTGCGCAGCAGCTTGCGCGCACAGGCCACGACGTGCATGTCTTCGAGAAGCACGTATATCCCGGCGGACTGCTCCGCTACGGCATTCCCGACTTCAAGATGGAGAAGTCGGTCATCGAACGCCGCGTCGAGCAGATGGAAGCCGAAGGCGTTACCTTCCATTGCAATGTTGAAGTCGGAAAAGATCTCGATACCCGCGACCTGGAGCGTAATCACGACGCCGTGCTGCTAGCGGGCGGGTCGGAGCACCCGCGCGATCTCGCCGTGCCCGGACGCGAACTCGATGGCGTTCACTTCGCCATGACTTTCCTGCCGCAGCAGAACCGCCGCGTGTCGGGCGAGCCGCTCGGCGACGTGGATCCCATCAGCGCCAAGGGCAAGCGCGTGGTGGTAATCGGCGGTGGCGACACAGGCTCGGATTGCATCGGCACATCATTCCGTCAGGGCGCGACCACCGTGACGCAGCTCGAAATTATGCCGGAACCGCCCGAGCAGGAAAACAAAGCGATGACCTGGCCGCACTGGCCGCTCAAGTTCCGCACCTCGTCGAGCCAAGCCGAAGGCGCTGCCCGCGATTTCAGCGTGGCGACGAGCCGGTTCCTTGGCGAAGGCAAGGTCGAGAAGCTGGAATGCGTGCGCCTCGACGAGCAGATGAAGCCGATCGAAGGCTCAGAATTCACGATCCCCGCGGATCTTGTATTCCTGGCCATGGGTTTCGTGCACCCGGTCGAGGAAGGCATGATCGCGGATCTCGACGTCGATCTCGACCAGCGCGGCAACGTCAAGGCCAACGACGTCGACTACCAGACCTCGCATGGCAAAGTCTTCGTAGCGGGCGATATGCGCCGCGGCCAATCGCTCGTGGTCTGGGCTATTCGCGAAGGCCGGCAAGCCGCCCACGCGATCGACAAGTTCCTGATGGGATCGACACTGCTGCCGCGCTAGGCCGCGCCGTGCTTCGCTGCGGGATCATCTCGCCTAGCTGGGCGGCCAGCCGAAATCGTCGGCGCGCCCGGACTTCGGCTCCAACTGCTCGCCGCGCACGAGAACCCGGTAATAGGGCCGTTGCGCGAGCGGCAACTGCGGCCGTGACGAGGACAACGTGACATCGGAAACTGCGGAGATTGACGAGATCGCGGTATAGCCGCCCGGCAAGTCCGACGTGATCACCCGCGGATCACGCGCGCCGACGCCCGCAGCATCTGCCGACGGATCGGCAAGTGGCGCGGCCACGTCCCGGTTCGGCCGGAAGACACTGACATCCCCGACCTGGTCCTCTCTTAAGACGTTCTCCTCGCCGCCATCCGCAGCCTCGCCGGCCGCGCGCCTGGCTGCCGGCTCTGGCGCAGACGTCAGTCCCGTGGCCACCTTGGCCTGTTCCTCGGGATCGCCGGCGAGCGGGATGTCGCGTTCCTTTTTCGCAAGGTCGATATCCTTGCCAAGCTCCTTGTTCACGATCTTGGCAAGTTTCAGATTGCCGCGTGAGGTAAAGCCGTCGCCGTCGCGTAGGCGCTGGGTCCGCCCCTGCTCGTCGGTGCCGACGAGGGTGTACTGACCGTTCTCGTCGGCGAACTCAGCCCACGTGTCGACGAATTTGGCGCCGTTCACGAACGCTTTCTCGCGAAACACATCATTGAGCCGTTCGGCCGCGGCCCGCTTTCCCGCCGAACGCATGACCGGCAGGCCGACCCAGTAGACGCCGAGCCCCGTACCCCGCAATTTAGCGATGAACGTCTCAACGCGTTCGCCATAGGCCTCGCGCCATTCCTCGGTCCCCACCTTGAGCAGCTTGCCGCCTTTGCGGATCGGCTTGTTCTCGCCTAGCCCGAACTGAACGACCGCGGCATGGTAATTGCCGTCCTTCATGATCTGATCGATCTGGGTATTCCAGTCGAAGCGCTTCGGATCGGTAAAGCCGGTCCACTTCTTGGACTGCTGAAGGACGTCCACGGAAGGGTTGTCTTCGAAGGTACGATAGAGCCCATTCCAAAGCCCCTCTCCCAGCCCGTCGCCGAGGACCACCACACGGTAGCGGTCGCCATTGGGAAAGGGTGTGATGTAGCTGCGATGGGCGAGCGCGTCTTGCGCTGCCACTGGCTGGGGCGTGACGGGTAAGAGATACGCTGCGAGCGTCAGCGCGATCAGGCCAATCAAACGAGGCATAGGGGTGCGCGAGTTCCTAGAGGGAGACATCAAGATCCCACTATAACACTAATTCGCCGGAGGCGGCGCGTCGGCGGCGCTTCGCGGATGGGTCGCGATGCCGCCCGTGTGCCACGAGTCCCAGGGCAGCGTCTGAAGCGGATGCGCCTGTTGCGGATAGACCGGAGGCGCGACGCCCTGCGACAGTGGCTGCGCCGGTGCAAGAAGCTGTGGCGCGGCTTGTGGCATAGGGGCTTGAGGCGCAAGCGCCTGCGGCACGGCGGCCTGCGCCGGCACAGCCGGAGCTGGGACAGCCTGGGCCGGAACAGCTTGGGCTGGCACGGCTTGTGGCGCCGGAATCGATGCCGTCGACTGAGGCACCATGGCCGGCGCAGCCGGGGCCTCGGCCCGCAGCTTCGTCAAAATCGTCTGCGTCGGATAACCATCGACCTGCAGCTTCTTCGCGCGCTGATAGGAGCGCACACCTTCGAGCGTACCGCTGCCGATAATGCCGTCCACGTCGCCTTCCAGATGCCCAAGCGCAATCAGATGGCGCTGCAGCTCCATGCGCTGCTCCATGGAAAGACGCCGTTCGCTTGTCGGCCAAGCCTGGACGAAGGGACTGCGGCCAGCCAGCCGGTCGGCCAGATGACCCACGGCAAGCGCATAGGAGTCCGCCTGATTGTAGCGCAGGAGCGAGCGGAAATTGTTCACGACCAGGAAGGACGGCCCTTTGCGTCCGTCCGGCGACAGGAGCTGTGCCTTGTCGCTCGGGCGGGGAAAAGGCTGTCCGTCGACGCGCTTGACGCCGGCCTTCTGCCAACTCGCAAGCGTCCGGGAAGTCCCGCGCTTGTAACGCTTGGCCGTGTAACTCTTAGGCAGTTTCACCTCGTAACCCCAGGTCTGCCCGGTCTTCCAGCGAGACTTTTTCAAATACGCGGCTGTCGACCCAAGGGCATCGGGGATCGTGTCCCAAATATCGCGGCGCCCGTCGCCATCGAAATCAACCGCATAAGCGGAATAGGTAGTGGGAATAAACTGGGTATGCCCCATAGCGCCGGCCCACGAACCGTTGAAATGCTCAGGGTCCGTATCTCCGCGCTGAAGAATCTTCAGTGCTGAAACGATCTGCCCACGGGCGAATTTTGACTTGACCCCCGAACACGCCAGAGTCATCAGCGACTGGATGACGTGCTTATCACCCTTGTTGGTGCCGTAGTTCGATTCCACGCCCCAGATCGCGAGGACAATGTGCTTGTCAACGCCATATTTGGCTTCGACCGCATCGAGAAGCGCCCCATACTCGACGAGCTTCTGCTGGCCCATCGTCAGCCGCTTCGGCGAGATGGCCCGCTCCACATACTCACCCATGGGCTTCTTGTATTCGGGCTGGTACTTGGCGGACTCGATCACCTCGCTGTCGCGGATGATGCCTGCGGTGGCCTGCTCGAAGGTCTCCCGGCTGACGCCACCGCGCTTAGCGGCCGGCCAGAAGCTCTTCACGCAGGTCTGAAACCGGTCCGCATGAGCGGTAGTCGGCACAGCTACTGCGGAGAAACACACCAAACAGGCCGACAACGCGGCCGAAATCAGAGCCTTAGGGAAATTCATGGGTCGCATTTCGGAAACCTAGCAATTGGAGCGGGCAAAACCGTGGCAGACCCGCCGTTACGCATTTGCGTAGAATTACAGGGCCTACTTTAGCACTTGGTTAATCAAGGCGTGGCTCGGGTAGCAGGTCAAGGGCAGCTCCCGCGCCTTCTCCTCCTTGCCGATGCTCTGCCGGGTCTTGAAACCGACCAGCCCGTCGACCTTCCCAACGTCATGCCCCTGGGAAACAAGCACTTTTTGGAACTTTAAAACGCGATCCCGGGTAAAGCGCTCCACCGGATGCCAGGTGCCGACAAATTGTACCGGGGTGTTATACGCGATCATATCGGCCACGTGGCCGACGAAAATCGCATAGACATCCGAGTTGTTATAGAGCTTCAGCACCGAGAAATTGGTGGTGGCCAGGAAGGCCGGCCCCTTCATCCCGGCCGGGAGCACGAGAAAAGTCCAATCTCCCAGCCGGTCTTCCGGAAATGGGCGTCCCTTGACGCGTTGAACCCCGAGATCGATCCACTCCTTGATCGGCAGCGCCTGATCGGGGCCTTGCAGCGTACAGTCGAATTTCTTCGGCAGCGTCACTTCATAGGCCCAGGGCTGTTTGCCATCCCAGCCCTGGCTGCGGAGCGAATTTCCGGCACTGGCTAGGGCGTCGGGCACCGAACGCCAAATATCCCGCCGCCCATCACCGTCGAAATCCACCGCGTAGTCTTCGAAATCACCCGGCAGGAACTGGGTATGCCCCATCGCACCTGCCCAGGAGCTCTTCATCATCTTACGGGTTGCATGGCCAAATTCGACGATCTTAAGCGCGCCGATCAAATGCGGCCGGAACTCATTCGCGCGCCGCCCCATGAAAGCCTGGGTCGCGATCGCGGTGACGGCATCGTGCGGCAGCGCCGCCCGACCGTACCCGGTCTCGCGGCCCCAAATGGCAAGGACGATACTGGCCGGAACCCCATACTGCTCTTCGATAGCCTTGAGCGTGGGGGCAAGCTGCCGGTATTTGGCACGGCCGCTATTGGCGAGCGCGTTCAGGCTGCGTGCTTTGAAGTAGTTCTGCGGCACGCCGAACTCGGCCTGCGGCTTCGGCTTGGGCTTCATGGCGGCAGGCAAAGCCGGACCCCCTGGATAGGCCGGGTCCGGCGGCACCAATTGCGGCAGCGACCAGTCGAGCTTGAGACCCTTAAGCTGGGCATCGAAAGTCGCGCGGGAGACCCCGGCCGCTTCCGCCTCCGGCCATAAGCCGTCCAGCCACTGCGCGAAACTGGCTTCGACAGCCTCCTTGTAATCGGAGGTGGGGCTGGCCGCGCCCGCGCCCGGCACTGCGGCCAGCGCAAGGGCGAATCCAAACGCGAACGCCAAACGCGAACGCATGAACGAAGTGGCCACCATGGACGGTCCTTCAAGCCTCCAAACGAATCTTCTTGCCAACTGTGGCGAGCCTCTTTGGCCTTGAAAAGGCGAGTTTGGCGCGAAAACGGCGAACGGCGCGTCCCTAGGCGGTGCCGCGCCCGCTCTTGAGGTGCCGTTCCCAGGCCAGCGCGTGCCCGACGATCGTATCGAGGTCGTTGAGCCGCGGCTCCCAGCCAAGGACCTCGCGAATCCGCCCCGCTCCTGCAACCAAGTCCGGCGGGTCGCCCGGGCGGCGATCCACAGTGCGGACAGAAAAGTCGAAGCCCGAAACGCGTTTCACCGCGTCCACGACTTCCAAAACCGAGAAGCCCCTGCCGTAGCCGCAATTCAGCACCGTGCTCTCACCGCCGCCGCGCAGGTAACGCAACGCGTCGAGATGGGCCCGAACCAGATCGGTGACATGGATGTAGTCGCGCACACAGGTCCCATCCGGAGTCTGATAATCCGTTCCGAACACATCGAGCCCGGGCCTCGAGCCCACAGCCGCTTCCGACGCAACCTTGATCAGATGGGTGGCGCGTGGCGTGGATTGCCCCGTTCTCCCCTCTGGATCGGCCCCGGCAACGTTGAAATAGCGCAAGGCCACGTAGCGCAAGGGATGCGCCCGCGCCGTATCGGCAAGCATCGTCTCGGTCATGAGTTTCGAACTGCCATAGGGCGAGATAGGCCGAAGCTGCGCGTCCTCCCCGATCGGCGTGTATTCCGGTTCGCCGTAAACGGCTGCCGTGGACGAGAAGATAAAATGAGGCATCCCGGCATCGACCGCGCAGGCCAAGAGGTTTCGCGAGTTGCAGGTGTTGTTGCCATAATAGCCCAGCGGGTCCGTGATCGACTCGGGCACGATGATCGACCCCGCGAAATGCAGGATCGCGTCGATGGGATGCTCGCGGAGGATCCGGCTGACCAGCGCGCGGTCGCCCACATCGCCCTCGATGAACCTAGCCGCGTCCGGGACCGCCGAACGAAAACCGGTCGACAGATTGTCGAGGACCACAACGTCTTCACCGGCACCGTGAAGCTCCAGCACCAGATGGCTGCCGATATAGCCCGCACCGCCTGTGACAAGCACACTCATGTGTTTCGACCCCTGAAAAACCGCGATTCACGCGCTCTATTATGTGCTATCGCAAGGAGGTCTTGGGGACTTCCAAGCGCCCAAATTTTGGTATGTCTAGCGGCGATATTCCTGCCCCTGATTCGTCTCTGGGTCCAGCCTATAGCTTCGAGAGAGGACTTTATGCCCGCTCCCATTCGCAAAGCCGTGTTTCCTGTCGCCGGGCTTGGGACACGTTTTCTTCCCGCGACCAAGGCCATGCCGAAAGAAATGCTGACGGTCGTGGATCGCCCGTTGATCCAGCACGTGGTGGACGAGGCCCGCGAAGCCGGTATCGAGCACTTCGTTTTTGTGACGGGGCGCAACAAGGGCACGATCGAGGACCATTTCGACAGATTGCCGGAAGTAGAGGACACGCTCGCCGAGCGAGGCAAAACAGCCGAACTCGAGACACTCGCCGCATGCCTTCCGGAAGCGGGCGCCGCGAGCTTCGTCCGCCAGCAAGCACCCTTGGGGTTGGGCCACGCGGTTTGGTGCGCCCGGGAAATCGTCGGCGACGAGCCCTTTGCCGTGATTTTGCCGGACGTCCTCGTGCAAGCGCCCGGCAAGGGCTGCCTCGCGCAGATGCTAGACGTCTACAATGCTCATGGCGGCAATATCCTGGCGGTCGAGCCCGTTCCGCAAGACCAGACGAAGAACTACGGTGTGGTGGCGATCGGCGAAGCCGAAGGCAATGTTTTTCCCGTCACCGGCATGGTGGAGAAGCCCGCGCCCGGCACCGCACCATCGAACCTGACCATTCTCGGCCGTTACATCCTGCAGCCCGAAGTTTTCGACCTCTTATCCGCGCAAGAGGAAGGCTCGGGCGGCGAGATTCAGCTGACGGACTCCATGCTGACGCTGATGCAGACGCAGCCCTTCTATGCGGTGGAGTATGAAGGCCGCGCCTTTGACTGCGGTTCGAAGCCCGGCTTTCTCGCCGCCAATGTCGCTTACGCCCTTGAACGGCCGGACTTGCGCGACGCCGTGGTCGCCGAGATCAAGAAACTGCTCTGACCGGAGGGAGATTGCGTCTAATTGCGGATGCGCATACCAATCCGAACCTCGTTCTCCGTGTACTCGCTGAACCGATTCGTCGACATAAAGTCCGTATGTTCGTATCGGGTGTATACGGACATATTCGGATTGAAGAAATATTCGAACGTGAGCCCTTCGCGCATTCGGTCATCGACCAGCGGATTATCCACATAGTCCGCAGTCTCATAGCTGAGATAACCGCCTACCACGAGATACCGCCAGAACGCGTGCTGCAAGGAGAGCCGGTAGCTTCGAGAAACAGCGCCAAGGGAATCTACCGTGTTAGCCGTGTCGATGGAGGAGCTGGCGATGAACTCGACAAGTGTCATCGGTGACGGCATCCAAACAATGTCTGCGTTGAACAAGACGCCTTCGATGGGCGCGGTATCGTCGGCAATCGAGTTTTGCTCGCCCCATCCGACGCTTATGTCACCGTAGAAGGCGTCACTGAACGCGAATGTCGTCCCCGCGAGGATCGCAAAGCCGCTCGGGTCGCGCGTAAGGCCTGAGAACGTGACCGGCTGCTCGTACACGCCCTCAGCTCTTTCCCCTTCGATATATAGCCCCAAGTCAGGGTTGAACTCATAGATGCCGCGTATGGTCAGTTCGTTCTCGCGATAATCGCGGACATCTTCTTGCGGGATTTCCCGCCCCACCACAGCGTCCACGATCGCTAGCTGCACGCCCGTCAAGTCCTCGTAGTCGAAGGTGGAAATGCTGCCCTCCACCTCGACCGTGAGCCGGTTGAAATTGTGCGTAGCCGTGGCCGAGATCTGCTCCTCCTGCACAGTAGTGCGAAAACCGGCGGTGTTCGTAATGTTGGTGGCGTTCCGGCCATCTTGGGTCTGCGCTTTTCCGAGCTCGAGCTCCAAATTGGTACGCGCGCCTACATCGAGCCGGCCGCGCAGAAAGGCTGCGTAGATCTTGTCGTCCTCGACCGAGAACGTGTTGAACCAGCTCCGGTCGGCAGTGAATTCCGCCTCGAATGCGTGCCGCGCCCAATCCGACTCCAAACGAACTTCCGGCGCGAACTCGAAGGCATAGTCCGTGCTCCCGATAGGTGTGCCCAGCAGGTTGTCGGTGAAGATCCCGCCGAGTTCGGCCTCGGCGAAGATGAGGAAATTCCCGATACGCGTCCCGAGCGGTATAAACGGATCGAGCTGGCGGGTGCGAAGCCCCAGCGGATCCTCCGCAGGATCGACATCCAGAATATCATTCCGAAGCGGCGTCAGAAGCGGCCTACCAAAGGGATTTTCCACGCCCGGGGGCTGCGCCCTGCCCTGGTCGATCCCAAAGCCGGGAACGGACTCCTCCGCGACGACCGCGCCCCGCAGGCCGGGATCCACGGTCGAAGGCCTCATCTCAGGGGGCTCGTCAGTCGTGGCGCTCTGCGTTGTCTGGGATGTTCCGGTGTCGTCGCCGATACCGCCGAGCGGGTCCGAGACCACCGGCTGGTTGGCAAGATCGTTTGGCAAGCCGCCCTGGCCCGAGCCGTCCTGAGCCGAACCGCCTCCAGCGGCATCGTCCACGATGCCGCCTCTCAGCTGGATTCCGCGCTGGCGTCTTGGCGGCGATGTGGCTCCGGCGCCGATGGGACCGCTTGGGCTCGTTGCACCCGCGCCCGTAGTACTTGGCCGCCGGGGTCGAGCCGATGCTCCCGCGCGAGCCGGGTACGTCCTGCGCCACGGCCGGTGCGCTGGACGTATGGCGACGCGGCAAGGACGCACCTCGATTAAACCTGGGCTTGCGCGAAGCCCCCCCGACAGCGAGAGTTCCGCACCGGGACCCGTTGACCTTAAGAGCCTAGGGGAGACAGGGTTAACGAGGCGTTTATCGGCGTCCCGAAATGATCTTGGCTCGACCTTTCAATGCCTTATTCCATGTTAGAATTGCGCGCCGAAGAGGGGGAATACCAGCCTATGTCCGCCAGTTTGAAACGGGATTTATCGAGAGCCGAAGACCATAGCGAGGCCGTCGCCTCGGCCACGAGGACATTGCAGCTCGAGGCCGAGGGTCTGAGCGCCTTGCAGGAAGCCCTTGCGGCGGATCTTTCGGAGAGCTTCGCCGCCGCGCTCGGCATCCTTCGCGGCTGCCGCGGCCGCGTGATCGTGACCGGCATGGGAAAGAGCGGCCATGTGGGCGTGAAGGTTTCCGCCACGCTGGCCTCCACCGGAACGCCCGCCTATTTCGTTCATCCGAGCGAGGCGAGCCATGGCGACCTCGGCATGATCACGCCCGACGATGCGATCCTGGCGTTCTCCTGGTCGGGAGAGACGGTCGAGCTCGAAAACATTCTGTACTATTCACGGCGGTTCGCCGTACCGCTCGTCGCGGTGACTTCGAATCGGCACTCCACGCTCGCAAAGGCCGCGGAAGTCGTTTTGGCGCTGCCCCGCTCCAAGGAGGCCTGCCCGCACGGGCTCGCCCCCACGACCTCGACCATGATGCAATTGGCCCTCGGAGACTCTATCGCCATCGCACTCCTGGAAAGCAAGGGCTTCACCGCGCTCGATTTCGGTGTGCTGCATCCCGGTGGTCAGCTTGGCGCCCGGCTAAAATTCGTGGACGATCTCATGCATAGTGAAACAGCCCTTCCTCTCACCGGCGCCGACACGGTGATGTCCGAAGCGATTGTGGTGATGACGGAAAAGGCCCTTGGCTGCCTTGGTGTCGTCGATGCTGACGGGGTCCTACAAGGGATCATTACCGACGGCGACTTGCGCCGGAATATGGGCAATGGTCTTCTCGACCGCCGCGCGGCCGAGATCATGACGCCCGCGCCGAAGACTGTGACGCGCGGCATCATGGCGAGCGCGGCGCTTGAGATCATCAACGCCCGGGCGATCACAGCCCTCTTTGTCGTGGAAGAGGGACGGCCTGTTGGCCTTGTCCATATTCACGATTTGCTGCGTGCCGGCGTGGCCTAGGCGGCGATCGCTTCTTTGGCTTTCGCTTTATCGTCCGTCCCGACATCGGCTTTGCGCGACCTTGAAAACGGCTTGCCGGCATCCGACATAGCACCAGTAACCGGATCAACATCCGCAACCGCGCGGGCCACTTCCGCATAGTGATAGTGCGTCGCCACCTTCAACGCGTATATGAAGAGAATATGCGGCTCGCGCCAGCGTTCCTTCACAATCCGCGCCAGCTGCTTGCGGTAGCGATCGCGAAGTTGGGATTCCTTCACCAGGGACAACAGACGCGAACTCACGACCCCGAAACGCACGTAATTGAGGAATGCACGCTTCGCCCAGGCCATTCGCCAGATCGACCAGTAGGGCAGCTCATGCAGCGTGAACTTAAAGTTCTGATCGAAAAATTGCGCGTCTAACCGCTCGAAATAAGAATCGACCTCATAGCATTCTTGCATCGTCTGGATAAAACCATTCCTTAGCTCCGCAGACGACATGCCAAGCGGAATAACATTCGTGCCGTATTGGTCGTGATCTTTCTCGTTATTCAGACGACCCGCTTCCCTAAGCCGCTTGTAGAGCGGGGTCGTGGGGATCGCGTGCAAAAGACCCACCAGCGCCGTCGAAATGCGCGCGCGCGTCAGGAACTCAGGAACGGCTTTGAATATGGTAGGATCGTCGTGATCGAAGCCGACAATCATACCGCACCACACATCGATCCCATGATCTTGGATGCGATGCACGCGCTCGATGAGAGAGCCCGCGTTCGGCCGCACGTTTTGAAGCTTCTTCGTCTCCCGCAGCGACTCTTCGTTCGGCGTCTCGATTCCGATAAAAACGTTCTGGAAGTTTGCGAGCCCCATGAGTTCCATGAGCTCCTCGTCCTCGGCAAGGTCGAGCGAGGCTTCCGTAAAGAGCGTCAGCGGATAGGCGCGCTCCTGCTGCCACTTCACAATCTCCCGCAAGACTTCCTTGATCGCCTTCTTATTGCCGATGAGGTTGTCGTCCACCACGAACACCATCTTAAAGCCAGCCTTTAGGAAGTCCTCCAGCTCGGCGACGACCTGTTCGCTCGTCTTGAGGCGCGGGCGCCTGCCAAACGTAACGATTATATCGCAGAACTCGCAGGTGAACGGACAGCCGCGTGAAATCTGCATGCTGCCGAACATGTAACGCTCTATCTTCAAAAGATCCGTCCGCGGCACCGGTAACGTCGTAACGTCGGTCTTTTCCGGCTGCTCATAGTAGGATTTGTGCTCGCCTTTTTCCCAGGCGGCCAAAAACTCGGGCCAGGTCTCGTCCGCTTCACCTTTGAAGAGTACGTCGGCCAGCCCTTCGAGCGCCTCCGGTTCGACCGTAGCCATTGGGCCGCCGACGACCGTCATAACGCCGCGGGCACGGACTTCCTCGAGAATCTCGATGAGCCGGCGCCCTTGAATATTCATGCCTGTGACGCACACCATATCGGCCCGCGCTAGGCGATCGAAGTCGATGTCCTCGACATTCTCGTCGACAAGGGTCACGTCATGATGGTCTGGCACAAGGGCTGCCAAGAGGCCTAAGCAGGCGACCGGCAGATTCGCCTGCTTTCCGAACAGGGGCATGCAATGCTCAAGCCCCCAAAAAGAGATGTCGAAACGCGGATTGACGATGACAATATCGGCCATGAGATCCTTCTGGTACGGGCGATTCTATTCAAATTGCTATCAGACTAGTAGGACGGGGAAACAACATCTACCCCCGCAAACCAACCGAGGCGTGGCGACCTTACCCGATTTTTGAGCAGGACGCTGGCCCAAATCGAGGCAGAGATTAATGCCAGAGAGTATGGTCGATCTTCTGGTTGTCGGCGGGGGAATCCACGGGGCGGCAATTGCCCGGGATGCCGTGGGCCGGGGTCTGAAAGTCGTGCTGGCCGAGCGCGACGACTATGCCAGCCTTACGTCCTCGGCCTCATCCAAATTGGCCCATGGAGGCTTGCGCTACCTCGAACACATGGAGTTCAAACTTGTGCGCGAGTCCCTGTCCGAACGCGCGGGTTTGTTGAAAACGGCACCGCATCTCGTCTCGCCTCTAAAGTTCCTCCTGCCGATTTTCGATTGGCAGGATCGCAGCGCCTGGTTCGTCCATACGGGGCTCGCGCTCTACGATCTCCTGTCGCTCGGCGATGGGATGCCCGCGAGCGGCCGCCTCCCGCAAGACGAAGTCGATGCCCTGCCCCGCCTGCGTCAGGATCATCTCAAAGCGGTGCTGCACTACCACGACGCCCATGCCGATGATGCGCGGCTGACGCTGAGCGGGGCTCTGGATGCGCGCGCGCGCGGCGCCGACATTGCCAACCGCCGCGCGGTGACGGCGATCGTGTCCCGCGAAAACGGCTACACCGTCACGATTTCCGAGCGGGGTCAGACCAAAGAGATCGACACCCGCTTCGTGGTCAACACGGCGGGGCCGTTTGTCGGCGACGTGGATGCCATGATTCCGCAAGGCCCCTCGCCGAAAGATATCCGGCTCGTACGGGGTAGCCACATCGTGCTGCCCATGCCGGAGCCCGCCGAGCTGTGTGCCTATACGCTCCAGGACGAGGGCGAACGCATCATCTTCGTCATTCCTTGGCTTGACGGGCACTTTCTCATGATCGGTACCACCGATGTGCCTCAAGGCGGCGACCCCAACCGGGCCGTCTGCTCGCCGGAGGAGAAAGCTTATCTCCTCGCTTCCTACAATCGCTATTTCGCGCGGGCCGGCGGGCCGGCGACCGAGAGTGACATTGTCTATGACTGGGCGGGCTTGCGGACCCTGCATGGCAGCGCGAGCGCATCCCCAAGCCGCCTGAGCCGTGAGGTCACCATAGATACTAAAACCCAAGGCCAGGGCGGGTTCGTGTCGCTGGTTGGCGGCAAGCTGACCACCCACCGGACGACGGCCGAGCAAGTGCTCGACCACCTCCAGACGCTCGGCCTCGGAATGGGCCCGAGCTGGACGAAGGGCGTTCCCACCTATGGGGGCACGCTGGATCGCGAGGCCTTGCTTAGCCGCGTGAAGGAAGGACCGGCATCGGTTTCGCCGCGAACGCGGCGGCACTGGGCCTTCACCTATGGCGACAAGATCGACGATCTCTACGCGCGGATCGAAAAAGAGCCGGCGCTCGCCAAGGAAATTGTGCCCGGCGTGCCACGTGCGGAGTTGGAACACGCTGCATCGGTCGAGGACGCGAGGACCGGCGAGGACTTTCTCCTACGCCGCACCAAGCTTCGTTTGTTCCTGGATCAAGCAGCGCGCGAGACGGTCGAAGACTGGTTCGCCAAGATCTAGGAGAACGCCTAGAAAAAGGCCTGAGACACGGCTCGCACAGCTTCGGGGGACGAATGGCGGACTTCATGGTCGAAAAGGGCAAGCGCTACAAAGCCACGATTACGCTCGGGCTACTGCAAAGCGTGGCCTCGAACGAGATGGTCGCCGACAAACTGCGTGAAGCGGGCTTCGCTGATGTGAGCGTCACCGGGTCGGGCCGGACGCGGACCGCCACAGGCCTTTGGGCGTGCGAGACCATTTCGGGAACGATACCCAACGAGATTTCCGACATCGCCCTGATAGCTTGAGGGAGCCGGGCTTAAGCGTCGGGGATCACAGGCTCGACCTTCAGCACGGTCCCGTCGGCGCCGACGACCTTGACCTGTGCCCCCTTGGGTAGTGCCGGCCCCTCGACAGGCCAGATCGTATCGCCGGCGTGCACGCTGCCGCGGCCATTCTCGATCGGGTCCGCCAGCGCGAATGTCCGACCGATAAATTGCGCCGTGCGCTGATTGAGGAGCGGCGCATCGCTTTCCATGGGATTTTTCCGTAAGTAGCGGTTAACCAGAATCACGGTGACGAGGGACAGACCGCCAAACCAGATCAACTGCCACTGCCAGGCCACGTCGTATCGCAACGCAATGACACCCGTCAGAAGCGCGGCGAATCCGAACCACATGAAGAAGACCCCGGGCGCCAGCATCTCGAGAACGAGCAGGAAAGCCGCCAGGATCAGCCAAATCCAAGGACCAAGAGTGAGGAGTGTCTCCATCATTGTGGCTTGTCCCTAAACTTTCGGCACCGACCCGCGGCCCCGCCTGGGACGCGAGGTGCCTTGGTCCGTTGCCGAAGACAACGAATCGCCCCCGAAGGCTTCGCGCGCGATCTCCGAGATGCCGGCTATGGAACCGATGACGGACGACGACTCAAGCGGCATAAGCAGGACCTTCTGGTTGTCGGCCTCGGCCAGCGCCTTCAGCGCGCCCACATAATTGTTGGCGATAAAGTAGTTGATGGCCTGCACGCTGCCGGAGGCGATAGCCTCGCTCACCATCGCGGTGGCCCGCGCTTCCGCCTCGGCCTCGCGTTCCCGCGCCTCCGCATCGCGATAGGCTGCCTCGCGCCGGCCCTCGGCTGCCAGAATTTGTGCCTGCTTCTCGCCTTCAGCCGACAGTATTGCCGCCTGGCGTTCGCCTTCGGCGGTGAGAACGGCCGCTCGCTTGTCGCGCTCGGCCTTCATCTGCCGAGCCATGGCGTCGACCAGATCGCGCGGCGGCTCAATATCCTTGATTTCGATACGCGTGACCTTCACGCCCCAGGCGTGCGTTGCCTCGTCGACCACGGTCAACAGGCGATGATTGATCTCGTCGCGCTCGGACAGGAGCTTGTCTAGATCCATCGACCCCATAACCGTGCGGATATTCGTCATGGTGAGGTTGAGAATGGCTCTTTCGAGATTTGTGACCTCGTAGCTCGCCCGTGGTGCATCCAAGACCTGAAAGAAGCCCACGCCATCTACCCGCACCATCGCGTTGTCGCGGGTGATCACCTCCTGGCTCGGCACGTTGATCACCTGCTCCATCATGTTGAGCTTGCGGCCGATACGGTCGATGAAGGGGATGATGAGGGTCAGACCAGGCGTCAGCGTGCGAGTGTACCGCCCGAAGCGCTCGACGGTGTAGTTGAAGCCTTGCGGAACAATCTTGACGGCCGCGACGACCGTTACGACGAAAAGGACGAGCAGAGCAATAACGAAAATATCGAAGCCGAACATCCAGCACCTCCCCAGAGCACGCTGGCGCCGCCAGACCATCACGATCTCAGCGTGACCAGCGGACGGCGCCTCTACGATTGATTACACCATAGATGGGGAGAGCGGGTCCGGTTTTAAGGGACCCGGCGGCGCAATTACTGGGCGATATATTGCATGATGTCCTGCGCCGCCGCCGAGGCCGCCGCTTCCGCCGCAGGCCCCCAGCGCCGGTTGAGCGATCCTTTGGGGATCACATTAGTCTGGGTCACGTTGCCGAGCCGCAGGCCTTCCGGACCGAACACCGTCCAATCGATCCGGATCGTCTCTTCGCCGCGTCCCGCAGGAAACAGGCGCACCATGCCTTGTATTTCATATGCCTGCGCAGCGGGCGTTCCCGTAACGGTAAAGCCGCGATCCAGTAACTGGTTCGACAGGGCGTTCTCGAGCGCCTCTTTCCCATCTCCAGGCGCACCGGCTACGTCGATATAGGCCCAACGCTCGGCGGCCACCGACACCGACACACCCAATGCTGCAACGCTCACAAACACCGCAAGCGCAACCCTCAAACAACCAGAACGAAACACCGACCCGCAACCCTCTTCTAGCCGACCCAGCCCTTCAACTCGCGCTCGATGAGATGAAGCAAGACGCGAATACCGCCCTCAGAGTCGTTCAAGCAAGGGATAAAGCTAAACGCCTCGCCGCCATGCTCGAGAAAGATCTCCCGAGCCTCGCCATTGATCTCTTCCAGCGTCTCCACGCAATCGGCGGCGAAGCCCGGCGTGAGAACGGCCATGCGTTTGACGCCATCCCGCGCAAGCGCTTCGACCGTCTTGTCCGTATAGGGCTGCAGCCACTCCGCCTTACCGAAGCGGGACTGGAACGTCGTCTTCAACTTACTGCCCAGCGGCCCAAGCGCGGCTCGCAGCGCATCGCTCGTGTCCATGCACTGGCACTGATAGGGGTCGCCCTTCGTCACATATGCCTTGGGAAGACCGTGATAGGAGGCGAGGATCACCTCGGGCTCGAAATCGAGTGTCTTAAGATGCGCGCGTATGGAATCCGCGAGCGCCTCGATAAAGACGGGGTCGGCCGGATAAGGCGGCACCGTGCGTAGCGTCGGCTGCCAGCGCATCGATTTGAGCTTGTCGAAGACCGTATCGTTGACCGTCGCCGTGGTCGCGGCCGCATATTGCGGATAAAGCGGAAACACGAGCAGTCTGTCGCAGCCCTGCTCGACCAGCGCCTGCACCCGGCCGGTGATAGTCGGATTGCCGTATCGCATGGCCCAATCCACGATCACCTCTTCACGGTGGCCAAGCCCGTCTGCGATCTTCTCGGCTTGGGAGCGCGTGATGGTCCGGAGCGGAGACTCGTCCAGCTCCTCGTTCCAGATCGAACGATAAGCTTCGCCGCTCTTGGAGGGGCGAGTGGTCAGCACGATCCCGTTGAGGATGGGCCACCAGATGAGCCGGTTGACCTCGATCACTCGGCGATCGGATAGGAACTCCTTGAGATAGCGCCGCATCGACCAGTAATCGGTGTCGTCCGGCGTACCCAGATTGACCAATAACACGCCGATCTTGCCGAAGGGTTGCGACCGGCAATCGTACGGTTCGGTAAAGGCTTTCGCTGGAGGGCTCTGGTTCATCGGCGCACTCCCTGGTTCTGACCTCTCAAGGGTTGCCCGTAAATAGAATATTGCACCGGCCGCGCCTAGTCTTGAGAGATTGCCGCCAGAAATTTTTCCGCATCGCCGAGAATCTGGGCGTGATCGAAGGCAAGCTGCTCGCCCCGCCAATTCTCGATCCACTCCGCCGCGGCGGCATCATCGCCGGCGACGGGGTCTGCGGGCGCGATCAATTGGGCGAGAAAAGCCGCACTGGCCGTGTGCCCTCTGGGGTCTCGGGCGGGGTCGGAGTACATACCGACGAGGTAGAGATCGCCGACGGACAGCCCCGTCTCTTCGCGCAATTCCCGGCGGCAACCGTCCTCGACGGTCTCTCCCACATCCACAAATCCGCCGGGCAGCGCGTACTCCCCTTTGAAGGGCTCATGCCCCCGGCGAATGAGGAGAACGCGTCCCTTCGGGTCGAAGACGACGCAGTCGACCGTGAGCGCTGGCGTTGAAGGAAATCCCATCGGATCGACCTAAGCGGGAGCGATGGGCAGCCAAAAGGGACCGGCTGCCCACGGCAGAACCGCTAATCCTTCGGCTGCGACACGATCCGAAGATATGGTCGCAGGGTCTCCCAGCCATCCGGATGGATCGTCTTGGCTTCGTCGTCCGAGACGGAGGGCACGATGATCACATCGTCGCCCTGCGTCCAATTGACCGGCGTCGCCACGCGATGTTTGGCCGTGAGCTGCATGGAATCGATGACCCGCAACACCTCGTCGAAATTGCGCCCCGTAGTCATCGGATAGACCAAGATAAGCTTGATCTTCTTGTCGGGCCCGATCACGAAAACGTTCCGCACGGTCTGATTGTCCATGGCCGTGCGGCCCTCGGACGTGTTCCCGGCGCCGGCCGGCAACATGCCGTAGAGCTTGGAAACAGAGAGATCGGTATCGCCGATCATGGGATAGGTCGGCTCCGAACCCTGCGTGTCGGCGATGTCGGCCTTCCACTTTTCATGGGATTCGACGGAGTCGACGCTCAGTCCGATGATCTTGACGCCCCGCTTATCGAACTCCGGCTTGATCTTGGCCATGTAGCCAAGCTCGGTGGTGCAGACCGGCGTGAAGTCCTTGGGGTGCGAGAAGATCACCGCCCAAGAATCGCCGAGCCAATCGTAAAACCGAATGCGGCCGTCCGTCGTGTCGGCCTCGAAGTCCGGGGCGGTATCGCCGAGTTGAAGCGTCATCACTGTCCTCCATGGATCACATCAGGAATGGTCGGCCGGGCTGCCCGGAGCCTAATTTGGGAACGCCGAGCTTACGCCGCAACCGCGATTTGAATGCGACAATTGGACTTGCGGTCGTGCGGACCCGTCAGAAAGGCCGAACAGGCCCAAGCGAGGCAAGGAATAGCAGGAGCCCGA
>NZ_JBAWCQ010000039.1:0-21988 GCF_049590335.1 Methyloceanibacter sp.
GCCTAATTCAGGATCCCAGCCTAACCTTTAGAGAGATCGCCGCCGAGGAGGGGGTCGGCAGTTCCTACGTCTCGCGCCTCATCAGGCTCTCCTTCCTCGCGCCCGACATTGTCACGGCGATCTTGAACGGCAGGCAGCCTGCTTCGCTCACCGCGAACCGGCTGATGGAAGACACCCGCCTGCCCCTCGCGTGGAAGGCCCAACGCGAGCAGTTTGCTCTCCTCTAACTCCTCTAAACCGTCCTTCGGCGGGATACGACCATGACCGACCTCTGTCTCGGGTTTGCCGTCTGGCTTGCTCACCAAGAAAAGGGCTGGTGGGCAAGAGACAGTGGTACTGGCAAAACGGCCGTAAGAGACACGCCCGTGCAGAGACGCCCAATTGGCGTACGAAAGCGTCTCCAGCTACCAGTGCGACCATGCACGCCTGGCAAAGCCTCGGAAACACCGAGGGAATTACCCCTCGCTGAAACCTTAACGACAATGAATATCAGTTACTGAATTGGTGGCGGAGAGAGGTGGATTCGAACCCTCGGAACGCTTGCGCGCTCAACGGTTTTCGAGTTCTAAGTCTCTTGTACCGACCTCTACCGTTCAGCAGCTAAGAGTGCGCTCTCGTTCGGGATTTTTCTGCTGCCCATCCTGGTGTGTGACGTGGAGTAGAATCCTGTGTCGCGCAGTTGTTTTGCAATTTGGTTTGCAGATCTCCCCTGTCTGAATAAACACTGAGTACGTCCGCTTTTGAGGTTAGAGCCGATACCGAGGGCGTAGAGGACAAGAGCGGTAAGCCCTACATTAAAGACGGCCACAAGAACGAGCACAAGCAGAAGACTTTTTAGAGCTGGGGGACCCCTCAACAGTTTATTCGTAGCTTTTGAACGATTCGTCGAGATCTTTTTTCAATTTTTGACAAGGTTCTTTTAGCTCTTTCATTGTTAGACCGAGCTTTTGTATTGCTTCCGGGTCATCTCCATTTAATATATTCATGTTGGCCAAATTAGAGGCAACAATGGAGTTTGCTTTTGTTTTGTCAAATTTTTCTGCTACTTGGAAGAAATATTGGGATAAGTCTTTGAAAAATTTTTCAGGACGCCCCACTTTTTCCGAAATTGCATAAGTCAGCTCAAAGCTAACACTGCAATTGGCGGCCAGCTCCGCTACCGCCGCTCTATTCTGTTCTGTTGTCTCAGCTTTTGCTTGTCCGCCGAAAGTCAGCGCTAAGGCGGCAAAGGTGGTGAGGATGCGTTTCATGGGAAGCTCCTGGGCTGCGCAGAATCCTAGGCCCCAAGCAAGGCCCGCTGCTCTGCGATATCTATGAGTGTTTCGAGACGGCGGATTTCAAACGTCGCTTCGTGTATCGATAAATTGTGGCTCTGCTTGGCCATAACAATTCCTTTGGCGGGCGCGAGACAAACGCCTTCCAAAGAATGAGAACACTAATTGCATCTGCTGAGCACGACGGGCGCATCGTCTGCTGTTGCGCTCCCGTCGATAATCGTCACCTTCATTTCGTTGGGTTGCTCCCAAACCGTGAGCAGAACTTCAATCGCACAAATTCGACAACAGAGTGGATTGGCAACCAAATCTCTGAAAATAAACGTAGATACTGGCGGAGAGAGAGGGATTCGAACCCTCGGAACGCTTGCGCGCTCAACGGTTTTCGAGACCGCCCCGTTCAACCACTCCGGCACCTCTCCGAGCGGGCTGATGTAGCTCGGCGTGACGATCACCGCAACCCGCGGACGGCAGGCACTGCCTGCGCCCGAAGCAGAGCCCGACGGGTTCGGTCTTAGTGGCGGGCGTGGCCAGCGTGATCCACTCGGTCCTTGGTGCCAAATGCTGGCCAGAGGCAGCCTAGAAGGGAGCGCGGGTGGCGGATTTGGGCGACGCGACGGCGGAACACTCTTGAACTTCCTCGAAAGGCGTGATTTTTGGGGCTTTCTAGGAATTGACTTCTCAGGTTTGCCCTCTATATTGCGCCGCTTATCGCTCCTTTAGAGGCGGTGCCGGCAGCGAAAATGCGCTGGCAAAACAAGCCCCAAGAGACGGATTAGAATCATGTTCGCGGTCATTCGCACGGGCGGCAAGCAGTATCGCGTGTCGCCGAACGACGTTATCGAGATCGAGAAGATCGCCGGAAATCCTGGCGACATGGTCGAGCTCTCCGAGGTTTTGCTGCTGGGCGACGGTGGTGCCGCGACGACCGGCAGTCCCACGGTCTCCGGCGCTATGGTGGCGGCCGAGGTGGTGGAACAGAAGCGCGGTGACAAGATCATCGTCTTCAAGAAAAAGCGCCGCAAGGGCTACCGCCGGACCAAGGGTCATCGGCAGGAGCTGACGGCGCTGCGCATCACCGAGATTCTCACCGGCGGCAAGAAGCCTTCGAAGGCGGCTGCAAAGCCGGCGCCGACCAAGGCAAAGGCGGCCGAGAAGGCTGAAGCCAAGGCTGACGTCAAGACCGAGGCCAAGGCCGACGAGGCAGCTGCGAAGAAGGCTCCGGCCAAGAAAGCACCTGCCAAGAAGGCTGCTCCGGCCAAGAAGGCGCCCGTGAAGAAGGCAGCGGCTAAGAAAGCTCCGGCGAAAAAGGCCCCGGCGAAGAAGAGCTAAAGGAACACTACCATGGCACATAAAAAGGCAGGCGGCTCCTCGCGTAACGGCCGCGATTCAGCTGGACGGCGTCTTGGCGTCAAGAAGTCGGGCGGCCAGAAAGTGATCGCCGGCAACATCATCATTCGCCAGCGTGGCACGAAGTGGCACAAGGGCGACGGTGTCGGCATTGGCAAGGACCACACGCTGTTCGCGCTCGTCGATGGCGTGGTCGAGTTCGCGACTAAGGCGAAGGGCCGCACCTATGTTTCGGTCAAGCCGGACGCAGCCTCTTAAGGCTTCCCGCTTCCGAACTCTCAAAAGCTAGAACCGGCGCGCCCGTCATGTTGCGGGCGCGTTTGCATTTATTCGCTGTCTTCCCATGCAGATTAGAACGCAAAGGCTGAGTTTGCGGCCGCTTGAGCCTGCCGATGCGGCGTCGATACGCGCGCTCGCGGGCGACTTCGACGTGGCCCGCATGACCGGCATGCTTCCCCACCCCTATAGCGAACGCGACGCTCTCGCTTGGGTCGACCGCGCGGGCCAGGGTGAAGAAGGGGTCGTGTTCGCCGTCGCACGGGACGGAGCCCTGATCGGTTGCTCCGGATATATGCCCATGGATGCCGAGCACGCCGAGGTCGGTTACTGGATCGGAAAGCCCTTTTGGGGTGAGGGCTTTGCCACCGAGGCCGTTCGCGCGGTTGTAGCCCATGCTTTCGATGCGCATGGCTTTGCCTATGTCAAAGCGGGCCACTTCGTGGACAATCCGCGCTCCCAGCGCGTGCTCGGAAAGCTCGGCTTTTCTCCGGACGGGGAAGAGATGCGGGACTGCGCGGCGCGGGGCGAACCGGTGCAGTGCCTTACCTACCGGCTCGACCGGGCGCGGGCAGCGGGCGCGCTGCGGCAGCCCTAATGTGTACGCAAGCCTCTGTCGTGACGCGTGCAAGATGGTGGCCCTGGTGCTAATCCCTTCCCATGCAGTTTCTTGATTCCGCAAAGGTCTTTGTCCGCGCCGGTGATGGTGGCAACGGGTGCGTCAGCTTCCGGCGGGAGAAGTTTGTCGAGTTCGGCGGCCCCAATGGCGGCGACGGCGGGCGCGGCGGCGATGTGATCGTCGAATGCGTCGCCAATCTGAACACGCTTTTGGATTTCCGCTACCAGCAGCACTACAAGGCCAAAAAGGGCAGCAACGGCATGGGCGCGAACAGGACCGGCGCCAAGGGCGCGGACGTGGTTCTGAAAGTGCCCCCGGGGACGCAGATCTTCGATGACGCCGGCGAGACGCTGATCGCGGATCTGACCGAGCCCGGGACCCTTATCGTGCTGCTCCATGGCGGCAATGGCGGCTTCGGCAATGCGCATTTCAAAACATCCACGAATCAGGCGCCCCGGCGCGCAAATCCCGGCCAGACCGGCGAGGAAATGTATATCTGGCTGCGCCTGAAGCTGATCGGCGATGCGGGCATCGTGGGGCTGCCGAACGCCGGCAAGTCCACGTTCTTATCCACGGTGAGCGGGGCCAAGCCCAAGATCGCCGACTATCCGTTCACGACGCTCCATCCCAATCTCGGCGTGGTGCGCTTCGGCGGCCTCGATTTCGTGCTGGCGGACATTCCCGGTCTGATCGAGGGCGCACATGAAGGCGCCGGTATCGGCGATCGGTTTCTCGGTCATGTGGAGCGGACCGCTGTGCTCTTGCATCTGGTTGATGCGACGGCCGAGGATCCCGTCGAGGCCTATCGAATCGTGCGGGGCGAAATGGAGGCCTATGGCGCCGGGCTCGCCGATAAACCCGAAGTCCTGGCCTTGTCGAAGGTCGATGCCATGGACGCGGATGACCTCACTGAGAAGGCGCGCGCGCTGGAAGACGTCGCGGGATTCAAGCCGCTGTTCGTCTCTGCCGTGACCGGCAAGGGCGTGCCGGAAGTCCTGGCGGCGCTTGCGCGCGAGGTCGAAGCCATGCGGGCGGGGGAGTGCCGTACGTCGGTTCCGCAGGCCGAAGAGAGGTGGCGGCCATGAGATCCGAATGGACAGATGCGCGCCGCATCGTCGTCAAGATTGGGTCCGCGCTGCTCGTCGGCAACGGGGCCGGCGTATTGCGGTCTGCATGGCTCGACGCGCTGTGCGACGACATCGCCGAGCTGCGCAAGTCCGGCAAGGAAGTGGTTCTCGTCTCGTCGGGCGCCATTGCGCTCGGGCGTACCGTGCTCGGCCTGCCCAAGGGGCCGCTCAAGCTCGAGGACAGCCAGGCGTCTGCGGCCGTAGGGCAGATTCATTTGGCTCATGCCTATGAGAGCGCGTTTCGCGCGCGCGGGATCGCTGCCGCGCAGGTCCTCTTAACTTTGGGCGATACGGAGGAACGGCGGCGCTACCTCAATGCACGCAGTACGATCTCGACGCTGCTGAAGCTCGGCGCGGTTCCCGTGGTCAATGAGAACGATACGGTGGCTACGAACGAAATTCGCTATGGCGACAACGATCGGCTGGCCGCGCGCGTGGCCTCGATGATGAGCGCGGATTGCCTCGTGTTGCTGTCCGACGTGGACGGATTCTATACGGCGCCGCCGGGCTCGACCCCGGAAGCCACACGACTCGACGAGGTCGCGGAAATCACCACCGAGATCGAGTTGATGGCGGGAGATGTGGGCTCCGAGTTGTCGCGCGGCGGCATGGTCACCAAGATCGAGGCGGCAAAGATTGCCGTGAGCGCGGGCGCCAATATGGTGATCGCGAGCGGCAAGGTCCTGAACCCCTTATCGGCGCTGGCTTCGACCGGGATCTGCACCTGGTTCCTGGCCCATTCGGACCCTGTGACGGCGCGAAAGCGTTGGATCGGAGGGACGCTTGAGCCCCGTGGAGTAGTCGTCATTGATGCCGGCGCGGCTGCTGCGCTGGGGTTGGGCAAGAGCCTGCTGCCGGCCGGCGTCACGCGGATCGATGGGCGCTTCGAGCGAGGCGACGCCGTGGCGATCCGGACCCTTGGGGGAACGGAAATCGGCCGTGGGCTCGTGGCCTATAGCCATACGGACGCCGCTGCGATCATCGGACGCAAGAGCGGTGAAATAGCTGATAAACTAGGCTATCTTGGCCGTCCCGAGCTCATCCATCGCGACGACATGAGCCTCAGGAAGAAGAGCTCTTAAGACGAGCCCTCCGACCGAAACGAAAGGTGCTTGACGTGTCTCTTCCCGCCCAGGATCCGGCCATTAGCCTTGAGCCGATGATGCTCTATATGGGGCGTCTCGCCCGCGATGCCGCAGCCGAGCTGGCCATGGCATCGACCGAGCAGAAGAATGCGGCGCTGGAGGCGACGGCGGCCGCGCTTGAGGCGGGTACGGACAAAATTCTCACCACGAACGCCAAGGATCTGGAAGCGGCCGAGAAAAACGGACGCGCTGCCGCCTTCTTGGACCGGCTGCGGCTCGACGAGGCTCGCGTGGCTGCGATGGCCAAGGGGATGCGCGAGGTTGCGGGTCTGCCCGACCCCGTCGGTCAAACGATCGCGTCCTGGACCCGGCCCAACGGGCTTGAGATCGCACGAGTCCGGGTGCCGCTCGGAGTGATTGGCATGATCTACGAGAGCCGTCCGAACGTAACGGCCGACGCATCGGCCCTGTGTCTTAAATCCGGGAACGCCTTGATCCTGCGCTCCGGCTCCGACAGTTTCCTGACGTGTCTCGTGATCGCCAATCATCTGACACAGGCGATCAAGTCCACAGGTTTGCCAGCGGAGGCGGTTCAGCTCGTTCCTTCCGTGGATCGGCAGGCGGTCGGATACATCCTCGGTGGTCTCGATGGCGCCATCGACGTGATTGTCCCGCGCGGTGGTAAGAGTCTTGTGGAGCGGGTTCAGAAGGAAGCGCGCGTGCCTGTGTTCGCGCATCTCGAAGGCAATTGCCACATCTATGTGGACGAGACCGCGCCGCTCGGCATGGCGCGTGATGTCGTCGTCAACGCCAAGATGCGGCGCACCGGTATCTGTGGTGCTGCAGAAACGCTGCTTGTTGCGCGCGCCGCGGTCGCGACGCATCTCACGCCGATCGTCGATGCGCTGATCGAGGCAGGCTGCGAAGTGCGCGGCGATCCCGATACACAGCATACGGATAGCCGGGTGAAGACGGCAACGGACGAAGATTGGGATACGGAGTATTTGGCGCCTATCATTGCGGTCAAGGTGGTGGACGATCTCGACGATGCCATTGCCCATGTAGCCGAACACAGCTCCCACCATACCGAAGCCATCGTTACGACCGACGAGGCAGCGGCGGCGCGGTTCCTGTCCCGCGTGGACAGCGCCATTGTTCTGCACAATGCATCGACCCAGTTCGCCGATGGCGGCGAATTCGGCATGGGCGCGGAGATCGGTATCGCGACGGGGCGGTTCCACGCGCGCGGGCCCGTCGGCGTGGAGCAGCTCACCACGTTCAAGTATGTGGTGCGCGGGCAGGGCCAGACGCGGCCTTGACCGACTCCCGCGCTTTGAGCCCAGCATTGCCTGCGGCTTGGCGCCCGCCGATGGCGGCATCCGGGATGCGGATCGGTCTTCTGGGCGGATCCTTCGATCCTGCACATGAGGCGCATCGGGAGATCAGCCTTGCGGCTCTGAAGCGGCTGGGCCTCGATAAGATCTGGTGGCTGGTCACGGCGGGCAACCCGCTGAAGGACGTTTCGGAGCTGCCGCCGCTTTCAGATCGCGTGTTGGCGGCGCATGACATTGCGAATCATCCGCGAATCGTGGTCACGGGCTTCGACGGCGGCACTGGCACGCCCTATACGGCCGATTTGCTCGCCGCGTTTGTGCAGCGTTTTCCAGGAGTCGATTTCGTCTGGCTGATGGGGGCGGATAATCTCGCCACTGTTCATCTCTGGAAAGCCTGGCCCGAAATATTCCAGCTTGTCCCCATCGCGGTTCTGGACCGGCCCGGCTATCGCCTCAGGGCCCGGGCGAGCAAGGCAGCTCATCGTTTCGCCGGCGCTTATGTGGACGAGACCAATGCGGCCGGGCTCGCCAGGCTGCGCCCGCCGGCTTGGACCATCCTCACGCATCGGCTCTCGGGGCTTTCGTCGACCGCGCTTCGCGAAAGTGTCTTGGAATCGGACTAGCTTACTAGATCAAGAGCAATAAGAACCGGCTTCTACTATCTATTGAAACTAGGGTCGCCGGCGGTTTATTGTAAGAAGGTGAAGTGGCATTTGTCGAAGAAGCTCCAAGCGTCGTGCAAGGGGCATAGTTTGGAACCGCTTCCAGGAGCAATGGTAGAAGGAAACCCAAGCAAACATGCGCTCACCTAGCGAGGGTACCCAGAACGGTACACCTCCATCCGGGCTTGCGTCATTCAGCGCCGAGCCAGGAAGACTGCTCAAGATCGTGATCGAAACGCTCGACGACGGCAAAGCCGAAGACATTGCGGTCATCGATTTGGATGGAAAGACTTCGATTGGCGACTACATGGTTGTCGCCTCGGGTCGTTCGCAGCGGCATGTCGGCGCCTTGGCCGACCATCTCATCAAAGCGCTTAAAGGCGAGGGCTATGGCCGTGTGCGCGTGGAAGGCCTGCCCCAGGGAGACTGGGTGCTGATCGACGCGGGTGAGGTTATTGTCCATCTCTTTCGGCCGGAGGTTCGTGAGTTCTACAACCTCGAAAAGATGTGGTCCGCGGATCGGCCTTTGGAGCGATTGGTGGTCTGAGTAAAAAGATCGCCACCGGCACGTGCGGCGGAGGTTGGCTATGCGTCTGCTGATCGCCGCAGTCGGTAAGCTCAAGCAAGGACCAGAGCGTGAGCTCTGCAACCACTATCTCGGCCGCGCCGAGGCGCTTGGCCGCAGTCTTGGATTGTCGCCCGTCTCGGCCGTTGAATTGACCGAATCACGAGTGCAAGATGCGCCCGGCCGCCAGTTGGCGGAGGCCAATGCGCTGCTGACGAAACTTCCAGCCGATTTCGCCGTTGTTTGTTTGGACCCGCGCGGTGCATTTCTCTCAAGCGAGGCTTTCGCCGACAAGGTTGCCGCGCGCCGGGACGAGGCTGGGTCTCCGGGGCTGGCCTTCGTGCTTGGCGGCCCCGATGGGCTCGGCCAAGTGGTGCTTGACCGCGCGGTGCTATCGCTGTCTCTGGGGCCCATGACACTGCCGCACGGACTTGCCCGCATCGTCCTTGCCGAGCAGCTCTACCGGGCCATGACAATTTTGGCGGGGCATCCCTATCACCGGGCGTAAGGCCCCAATGATTAAGGATTATTAAGGATCTTGCCTTTATTCTGCCGCTTCCCTCCGGTGCCATCGACTGAACGGCCAGGACGCATGGCGCACGACGAGCGACTGATATTCACCACTCTAAACTTCAGCGCCGCCCTTATTCTTGGGGCGTTGCTCGTGATGCCTGTGGGAACCGTGCTCGGCCAGGACGATCTATCTCGGGACGAAGCCAAACAGCGTCTCGACGAGACCGAACAAGAGTTAAAATCCAGCCAGGTCAGGGCGGAAGGCCTTACCAAGGACCTTGCGGCGCTGGCGGAAGAAAGGGCGCGGCTCAAGACCGAGTTGATCGAGGCCGGCAAACGCGTTCAGGCGAGCGAAGCGATACTCTCAGAAACCGAAAGCGAGCTTGCAGAGCTAACTGCACAAGTCAATGTCATGCAGACTTCGATCGACGAGCGAAAGACCGCTATTGTGACAATGCTGAGCGCCATGCAGAAGATTGGGCGGACGCCGCCTCCGGCGATCGTCACCCGGCGCGACGATGCGCTGAAGGTCGTGCGCGGCGCGATGCTGCTCGCCGAAGTTTATCCGGAGCTTAAATACCAGGCCGACAGTTTGACGGACAGCCTCCAGGACTTGTCCGCTATCGAGGAGCGTGTCCGCGCAGAGCGCGATTCGCAGCGGAGCGAAGCCGATCAGCTTGCCGCGGAGCGAGAGCGTCTCGATCAGCTGATCGACGAGAAGAAGTCCAGAGAGACGAACAATCAGGAGGAGCTCGCCTTGCTTACACAGTCGGCGCAGACGCTGGCCTCCGAGGTCGAGAGTCTGAGCGATCTGGTCCTCGTGCTGGATAAGAAAATCGCCAAGGCCGAAGTCGCGCAGTACGACGCCGAACTCGCGGCGGAAAAGGCGCTGCAAGAACGGTTAAAGCAGGAAGTTCTTCCGACGCCCGAAAACGAGCGGGTGATCGAGCTCAAACCGGAGTCGACGAAGGTCGCGTTCGCCAATCCGGACCGTTTGAAGCCCGCCATGTCGTTCGACGACGCAAAAGGGAGCCTCAGGCTTCCGGCGCAAGGACGGCGAACCCAAGGCTTCGGCGACACGGATGCCGAAGGCGCGGCACTCCAAGGCGTCTCCTTACGAACCCGTGCCGAAGCCCGCGTTACGTCGCCGGCGGACGGCTGGGTGGTCTATTCGGGGCCGTTCCGATCCTATGGCCAACTCTTGATCATCAACGCCGGCGGGGGCTATCATATTCTGCTCGCGGGGATGAACCGCATTGATGTTAGCCTCGGCCAATTCGTTCTTGCCGGCGAGCCGATCGCTGTGATGGGCAACTCAATAGCGCCGGGCAATCGCGGCGACCAAAATTCACGCCCCGTCCTCTATGTCGAATTTAGGAAGGACGGACAGCCAATAGACCCCGGCCCATGGTGGGCCGAGGCATCCGGGAAGGTGCAAGGATGATGCGGAAATCCGAATACGCTCTGTGGGCGCTACTGGTGGTTGCGGTGATTGCCGCGGGCACGACGATGGTGAGCCTCGCGCGAAGCCCGTCTGCCTCCGCCGCGAATTCGGAGATTTATAAGCAGCTCGACCTGTTTGGCGAGGTTCTGGAGCGAGTCCGCGCGGACTATGTGGAAGAGCCCAAGGATGCCAAGCTAATCGAATCTGCGATCAATGGCATGCTGACGGCGCTCGACCCACACTCGGCCTATTTGAACCCCAAGCACTTCCGCGACATGCAGGTGCAGACCCGCGGTGAGTTCGGCGGGCTGGGTATCGAAGTCACCATGGAGAATGGCGTCGTGAAGGTTGTGTCTCCGATCGAGGACACGCCGGCCTCGCGGGCTGGCCTCATGAGTGGCGACCTCATCACCCATCTAGACAAGGAGCAGATTCTGGGGCTGACGCTCCAGGAAGCCGTCGAGAAGATGCGCGGTCCGGTCAATTCCCCCATCACGCTGACGATCGTGCGGAAGGGGACCGACGACCCGTTCAAGGTGAAGGTCGTTCGTGACATGATTCACATCAACCCGGTCAGGTACAACGTCGAGGGCGACGACGTCGGCTATATCCGGATCACGACGTTCAACGAGCAGACCACCGAAAATCTCGTGAAGGCAGTCAAGGACCTCGAGAAGCAGCTTGGGTCGAACCTGAAGGGCTACATCATCGACCTCAGAAACAACCCTGGCGGTCTGCTAGATCAGGCTATCTCGGTGTCGGACTCATTCCTCGATCAGGGTTCGATCGTTCTGACGCGCGGACGAAATCTCGAGGAGACTCAAAGGTCCAATGCGCGCAAGGGCGACATCACTGACGGTAAGCAGCTTGTCGTGCTGATCAACGGAGGCTCGGCCTCGGCCTCTGAGATCGTCGCGGGCGCTCTGCAAGATCATAAGCGCGCCACGGTGATCGGTACGCGGTCCTTCGGCAAGGGCTCTGTGCAGACCATTATTCCGCTGGGATCGAGTGGCGCCTTACGGCTGACCACGGCGCGCTACTACACGCCGTCGGGACGTTCAATCCAGGCCAAGGGCATTGATCCGCTCATCGTGGTTGAGGAGGAACTCCCTGAGGAACTGAAGAAGAAGCAGGAAGTTCTGGGCACCCGCGGCGAGGCCAATTTGCGTGGCCACCTCAAAAACGAGGCGACCGAGAACCCGGAAGAAGAGAAATCCGGCAGCTCTTCCTACGTGCCAGAGGACAAGGAAAAGGACACGCAGCTCAACTATGGGCTCGACTTGTTGCGCGGTATCAAGTCGGTGGACGACGCGGAGCTTAAGCATAAGGCAGAGGCGGCCAACTAGACCGCAGGTCCGCGATCGCTTAATCCGTGGGGAAGCGTTAAGCGGGCTTGGCCGGTTGCCTTTTGATGTACTAGCCTTGGCACAAGGGCGGTAACCAGGCGGTCCGGTCTGGAAGTGGGGAGGACGACAACATGAAGGCCACAGGATGAAGGCCCTAACGGTCGCTTCGGGGATCTTATTCTGGACCTTGGTGATTGGCGTCACGGCGCTGATTTTCCTCTCTGGACCGGAACCCGCCGAGGTCGTGCAGATCGACACTGCCCCATCGGCGCCCCCGGCCGCGGGAACCCCCAGTTCGATTGGTCTTCCGCCTGGTTTTTCGGTGACGGGGCCCGCCATGGCTCCCGCCCGGCCGGGACAGCCTGCCGCGCTGCAGCCTAATGCGCCGACACTCGCCCCGCCCGGACAGGGCACCAATATGGCGCCCGGTCAGGTGCCGGCGCCGCCCGCGCTTCCTGGTCCGAGTGGCGCGTTGGAAGATGAGGGCGAGAACGTCGCGGCAGTGCCGTCATCGGCACCTGGTGCCAGTACCTCTGACCCCAACACGCCTGACGCCGGCACCCCGGGCCCCAGCGCTTCCGCTCCCAAGGTCTCCTTGGCGAGCCTCGTGCCCGGCATCGATCGATCGACGGACGAGCCGTTGCCCGAGGCCCCTCAACCGGCCATGGTCGAGGAGTCGCCCTATGGACCGTTGCCTAAGGTTGCTGAAGACGGCAGCCGGCCCTCCGACGTCTATGCGCGGCCCTCCGACTACGCCGCCGTGGAGGGCGGACCTCCACGGGTTGCGGTGCTCCTGAACGGACTTGGCGTTCCAGGGGCGGCTGACGGCGACATCATCAAGGGGCTGCCACCGCCGGTCAGCCTCGCCTACGGCGCCTACGGGCGCGGCCTCCAGGAGCGAGTGACAAAAGTTCGCACGGCTGGGCACGAGGTCTTCCTCGCAATTCCCCTGGAGCCCAACAATTACCCCTCGACCGACCCCGGCCCCCACGCTCTCCTCACCACTCTCCCTCCAAAAGACAATATCAAGCGTCTCCAATGGGCGATGTCGCGCTATGCCGGCTATATCGGCGTGACGAACTATATGGGCGCGAAGTTTCAGTCGGACCTCGGCTCGGTCGCCCCCGTCTTCGAAGAACTTAAGCGCCGCGGTCTTCTCTATCTGGCCGATGGAAGTACGGACGGCTCGGTTACGGACCGGGTCGCGACAGCACTCGAGCTCGAATACGAGGTGGCCGATGTCCAACTCGACGATGGGCGGATGGACCGCCAGTTAGCTAAGCTCGAAGCCGCGGCGAAAGAGAACGGAACCGCGATCGGCGTTGCCAAGGCGGCGCTCGGGACCGTCAAACGGATCGCCGATTGGGCCGGGTCCCTGGAACGCAAGGGCCTCGTTCTCGTCCCGGTGAGCGCGGCAGTCCGGACACCGCGCCAGGGCTGAGGACGGGCTGACATTTGCGTCTTGCGCGCGCGTCACGGCTCGTATCTCCTCCAACGGCGTCTCGCTGCTGCAAACTCCAGCCAATCAACGCTTAGCCAATGACCGATCCGACCAAACTGCCTTATCGCCCCTGCGCGGGCGTCATGCTGCTGAACCCCTACGGGCAGGTCTTCGTTGGACGGCGCGCTGAGCGCAAAGGGGCATCCGAGGGCCACGGCCAATGGTGGCAGATGCCCCAGGGCGGAATCGACAAGGGCGAAGCCGCCGAGGACGCCGCGCGGCGCGAGCTATGGGAAGAGACCGGGGTGCGCAATGCCACCTTTCTTGCCCAGACCGAGGACTGGCTTGTCTATGACCTGCCGCCCGAATTGGTGGGAGTCGCCTGGAAGGGCAAATATCGAGGTCAGAAGCAGATGTGGTATGCGGCGCGGTTCGAAGGGACCGAGCGCGATATCGACCTGAAGCCGCGACCCAACCATAAGGCGGAGTTCGATGCGTGGCGCTGGGTGCCCATGGGTGTTTTGCCGGCACTGGTCGTGCCGTTCAAACGTGCCGTCTATACAGCCGTGGTCGCGGCGTTCGCGCCGCTCGGCTTGGGGTAGAGTCGGGCTCGAAGCCGGTCGCGCGCCATGGTGCTCGCGAAAACACTGCTAGGCGTTGAGCACCATCTGGACTTGCCGCAAATGCTCAAGCGTCAGTTCGGCCCGATCCTTCGCATCGCCCGATAGGTCAGTGGCATCCTCTTCGGCATCCGAAATGGCTTGCGTAAGGTGCGCGGCGTCCATCTCGTCAAGATCGATCGCTGTCTCGGCCAAGACCGTAAGCCCGGCCGGGATCACCTCGGCGAAGCCCCCGCGGGCAAAGAAGCGCTGACGCTTGCCGCCCGGAAAGTCGAGTTCGAGCAGTCCGGGGCGGAGCGTCGTGATGAGTGGCGCGTGCTTGGCCATAACGGTCATGTCGCCTTCGGCGCCCGGCACGAGCACCTGCTCAACTTCGCCCGAGAACAGAAGCTTCTCGGGCGATACTAGTTCGAATGTGAACAAATCGGGCATTAAGCGGCCTCGGCTGCGAGCTTCTCGGCCTTTGCGACGGCCTCTTCGATGGTTCCGACCATGTAGAAGGCTGCCTCAGGCAGGTGATCGTAGTCGCCATCGCACAGACCCTTGAAGCCGCTGATCGTGTCGGCAAGGTCAACTAGCACACCCGGCGAGCCCGTGAAGACTTCGGCCACGTGGAAGGGCTGAGACAGGAAGCGCTCGATCTTACGGGCGCGGGCCACGGCGACCTTGTCCTCTTCGGAAAGCTCGTCCATGCCGAGAATAGCGATGATGTCCTGCAGGGCCTTGTAGCGCTGTAGGATCTCCTGCACCTGACGGGCCACTGCGTAGTGCTCCTCACCGAGAATACGCGGGTCGAGCATGCGCGAAGTGGAGTCGAGTGGATCCACGGCCGGATAGATGCCTTTCTCCGCAATCGTCCGCGACAGCACAGTGGTAGCATCCAGATGGGCGAACGAGGTAGCCGGTGCCGGGTCGGTCAAGTCGTCGGCGGGCACGTAAATGGCCTGCACCGAGGTGATCGAACCCTTCTGGGTGGTGGTGATGCGTTCCTGCAGGGTACCCATGTCGGTGGCCAGCGTCGGCTGATAGCCCACGGCCGAGGGAATGCGACCCAAAAGAGCGGACACTTCGGAGCCGGCCTGGGTGAAGCGGAAAATATTGTCCACGAAGAACAGCACGTCCTGGCCTTCGTCGCGGAAAGACTCGGCAACCGTTAGGCCCGACAGAGCCACACGGGCACGCGCGCCAGGAGGCTCGTTCATCTGGCCATACACGAGGGCGCATTTCGAACCGTCAATTGATCCTTCCTTCGGGTCCTTGTTCACGCCGGACTCGATCATCTCGTGATAGAGGTCGTTTCCCTCACGCGTGCGCTCGCCGACGCCGGCGAACACGGAGTAGCCACCGTGAGCCTTCGCCACGTTGTTGATCAGCTCCATGATCAGCACGGTCTTGCCCACGCCCGCACCGCCGAACAGGCCTATCTTGCCGCCCTTGGCGTAGGGGGCGAGGAGGTCTACGACCTTAATACCCGTGACAAGAATTTCCGATTCCGTCGCTTGGTCCACATAGGCCGGCGCGAGCGCATGTATCGGGCGGGAGTCCTTGGTTTTGATCGGCCCCAGCTCATCCACCGGCTCGCCTATGACGTTCATGATGCGGCCCAGCGTCTTGGGACCGACGGGAACGGCGATCGGCTCACCCGTATCGACAACCTGCTGGCCGCGCACCAGACCTTCACTGGCGTCCATGGCGATGGTGCGTACGGTGTTCTCGCCGAGATGCTGGGCGACTTCCAGAACGAGGCGGTGGCCCTGGTTCTCTGTTTCAAGCGCGTTCAGAATTTCCGGCAGGTGCTCGTCGAATTGCACGTCGACCACGGCGCCTGTCACTTGGCGGATTTGGCCCTTGGGGCCTTTGCCTTCGGCGATACGCTTCTCTTGCTTCTTTGTTTCTTTCACCACTGGGGATTTTGCCATCGTTCCGTTCCTTGACTGACTAAAGCGCCTCAGCGCCGGAGATGATCTCGATCAGCTCCTTGGTGATCTGGGCCTGGCGGGTTCGGTTGTAGTTCAGCGTTAGCTTGCCGATCATGTCGCCGGCATTGCGCGTCGCACTATCCATGGCACTCATGCGGGCGCCCTGCTCGGACGCGGCGTTTTCCAAGAGTGCCTTGAAAATCTGGGTGGTGATGTTGAGCGGGAGAAGATCGGCGAGAATTTCCGATTCCTCCGGCTCGTACTCGTAGATCGCGCCGTCGAGATCCACGCCGCGGTCGCTTCCTTTGGGAATAGAGGCCGGAATGAGTTGCTGCGCCGAGGGGGTTTGGCTGATGACCGACTTGAACTTCGAGTAGAATAAGGTCGCCACATCGAACTCGCCGGTTTCGAACATGGCGCGGACCTTCTGTCCGACCTGGTCGGCATGATCGAAGGTCAGTTGCTTGATGCCGCGGAATTCGATGGTGTCGATGATTTGCGGCTCGAACTGGCGCCGCAGCTGGTCATAACCCTTCTTGCCCACGCAGAGAATCTTGACCTGCTTGCCCTGGCCGGTGAGTGCCAGCACCTGCTCGCGTGCCATGCGGACAATGGACGAATTGAAGCCACCGCAAAGACCGCGCTCGGACGTGCAGACCACCAAAAGATGCACATCGTCCTTGCCCGTCCCCACCATGAGAGGTGTTCCGACGTCTTGAGGGCCCTCGAGAGCCTTGGCGAGGTTAGCAAGCACGGCCTCCATGCGCTCGGCATAGGGGCGAGCGGCCTCGGCCGCCGTCTGCGCTCGACGAAGCTTCGCCGCGGCCACCATTTGCATGGCCTTGGTGATCTTCTGGGTCGCCTTAACCGAGGCGATACGGTTCCGAAGCTCCTTAAGCGAGGCCATGTGTCAACTCACGCAAAGGCTTTGGCGAATTTTTCGGCGGCGCTTTTCAGCTTCTCGCCGGTCTCGTCGGAGATTTTTTTCTCGTCCCGGATGCTGTCGAGAACATCCTGATGCTCCGTGTGCATGTAGCGCAGGAACTCGTCTTCGAAGCGGCCGATATCTGAAACGGACAGATCGTCCAGATAGCCGTTCACACCCGTATAGATGGAGACAACCTGCTCTTCGACTTTGAGCGGCGAGAACTGCCCCTGTTTGAGAAGTTCGGTCAGACGCGCGCCGCGGTTCAGCAGCTTCTGCGTCGTGGCATCGAGGTCGGAGCCGAACTGGGCAAAGGCCGCCATCTCGCGATACTGGGCCAACTCACCCTTAATCTTACCGGCGACTTGCTTCATAGCCTTGATCTGCGCCGAGGAGCCCACGCGGGACACCGACAGACCCACGTTCACCGCGGGCCGAATGCCCTGGTAAAACAGGTCGGTCTCAAGGAAGATCTGGCCGTCCGTGATCGAAATCACGTTGGTCGGAATATAGGCTGACACGTCGTTGGCCTGGGTTTCGATCACCGGTAGGGCGGTCAGCGAGCCCGAGCCGTTGTCGGCATTGAGCTTGGCCGCGCGCTCCAGCAGGCGCGAGTGAAGGTAGAACACGTCGCCCGGATACGCCTCGCGTCCCGGCGGGCGGCGAAGCAGCAGCGACATCTGGCGATAGGCCACGGCCTGCTTGGACAGATCGTCGTAGTTGACGAGAGCATGCATGCCGTTGTCGCGGAAATACTCGCCCATGGTGCAGCCGGTGAACGGCGCCAGGAACTGCATCGGGGCCGGATCGGACGCCGTGGCGGCGACGACGACGGAATAGGGAAGCGCGCCGTTTTCCTCGAGGACCTTCACGAACTGAGCGACGGTCGAACGCTTCTGACCCACGGCTACGTAGATGCAGTAGAGCTTCTCGGACTCGTCTCCGCGATCGTTGACCGATTTCTGATTGAGGATCGTGTCGAGAATGATCGCGGTCTTGCCGGTTTGACGGTCGCCAATGATGAGCTCGCGCTGGCCACGGCCGACCGGGATCAGCGCGTCCACGGCTTTGAGGCCGGTCTGCATGGGTTCATGCACGGACTGCCGGGGAATGATGCCCGGCGCCTTCACATCCACGCGGCGCATTTCGGTGGCGTCAATCGGACCCTTGCCATCGATTGGATTGCCAAGACCGTCGACGACGCGGCCGAGAAGGCCCTTGCCGACAGGGGCTTCCACGATGTTGCCCGTACGCTTGCAGATGTCGCCTTCGCCGATGTTCCGGTCGTCGCCGAAAATCACGATGCCGACATTGTCGATTTCGAGGTTGAGGGCCATGCCCTGGGTGCCATCGGCAAATTCGACCATTTCACCGGCCTGAACGTTGTCGAGGCCGTAAACGCGGGCGATGCCGTCACCGACGGAGAGTACCTGGCCGACCTCGGCCACTTCGGCGTCCTGCCCAAAATTCTTGATCTGGTCTTTGAGAATCGCGGAGATCTCGGCGGCTCTGATATCCATTAGCCAACCTCTTTCATGGCGTGCTTGAGACGGGTGAGTTTAGTGCGAAGCGAGGTGTCGATCATGCGGCTGCCGACCTTCACCGTGAGGCCACCGAGTAGGCTCGGATCGACACGCTGATCGAGCATGACGTCTTTGCCGACAGCGGCCTTCAAGGCCTGCTTCAAGGCTGTAACTTGCGTGTCGTTGAGTGCTGCGGCTGATACCACCGTGGCGCTGATTTCGCCCCGGTGGTCAGCGAGGAGCGCGCGGAATGCCTCGGTCATGCCCGGCACGGCGAAAAGCCGGCGGTTCTTGGAGACCAGCATCAGAAAATTCTTGGTTAGGCCATCGATTTTTACTTCGTCAAGGACGGCTTCGAGCGCCCGGCCTTGTTCCTCGGCGGAAAACATGGGGCTTCTGACGAGCCGGTTGAGGTCTTCGGAAGCATCGAGGGCCTCGCCGAACTGGGTCAGATTGGTCTCGATCTTCTCAAGCGAGTTCTGTTCGAGCCCTAGCTCGAAAAGTGCCGTGGCATAGCGGCCTGCAACGCCCGAAACGGTATGATCCTCGCCTGCCACGTCCCTCAAGCCTTTCCCTCACGGGCAGGCACAAGCTTACGCCGTCCTACCCTTAATGCAGCCCGATAAATGCTGGGATTAGAGCCCCTGCGTCAACGGCAAAATGCCAGAAAAAGGCCCCGCTGATGCACTCCTTGGACACCCCGCGCAGCCTGTAACATAGGGGTGACGGGCGCGCAACATGGGTGCGCGAATCTAACGCCGCAGGTGCCGGTTTCGATCGGGTCTCAGAGGAAATTATAGGGGTCGATATCGATGGACAGGCGGATACTGCCCCGCGCCTTGGGGATGTCCGCCATCCAGACGCGCAAATAGGCCTGAATGTCGGCCTCACGGGGCGCCTTGATCAGAATCCGGAAGCGGTAGCGCCCCCGGACCACCGAGAGGGGTGCTTCGGCGGGTCCCAGCACCTCAATTTTGTCGGCCGGCGGCGCAGTCCGGGCGATGCTGCGCGCATAGCTCTCGGCGGCCGCCCGGTCCGACCCTGAGATCAGAATCGAGGCAAGGCGCCCGAAGGGCGGCATGCCGGCCTCGCGCCTAGCCTCAATTTCGCGAGCGTAAAAGGCGTCGCGGTCGCCCGCGACCAGGGCCTGAATGACCGGGTGCTCTGGCATATAGGTCTGGAGCAGGCCGCGCCCGGCAATTGCCTCGCGGCCTGCCCGTCCGGTGACCTGGCTCAAGAGCTGGAAGGTGCGCTCGGCGGCGCGCGGATCGCCCTGAGCCAGACCGAGATCAGCATCCACCACGCCCACGAGCGCCAGTCCCGGAAAATGATGGCCCTTGGCCACCAGCTGGGTGCCGATGACGATGTCCACTTCGCGGTCCTCGATCTCCCGCAATGTCTCGCGCAAGTCCGAGATGCGCGGCGTCAGATCGGATGAGAGGATCGCGCGGCGTGCCTCCGGGAACAGCGCTTCGACCTCCTCGGCAATGCGTTCGACGCCCGGCCCGCAGGCGACGAGCGAGTCCTCGACGCCGCAGCTGGGGCATTCGTCGGGCAGGGGTGCGAACTTGCCGCAATGGTGGCATTCGAGCCGGTGGCGGAACCGGTGTTCCACCATCCAAGCGGAACAGTTGGGGCACTCGAAGCGGTAACCGCATTTGCGGCAGAGCGTCAGGGGCGCATAGCCCCGCCGGTTGAGGAATAGAAGCGCCTGTTCGCCGCGCGCCAAGGTCTTGGCCATAGCCTCGGTCAGCACTGGCGACAGCCAGGACCCGCGCACGGGCGCGTTTTTTCGCATATCGATGGCGGTCAGGTCCGGCAGCCCGGCCGATCGATATCGCGCGCGCATGGGAATGTGCTGGTAGCGGCCGTGGCTCACATTCACCAGGCTCTCGATCGAGGGCGTCGCCGAACTCAAAATCACCGGACACTGGCCCAGATGTCCGCGCACCACGGCCATATCGCGGGCCTGATAGGAGACGCGGTCTTCCTGCTTGTAGGCCTGGTCGTGTTCCTCATCGACCACGATGAGCCCAAGATTGGGAAAGGGCAGAAACAGCGCCGAGCGCGCCCCGACCACGAGCTGCGCCTTGCCTTCGGCCACTGCGCGCCAGGTTCGTCCGCGCGCCGACTTGGTGAGGCCCGAATGCCACTCGGCCGGCCGTGCGCCGAACCGTTCCTCGCAGCGGGCGAGGAAAGCAGCGGTCAGTGCGATCTCCGGGATCATGACGAGCGTCTGCTTGCCGTCTGTGAGCGCTTGGGCGATGGCTTCAAAATAGACTTCTGTCTTGCCCGATCCGGTCACGCCATCGAGCAGCGACACTGTGAAGCCGTCGTGCGTGTTGTCGAGGAGCAGCTCCGCCGCCGTGGACTGCTCGTCGGAGAGCGTGGCCCGGAGACGCACCGGATCGAGCACCTGAGCTGTAACGTCCGGCACGGGCTCGGCGATGAGCGTGCCCGCATCGACCAGGCCGTCGATCACGCCGGGGCTGACGCCCGCAGCTTCGGCCAGCAAGGATTTCACCCAGGTCAGCCCATTCTCTGCAGCTTCCAGTACGCGGGTTCGCGCCGGGGTCATGCGCTCGGGCGGCGGCCCGGCCAGACGCACGCCATAGCGCGGCGCCGGCGGCTGAAAGGCGGCACTGGCGCTCATCATCATGCGCAGGACCATGCCGAGCGGAGTCAGCGTGTAGTCAGCGACCCATTCGGCGAAGTCGATCGACAGGGGCGGGAGTGGCTGCACGTCGTCCAGCACTTCGAGAAGCGTGCGCAGCTTGGCTCTCGGAACCTCAGGTGCGGACTCGCCTTCCGGCCGTCGCCAGACAGCGGCGACGTATTTGACCGGCCCCAGCGGTGCGACCACGAAGGATCCCGGCCTGACCTGTGCACCTTTCGGCACGAGATAGTCGTACGGGGCGGGCAGCGCGAGCGGGACTAGCACCGGGACCGTGACCGGCGTGTCTTCGGGGATCAGCAGCGTCTGGTCTGGTTCCGGCATGTTTTGCTTTGGCTTGGCCACGATCAGCGCGTTTCCGTTGGTGTTAGGCAGTGAGGTTAGCCAGAGGTTAACGACTCACTCCGCCATAGTAGCGCGTGTGCTATCGTCGGGGAGCGTGATGGCTTCGAAACTGCAAGACACTGTCGGACGAGACCTCGCAGAGATTGGGACGGCGCCGGATGTGGCCGCCGCCGTGCAGGCGTGGCTTTCCTATCTGACCACGGAGCGCGACCTCGCCGCCCATACGGTCGAGGCCTATACTCGCGATCTGGGGCAATTCCTCCGCTTCTTAGCCCAACATTTGGGTGGGGCGCCCGACATGCCAGCGCTGCTGTCGTTGTCGGCCCGGGATGTGCGCTCGTTCCTCGCCTATCGCCGCAGCCAGGACGTGGGGAGCCGCAGCCTTTCCCGCTCGCTAAGCGCGCTGCGCATGTTTTTTCGGTTCTTGGAGCGGCGCGGGTACGGCAAGAACGATGCGGTTCGCGCCGTATCCATGCCGAAGCTGCCGCATGCCGTGCCGAAGCCGCTTCCTGAGCAGAAAGCAGCCGCCCTCATGGAAGGCGCCGATATCGCCGCCCCCGATGCGCCGGAATGGGCTCTTGCCCGCGACACGGCTGTGCTGACGCTGCTCTACGGTTCGGGCTTGCGCATTTCCGAAGCGCTGTCGCTTCAGGTCGCCGACGCGCCGATCAAGGGTCGCGACGCGCTTCGTGTGACCGGTAAGGGAAACAAGGCCCGCGTCGTTCCCGTGCTGCCCGTCGCGCGCAGAGCAGTTCAGCGCTATCTCGATCTCTGCCCGAAAAAATTGGGACCAGACGATCCGCTCTTTATCGGCGTTCGAGGAAAGAGACTCAGTCCACGGATTATCCAGCTGCGACTGGAGAAGGCGCGCGCCGCGCTCGGCCTTCCCGCCACGGCCACGCCCCATGCGCTGCGCCATTCCTTCGCCACCCATCTGCTGGGGGCG
>NZ_JBAWCQ010000040.1:0-2574 GCF_049590335.1 Methyloceanibacter sp.
GCCGAGACCTTGCGCGAGACCCCGCGTGCGCCGAAACCCCCGGCCCCGCCGCGTGCGCCCCTGGCGCCGGACGATGCCGCGCGCGAAGAACGCGTGCGCATGACGCGGCTGCGCCAAACCATCGCCAAGCGCCTGAAGGACGCCCAAGACACCGCCGCCATGCTGACCACTTTCAACGACGTGGACATGAGCAAGATCATGCAGCTGCGGAAGGAGTACCGGGACGGATTCGAGAAGCGTCACGGCGTGAAGCTCGGCTTCATGGGCTTCTTCGTTAAAGCCTGCGTGCAGGCGCTGAAAGATATACCCGCCGTGAACGCGGAGATCGACGGCGACGATCTCGTCTACAAGAACTACTACCATGTGGGCGTGGCGGTCGGCACGGAGCGCGGGCTGGTGGTGCCGGTGATCCGGAACGCGGACCGCATGAGCCTGGCCGAGATCGAGTCGACAATCACCGATTTCGGCATGCGCGCCCGCGAAGGCAAGCTCGGCCTCGCCGAGATGCAGGGCGGAACCTTCACCATCTCCAATGGCGGCATTTACGGGTCCATGCTCTCCACGCCGATCCTCAACGCGCCCCAGTCCGGCATTCTCGGCATGCACCGCATTGAGGAACGTCCCGTGGTCCGGGATGGACAGATTGTGGCACGGCCGATGATGTATCTCGCGCTGTCCTACGACCACCGCATTGTGGACGGCAAAGAGGCCGTGACCTTCCTGGTGAATGTGAGGGACTCGCTTGAGAACCCCGCGCGCCTGATCCTCGATCTTTAGCACCGGATTCCAGAGACAACCCCATGAGTACCCCCTACGACCTGATCGTCATCGGCACCGGCCCTGGCGGCTATGTGTGCGCTATTCGCGCCTCACAGCTTGGCATGAAAGTCGCCGTCGTCGAAAAACGCAGCGCCCATGGCGGCACCTGCCTCAACGTGGGCTGCATCCCCTCCAAGGCGTTGCTGCATGCCTCAGAAGCCTATGCGGAAGCGACCGGCCATTTCGCCGAGATGGGCATCAACGTGAAACCGGAACTCGACCTTGCCGCCATGCTTGCCTTCAAGGACGAAGGCGTGAAAGGCAATGTGGACGGCATCGAATATCTTCTGAAGAAGAACAAGATCGACACCTATCAGGGTCTCGGCACGATCCTCGCCCCGCACAAGGTCGAGGTCGCGCCGGACAAGGGCCACAAGCAAACGCTCGAAACCAGGGCCATCGTGATCGCCACGGGCTCGGACGTGGCGCGCGTTCCTGGCATCGACGTCGACGAGAAACGTATCGTCTCATCCACGGGGGCGCTGTCGCTCCCGAAAGTGCCCAAACGCATGATCGTCATCGGCGGCGGCTATATCGGGCTCGAGCTTGGTTCGGTCTGGTCGAGACTCGGTGCAAAAGTGACCGTGGTCGAGATGCTGCACACCATCACGCCCGGTCTCGACGGCGAGCTCGCCAAACAGCTTCAGAAGATCCTGAAGAAGCAGGGGCTCAGCTTCAAGCTCGGCGCCAAGGTCACCAAGGTCGATACCTCGGGAAAAAGCGTGAAGCTCACCATCGAGCCAGCCGAGAGCGGCGAAGCCGAGACCCTGGAATGCGACGTGGTGCTGGTATCGATCGGGCGCGTGCCGAACACGGCGGGCCTTGGCCTCTCGAATGCGGGCATCGAGACCCATGCCCGCGGCCGTATCGTGGTCGATCACAATTTCCAGACAAATGTGCCGAGCGTCTATGCCATTGGCGACGTGATCGCGGGACCCATGCTCGCCCACAAGGCCGAGGAGGAAGGTGTGGCCGTCGCCGAGATCTTGGGCGGCCAGTCGGGCCATGTGAATTACGACGTCATCCCGTCGGTGGTGTACACCTCACCGGAAGTGGCATCTGTCGGCAAGACCGAAGAGCAGCTGAAAGAGGACGGCCTCGCCTACAAGGTTGGCAAGTTCCCGTTCAGCGCCAATGGCCGAGCCAAGGTGAACCGCACGACCGAGGGCTTCGTCAAAGTGCTTTCCGATGCCGTCACCGATCGCGTGCTCGGCGTGCATATCATCGGTCCGGATGCGGGCACGATGATCGCCGAGGCCGCCGTGCTGATGGAATTCGGCGGATCGGCGGAAGATCTCGCCCGCACCTGCCATGCGCACCCGACGCTGAACGAAGCGATCAAGGAAGCGGCGCTCGCCGTCGACAAGCGCGCTCTGCATATGTAGCGGCAGAGGTCCTTGGGGTTCACCTCCGCGAAAATTATACCCTTGGGAGTTACGCCCTTGGGTGGGCGCTCTCATAGGCCTTCAGGAGATGGGCGCGGTCGACCTCTGTATAGCCTTGCGTAGTCGAGAGGCTCGCATGGCCGAGCAATTCCTGGATCGCTCGCAAATCCACACCCGCCCCCAGCAGATGGGTGGCGAAGGAATGGCGCAGCGCATGGGGCGTGGCCGTGGCGGGAAGGCCGAGCGCGGCGCGCGCCTTCTCCAGTCGCAGCTGGATAATCCGTGGACTGAGTCTCTTTCCCCGAACGCCGATAAAGAGCGGATCGTCTGGTCCCAATTTTTTCGGGCAGAGATCGAGATAGCGCTGAAC
>NZ_JBAWCQ010000041.1:0-6505 GCF_049590335.1 Methyloceanibacter sp.
CGAGATTGAAGGCACGCACCGCGTCGCGCACCAGCGGGAACTGGGGAACGAGGTCCTCTGGGGGCTCGGGCCGGTGGGCCTTGTAGCCGCTATACAGATCCGAGCGGAACGTTTTCGACGAGTAATCTAGGATCACCGCCATATGGGTTGGCGGGGCGAGTTCGTTAGACTCCCGCAAGAGCTTCCATAGCATCCCGCAAAAGCCGTGCACGGCTCCTACGGGCAGGCCGTCCGAGGGACGCGTGAGCGGTGGCAGCGCATGATAGGCACGGAAAATATAGCCTGACCCGTCGATCAGAAACACGCGGTCGCCGGGGCCGGCCGGTTTTGGGTCGGCGGGCGAAGGAGTGGAATTCTTGGTCATGACCTGGGGACTATAGGGACTGCGTGCCGCACGCGGGAGGGGCAAGAACCAATCGTTGATCACAACGCTCGGCCAACTAGTTCTTCGGCTTGTACTCGTCCTCGCTCGGGTCCTCGACATTGCCAGGCGCGAACGCCTTATCGGGGCCGCCGAAGGTCTTGTCGATATAGCCTTTAAAGTACTCCCGCAAAGGCGGAAAGGCTCGCGCAAAGCGCCGGAAATCCTGCTGGGCCGTGAACAGCAGCAGCCCGTCCTCCAGCGCCGCGACCAGCCCGGTCCGCAAATGCGATTTGAGGAGGATGCGCTCGCCGAAATGCTCGCCGGGCCCGAACTCCTTCTCGAAATGCTCGTTTGTGTCGGGGTTGTCGATCGTCAGCCTAAAGCGGCCTTCGATGACCGTGTAGAACCCGTCGATCAGCATGCCCGGCTCGAACACCTTGTCGCCCTTCCAGAAATGGATGTAGCGCGTGGCGGGTGGCCGCATGCGGAGCTGCACGATATTGGGCGGCATCACCGCGTTAATCATCCAGTTCAGCCCGACGCGAATCTTTGGGAAGATGCCCGGCAGGAACGACAGGTAAAAGCCGCGCCAGAGGAGCCAGGCGAAGATGCCCGACATTTTAACGCCGTAGACATCCGCCACGGCCTTACTCATGCCGAGCGAGGCGAGCGAGCCCTTCGATTTATAGGCAAATGGCTTCAGCGGTTGGCCCTTGAGCTTCGCGACGATATTGGCCGCGAGTTGATAGCCTTCGCGCACGGCGAACTGTGCGGTCTGCGTTGCGTAGTCTGCCGAGTCTTCCTTCGGATCGTCGTTGAGCGGAATCAGCGCGGCGTCTCCGAGCGCCCACACATGCTCCTGTCCCGGCACCTGCATGAAGCGGTTCGTTTTGATGCGGCCCCAGTGCAAGTCGAGGCCAAGCGCCTCCACCAGCGGATGGGGGCCATTGCCAATAGTCGCTACGACCGTCGAGGAGTTGATGATGCGGCCATTGGACAGTTCGACTCCGGTAGAGGCTGCCGACTTCGTGCCGACGCCAGTCAACACATCGACCCCATTGGCGCGCAGGTTCTTCGTTGCATAATCGGCAAGTTCGACCGGGAAGGTCGGCAGGATGCGCGGCGCGAACTCAATGAGATACATGCGGATCTCTTCGGGCTTGATGTTGTGGTAATAGCGCAGCGCGCGGCCAATCAGATCGTTTAGTTCAGCGGCGGTCTCGACACCCGAGAAGCCTGCGCCCACTACCACAAAGCTCAAGAGCTGGTCCTTCACCAATGTATCGCTCGTGACGTCCGCTGTTTCCAGGCAACCGATCGCGTGGGTACGCAGCAAGTGCGCATCCGTCAGGTCCTTCATGGTCAGGGCATGATCCGACATGCCCGGAATCCGATCCAGGTCCACGCCTGTGCCGAGTGCGATGACGAGTTCGTCGTAAGGCAATTCCACCGGCGTCATGCGGGCGCCCTGCATCACGATGACGATCTTCCGTTCGAAATCGATTCCCATGACGCGCGCCTGGCGCACCTGAACCCGGGTCAGGAGCTGCCGCAGCGGAACCACCGCGTCGGAGGAGCTCAGACTCGACGACGCCACCTCGGGCAGAAGCGGCTGAAAGACGAAATAGTTGTTGTTGTTGATGAGCTCGACATCGACCATGCCGCGGCCCATCTTTTCCAAGGACTTGGCGGCGAACACGCCCCCAAAACCGCCGCCGATTACGATGATCTTTTTCTTTTCCGCCATCTTCTTGTTCATCCTTGGCCGTCCAGCCTTTTGCGAGCGTTGACCAGCATAGGTGACGGCTATAGCTCAGCGCGTCAAGTAAACCCCGGAGGACCAAGGGTCCAGCAAATGCAGCGCAAGTCCGTTGCGTGCGCCAGTGCAAAAGGTTGCTCTCTACCTCAGGCCGTTTCGGCCCGCACGATTGGCGCTTGCGGTTTAAGCTTGGCCCCAGCCGGGCGCACAATGAGAAATCTGAGTGCGGTGTGCCGGACGGCCCGATGGAAAATGAGGAGCGTGGCGACTCCGGCGCTCATGACGACTTGGACTTCGAACACGGCCCAGGCAAACAGTAAGGTTAGCCCTTCGCGCGGGCTGTCCCGCACCGTTTCGGCAAATTTGAAGGAGGAGCCTGCGAACGCGTAGCCTGTATAGAAACAGACATAGCGGGCGCAGAATTCGTCGGTCACCACGATATCCGTATGCACATCCGTGATCTCAAGCAGTGCCGCCAACGGCCACAGGACAAGCGACAGGACACCACGCGTTAGCTTGGCAACCACGAAGAAGACCGGCAGCAGATAGATGAACCACAACGTTCCGAATGGCTGGAGATAGGACAGTAGGGAGGCTTATGCCACGCCGGCCAAGCCCCGGTCCGCGGCGATCCGGGGGGCCTTGAACGCGAACTGGATCGTTACCCAATGTGCGTAGAAATAGGCGAAGTGGACGACCCTTGTATCCAAATAGGCGCGCCAGGGCCGGTCGATGACTTGCGCCAGGAACAACCCGGAAATCAAGAAGAAATCGGGCACGCGAAACGGCTTGGCGAAGGCCAAGAGGGCACCCATGCAGCTCGATTCGCCGGTGGCCTGCTCGACGCCAAGCGTCGAATGCATCATCACTACCAGGACGATGCAGATGCCCTTGGCGTAGTCGACCCACGCAAACCTGTCTGGCCCGAACGCCACGACGAAACACCTCATCTTGAGAGACCGGCAGACCCCCAGCTGGCGGAGCCAGTGTGTCAGCCGCAGCGTGCGGGCTACAGTGCCCTAGACTCCGTGAAGGGGCCGTTGCTTAAGGGTTGCGGTTTGGTTAGGGTCCGCGGCACGAAGCACCCGTAGCTCAGCTGGATAGAGCGCTGCCCTCCGAAGGCAGAGGTCAGAGGTTCGAATCCTCTCGGGTGCGCCAAAAATCCGCAGTTCGATCCTTAGTCTAATCAAACATCCGTAGAGCGCCGGGTCCCACTCAGGGCGCCGTCCACTACACCGGTTCGGCCGCCTTCGTGTCCTTCTCATAGGCCACGTAAACGATGACGGGAATGCCAAGATGGCCGAGTTGGCTCTCAATGAGCGGCTCGACTTCATCCCAATCCAGCCCCCCTACGCCCGTCGCGAGCTTGGGCAGCGCCACCGAAGCGATCTTTTCCTGCTCAATGATGGTGCGAAGCTCTTTCAGCGCGCGATTGACATTGTGCGCGGTCGCTTTCCCCGGATGCGCCTTGTTGTCGGGCGCGGGCTCTTGCGTCATTAGGTTAATTACCACCCGCTCGGGTCCGGCCCAAAGCCAAGCATGCCCTGGCTTCGGGTTGTCCTGATGACAGAAATGGCGAAAGTCCTTGGCCATGGCCGGGTGCCGCTCGCGCAGAGCCAGGGCAAGCCCTTGGTTGAAATGGTCATGGGGAGCAACACCATGGGCAATGGCCTTGGCGTCGCTCAGAAGGATGTCGCCACGAACTTTCGTAATCAATCTAGCACCTCATAGTATGGGGAGACATGGTGGAAGGCCTGAATTCGCCACGATACGAGGCGCCGGAACATTCCCGCCTTGCGCCGGATCAAAAGGCGACGGTGGTCATTAGTCCAACGAGGAAGGCATCGCCGAAATCCTGCGCCGGGCTGTCTGGATCGGTGGTATTGTAGCTAAGATCAAATATGTATTGAAGGTCGGGTTGAATGATCCACCATCGTCCAGGTGTTGCGGTGTAGTTGACTTCGAATACGGTGTTGCCGCGTCGGATTTCGTTCCGGTAGCCGAACAGACGCCGTGTGGTGTGCCCCAGGGCTACATCTTCTCTGCTGACATTGGAAAACCCGACACCGAATGTGAGGACGTCGTTGGGTCGGCTCGAGATCAGTCCAGTAATCCCGAAGGCGCTGTTGATCAGCGCCGCTGCAGTCTTGCTGATCAGGAACTCATCGTCCGCGGCGATCTGGCCGATTCGCAAAGACCCGAAGTGCCCCCCCCGTTCTCCCTGAGCCCACAGCGTAAACAGACTAAACATCGCCCGCGCATCAATATTGCTGGGATCGGAAATTGCTCCTACGAGGTCCTGAGCATTTCGGCTGACGTCGTCGATCTGGTAGACGGATACTTGTGTGGAGCCTCCCGTCCATCCCAATAGTTTGCTTAAATTGCTATGGATCTCCAAGCCGATCAGATGTTCGTAGGCCGCGCCGTTCTCTGCACTGCCAGATGATAGACCGAAGACTTCGCCAGTGTAGGTAAGGCTCCAATCGATACCACCAACGAGTTGTCGGGTTCGCACCCTGCTTTTGTCGCCTATCGGCGCGCCGCGCCGCGATACCTCTGTTTCGGCAGTTAGAGCAGTCGGAATTATGAGCGGAAGCGTTGTTACGGCAGCCAGGCCGATCGCGGACTGCAGGGCAGCCTTGGGCGCTTGTGTGTCGAACGAGCCATGTGAGCTGCTATTTATGCCTATCGTGTCCTGGCCAGAAGACTCGCGAAAAACTCATCCCTACGGTTCTCAAGCTTCAGAGCCGCTTGGAGCCGGCAAATATCTGCCACTTTACCAAACTTGATTGCAGCCTACCGTTTGTGGCTCGGCCCTGCTGAACACGCTATAAAGAGGCTGGCCACGCCTAGCCGGCCAAGGTGCGCAAACTCCTAATTGAAGAAGAGAGCCGCGAACGCGATGTGGCAGGGCGTACTTCAAGCTGCACTTGGACTTGTGGTCTTGCTGGGGCTCGCGTGGGCGGTCAGTGAGAACCGGCGGGCGATTTCCGTCCGGGTGGTCGCGAGCGCCATGACGCTGCAGATCGTGCTTGCGGTGTTGCTCCTGCGCGTGCCTCCCATCACCGTGGCCCTGTCCTGGCTCAACAAGGCGGTCGAGGCGCTGCGTCAGGCGACGCTCGCCGGGACGTCCTTCGTGTTCGGCTATCTCGGCGGCGGGTCGGCACCGTTCGAGCCCACAGCGCCGCAGAATGTCTTCATTCTCGCCACCCAGGGACTGCCGCTCATCCTGATTGTCAGCGCCCTGAGCGCGTTGCTGTTCTATTGGCGGATCCTGCCCAAGATTGTGCAAGGCTTCGCCTGGCTCCTTGAGCGGACGATCGGGCTCGGCGGTGCGGTGGGTGTCGCCTCGGCCGCCAATGTCTTTATCGGCATGATCGAGGCGCCCCTGCTGATCCGCCCCTATCTGCGCGACATGACCCGCGCGAGCCTGTTTCTGGTGATGACGGTCGGCATGGCGACCATCGCGGGCAACATGTTTGTGCTCTACGCTACGGTCCTGTCGCCGGTTCTGACCGACGCCGCGGGAACGCTGATGGTCGCCTCGGTGATCAGCGCGCCAGCCTCCGTTGCCATCGCCGCGCTCATGGTGCCCGGTGACTACACGGGCGATGCAGTGGAACTGCGCGGGCCGGACCAGGATGCGACCAGCGCGGCCGAGGCGATCGTCAACGGCACGCTCAACGGAGTCTGGGTCGTGGTCGCTGTGGCCGTGTTGCTGATAGTGGCCATCGCACTCGTGGACCTCACGAACCAGGTCCTTGGCCTTTTACCGGAGGTCGGCGGCCTCAGGCTGAGCTTGCAACGTATGCTGGGCTGGCTTTTGGCGCCGGTCGCCTGGCTCATCGGCATTCCCTGGGCAGAGGCGGGGCTCGCGGGCGAACTGATGGGCACCAAGATCGCGCTCAATGAACTCGTCGCCTATCTGTCGATGGCCGAACTCCCCCAGGGCGCTTTATCGCCCCGCAGCGACAAGATCCTGACTTATGCGCTGTGCGGCTTTGCAAATCTCGGCAGCCTCGGCATCTTGCTGGGCGGTCTTGCGACCATGGCCCCGGAGCGGCGCGCGGAGATCGTGACCTTGGGTCCCAAGGCGCTCATCGCCGGCACCATCGCCTGCTTCATGACCGGGGCGGTCGCGGGGATCCTGGCCTAGAGGCCGGGCCCAGGGGTCCTGTCCGGGAACGCATTGACGAGCGGCGAAAGCTCCCGCGCGGTGTCCCAATCGCCGCCGCTTGGTGTCAGCCCGAGCCGTACGACCACAAGGTCTTTCGAGGGAATCATCGCCACCACTTGCCGCTGATGACCGAGCATATAGTAGGTGTCGGCTGGCATCGGCGGTTCGCCCAAACCCGGCGAGGAGGTAAGCTTCAGCCAGACCT
>NZ_JBAWCQ010000042.1:0-24190 GCF_049590335.1 Methyloceanibacter sp.
AGCCGGTCGGACAGCAGCCTGATTATGAGCTTGTGGAGCGCGGCCGCGGCGGCCGAGTCCTCTTCCTGCATCTTGTCGAAGGAATCGCGGGTTAGGATGTACACGACGGTCGCGCTCTCGGCGACCACGTTCGCCCCCCGCGGCACATTGCGATAGAAGCCCATCTCGCCCACCACAGTATGGCCGAGCATGCGCCGCAGGCGGATAGAACGTCCGTACTCGCCCGTGATCGTGATGGCGACACAGCCCGAGGCCTGGAACACGACAGAATCGGACGGCTCTCCCTGCCGAAATAGCACGACTCCTGAGTCCAGCTCCCTCCGCGTCATGTAGGGTTCGACTCGCTCGAAGCTGATGTCGCCGCCGAGCTCGCTCTGTAGCCACGACTCGAATGTATGAGACGAGGCATCGCCAACCTCGTGATAGAGAAGCACCATGTCCTCGCACCATTCGACCGCCTCGTTGCGCGTGGCGAAGGCCTGGTGCGGCCGGTCGGCACCGAAGAAGCCGGCCCCGAGGAATGCGGCATGCATGGAATCGCTCAGACCACTGAAGACAAGCGTGACATCCTTCTCTTCGCAGTAGTTGCGCAGCTTGACTAGGCTCAGAACCGCCGACGTATCGAGCCCCTGCACGGCGCTGAAGTCGAGAACGATATAGCCGACTGGCCTCTCCTTCTGGCCCTCGATGACGCGCTTGATGCGCTCGAATAGGCCGTTCGAGGATCCGAAGAAGATGAAGCCCGACAGCCAGAAGACATGCACGCGCTTGCCTTCCTCCTGGAGAAGGCGCGTTTGCTCCGGCGAGCGGTCCACGCTGCTCGACAATTCATAGCGCGTCAGGTGACGCCGGATCACACCAATCCGGCTGTAGGATAGTGCAAATAGCAGGCAGGCACCGATGACGCCGAGCACAACGCCGACCAGATAGCCGAAATAGAGAATGACGAGCGCGATGGCGATCGCGAGCGCCAAATCCGTCCGGGACCGTTGCGCCGGCGAATGCACGAGCGCCTCGATCAGGATCATCGTCCCGAGATAGGCGAGCATCCCGCCGAGGATCGCCTTGGGCACGAACGCGCCCACATCGGCGCCCGCAAACAGCACCAGCCCGCAGATCACCGCGACCGACACGCCGCTGATGCGTGTGACGGCACCGGCCTGTTGCAGGAGCAGACTGTTGTTGAGGGAGAGATTGCCCGCGACGCCGCCGAGAACCGACGCCAGTACGTTGGCCAGCCCGTTGGTGCGAAACTCCTTGTCGAGATCGGCCGATTTCTGCCGCGCGACTTCGAGGCTCGAAACATCCAGCAGCATCGAGATTGCGGTCACGCCGCAGACGGCGCCGATTTCCGCACTGCTCATGGCCATGACACCCCAATCGATGTCATGGGTCGCAACCGCTTCGATCGGCCACCAGAGTTGCAGTGCGCCCACCGCTGCCAGATACCAATCCGCTTGCGTCGTAGGATCGGTCACGAACCAGAGCAGAATGACGTTCAGTACGACCAGGAAGACCACGAAGGCGATGGGCAATGTCAGATAGTCGTCCATCCACCTTTTGAGCAGAACGATGAAAAAGGCAAAGGCGAGCCCCACGCCGATTTGCGGCGCGTATCGGGCGTCTCCCATGACGGCCCAGCTCGACGGCGACAGGGTCAGATTGCTGCCGGTGATAACCTCGACGCCACCGGTGATGAGCAAAAAGCCCGATGCCGCCAGAAACCCGCCAATCACCGGGAACGGAACGAACCGCAGCCATTGTCCGAGCTTCAGCCCGCCCAGGCCAAACAGAACAGCGCCGGTGAGAAACGTGCTGACCGTGATGGCGACCATCACGTTGATGATCATCGTCTCGGTGTCGGCGCCCTTCGCGGCAAGCCCCGCCGCCACCGTAGTCGCCAAAACGCTCATAACGGCGACCGCGGGCGTGTCCGGCCCGGCATCGGCGGGAACGAGTGTCGTGGTCAACGAAACGACGACGCCGGTCACCATGGTGCCCATGATCAGCGCGGCCAGTCCCAACGGAAAACCGGCAGCGATGGAGCCTTGGAAAATCAGCGCGCTAAAGGAGATGCAATAGGCGATATTGACGATCGCGGAAATCGTTCCCGCCATCGCGTCGCGCCCAAGCGTGGCAACGTCGAGATTCTGCGGGCGCTTCGGCGCGAAAGTTTCCAATAAAGACAATAGCGTATCGGGAATTTACGGGTTTTGTTTGGGACCGATCATGGCCGGGCAAGATGACAATGCAAGCAAAAATGCCGTGACCCAGGCTTTCTTCGCCGCAAGGCCGCAAGGCGCCTGCAATCTGCCGCCGCCAGCATTGGCGCTGATCGCCTCAAAAAGACCCCGTCCACGAGGACCGGCGCAGACCCTTAAGACCAAAGCGTCAGCCAGATGGGCGCAACGTCACGCGGTCCCTCAGACGAGACCCTGCGGTCGCCTTGCCGGTGCCGACGTATTTCGGATTCCAGCGCGCGGCGTCCAGCCCGGTTTCGACGCTCCACTTGCCAACGCGGGTCGGAGTCAGGATCGCCTTGGACAGGAGCCCGTTGAAGGCAAAGCGGGGGACGACCACGAAGCCGAGCTGGCTTAGATGACCGGCCATGCGTTTGCCGTCATTGAGCTTGAAGCCCCAATGCTGCAGATGGCAACTCAAGGTCACGAAGCCGACATTGGCGGCATCGCGCTCGCGTGAAAACAAGCCCTCCGAGAAAAAGGCGTGCCCGACCGACAGCCCGAAAAGGCCGCCTGCGAGACATCCGCTGCGGTCCCAGACTTCGACCGAATGGGCATATCCGCCCTGATGCAGTGCTATGAAAGCTTCCGCGACGGCGGCTTCGGGCGCGCAGCCACGCAGCACAGCAGCGAAGTCCGCATCGAAGGTGACGCCATAGGCTTGGGTTTGCAGCAGCCGCCACACGCGTTGAGAGATGCGGACATTCTCAGGGAATGACACGGCGCGCTCGGCGGGCGCCCACCACTTCTTCTCCAGTGGATAGAGCCCCTTCGCATAGGCTGCGACCATGGTAGGAACGTTGAGGGACCCGCAGCGCCCGACAAGTCCTTCGGGCTGACGCAGAGCCTTCTCCGGATCTGGCAGATGCGGGCCGAACCCCACGAATTGCCTGGCAAGCATAGCGAGCGCCGCTGGCTTGCTGTATAGCCCCGTCGAAACAAGGCTGTCTGACACCTGCTTGAGGACACTCTGTCTCGCGGACACCGGCAACTCCAACACAATACTTGATGACGCGGCGGCAGCGGCCGCCCGCTACCACTCCTCGCGCCAAGACTGCCCGCAAAGGATTCCTAAGGCGTTAATGCGGGATGACGACTTCGACGAGGCATGGGGTTGAGAATGTTAATTGACCGACGCTTGGCTGCTGCCGACGCGCGCCACAGCTTCGACCCAGCCCGCGTAACGGGCCTCGCGCTCGTCCGCGGCCATTTGCGGCTCGTAACGCCGCGCCGGCGCCCAATTCCGAGCAAGCTCCGCATCGTCACCATAAACGCCGACCGCTTGACCGGCGAAATACGCCGCCCCCAAGGCGGTCGTCTCCGGGATCTGGGCGACCTCGACGGCTTCGCCGAGGATGTCCGCAAGCCGCTGCATGGCCCAGCTATTGGATGTCATGCCGCCATCGACCCGCAGTGTATCGATCTCCCCGATTCCGGCCTCCGCCATGTCTTCGCGCATGGCCCCGAGAAGATCCCGCGTTTGAAAAGCCACGGACTCAAGCCCAGCGGCGACAATGTCCGCCTTAGTCGATGCGCGGGACAGGCCGAGGATGGCCCCGCGCGCACCCGCGTCCCAGACCGGCGCGCCCAGCCCCTGGAAGGCGGGCACCAGATAGACTCCGCTGTCAGGATTGGCGTCCTTGGCAAGAGTTTCGCTGTCCGCGGCGTCCGCGATCAGGCCTAGATTGTCGCGCAGCCATTGAATGGTGGCACCGGCCATGAAGATCGCGCCCTCCAAGGCAAAGGTTCGCGCGCCCTGCTCCTGGGACAGAATGGTCGACAGCATGCGGTTGGCCGATTGCGCCTTGCTATCCCCCGTATTGGCGACAACGAAGCAACCGGTCCCGTAGGTCGCCTTGATCATGCTTGGCCGCACACAGGCCTGCCCTTTGGCGGCGGCCTGCTGATCGCCAGCGACGCCGCGAATGGGCAACACCACGCCGAACGCCTCTCCGTCCGTCTGACCGAAGTCGCCAAGCGTATCGCGCACCTCGGGCAGCATGTCCGGCGGAATCCCGAGCCGGTCGAGAAGCAGCGGGTCCCAGAGGCCTTTGCGAATATCGAACAGCATTGTGCGAGCCGCGTTGGTCGCATCTGTCGTGTGCAATTGCCCGCCCGTCAGTTTGAACAGTAGAAAGCTGTCGATCGTGCCGAAGCAGACCTCGCCTCGCGCGGCCTTTTCGCGAAGGCCCGAAACGTTGGCCAGGAGCCACGCCAGCTTCGTTGCCGAGAAATACGGATCGATCAGCAGGCCGGTGACATCGGTGACATGCGCGCCCCACCCTTCCCGTTCGAGCTCCTCGCAGAGCGGTGCGGTCCGCCGGTCCTGCCAGACAATGGCATTATGCAGCGGCGCGCCCGTTGCGCGATCCCACACCACGGTCGTCTCGCGTTGGTTGGTGATACCGATCGCGACGATGTTCGCCGCACCCACCTCACCCACGACCGCGCCGCAGACCTCGCATACGGCGCGCCAAATCTCGTCCGGGTCATGTTCCACCCAGCCCGGTTCGGGGAATATTTGGTTTAAGGGACGCGCGACCGAAGCGCCCGGCTGTCCGGCCTTGTCGAATACAATCGCACGGGTGCTCGTAGTCCCCTGATCGATTGCTAGCACATGCCCCATTATGCCCTCCCGCCTTGGGTTGCAACTTGCGTCTCCTCGACAATCCAAGCGCAGTAGTCCGCACTACCCCCTTGGGTGGGCAACACCAGCAGCGCAGGTACATCGTAAGGATGCAGCCGTTCGACCTCGGCGATGACCTCGTCCTTGAGGCCGGCGCGAGTCTTGACGATCATCGCCACCTCGTCCGCCGTCTCCCGCACGCCCTCCCACTGATAGATGGAAACCATACCCGGAAAGACGTTCACACAGGCTGCCAAGCGTGCATCGACCAGCGCGCCGCCCACGGTTTGGGCATCGTCGAGGCTGGCAAATGTCGTGTAGATCAAGACGGGCAGTTCAGTGTCTTCCATTATCGCTCCCTAGTCGCCCTCCTTGAGAGGCGTTTAGTCACTGTCGGACATGGCTCAAGATAGAGATACTTGTAAGAGGCACTTGCACGACTTTAACACCACAGCTTTAGTGTGGCCCCTCTCTTTAGGCGATTGGACGCGCAGCAGGTTTGTTATGGCAGATTTCGAAAAGATCGCCTTCTTAGCCAGCGAGACGCGCGATGCTGGAGACGCATACGCCGCTCTCGTGAAACGCTATGGCAATATCCCGCCCGAGGAGGCGGACGCGATCGTCGCGCTCGGAGGCGATGGTCTGATGCTCCAGACCATGCACGACCATCTTCACAGCCGCATCCCGATCTACGGCATGAACCGCGGCTCGGTGGGCTTTCTGCTCAACGACTACAAGGAAAACCAGCTCAAACAGCGCTTGGCGGCGGCGGAGGTCACAGTAATCCATCCGCTACGCATGCGGGTGCGCGACGAGAATGGGAACAGCCACGAGGCCCTCGCGATCAACGAAGTGTCGCTGTTCCGGCAAATCCACCAGGCGGCAAAGCTCAAGATCGGCGTCGACGGGACCACGCGGATGGACGAGCTAATCTGCGATGGCGTCCTTATCTCCACCCCTGCCGGCAGCACCGCCTACAATCTGTCGGCCCATGGCCCCATTCTGCCGATCACGGCACCGCTGCTAGCCCTCACGCCGATCAGTCCGTTTCGGCCCCGGCGCTGGCGCGGCGCGCTGCTGCCCAATGACGCGTGCGTCATGATCGAGGTTCTCGAACCTGAAAAGCGGCCCGTCAGCGCGGTGGCCGATCACACCGAATTCCGGAACGTGGTCTCCGTGGACATCACAGAAGCCAGCAAAGTCGATATCTTCATGATGTTCGATCCCGGCCACACACTCGCCGAGCGCATCCTGGCCGAACAGTTCGGCTACTAAGAGCCGCCGAGCTCAAAGACCTCGTCGATTACCGCATAATCGCGATAGCCCAGCCGGGCTATGGGCCGCAGCTTCGTGATATCGACTTTACCGGCGACCAGCGCTTCATCGTCGATATGGATGCCCACGACCTGGCCCAACACAATGGCATGGGTTCCCGCTTCGCCTTCGGCCCCTGGAAGGTCAATCGTCCGCCAATATTTGCACTCGAACGCAACGGGGGACTCGGCCACCCGGGGCGGCGCAACCATTGAGGACGGCGCCGGACTGAGGCCGGCCAGGGCCATCTCGTCCACATGGGATTCAACCTGCTTCGACGTGCGATTCATCGCCTCGCGCAGCTCGTAGGTCGCAAGCGAACAGACGAACTCGCCGGTTTCCTCGGCGTTGCGCTGGCTGTCCTTGCGACCGCCCGAGGAGAACATCACGAAGTGCGGGTTGGTCGAGACGGCGTTGAAGAAGCTGTAGGGTGCCAGATTTACCACCCCGTTTACGTCCAGGGTGGAGATCCAACCGATGGGCCGCGGGCTCACGAGGGCCATGAACGGATCGCGCTCCAGACCATGAATATTGGAAACTGCGTCGTAGAACATGAAGCCTAACGTAAATTCGGCCCAGGCCGTTTCAACATCGATCCGGTCAAAATCACGCACCGGTAGAATCCGGCGCTCTCGAGCCGGAATACCATCAGGCCTGCCACACCGAAACAACCTCCCCCAGGGCCGGACGCGGCCGTTCCTTAGGCGTCTCGTTGGCGGTACCGATATAGACAAAACCGGCCACCTGCTCGCTTTCCGTCAGGCCCAGTACCTGATTGACGCCTTTGCTGTAGGCGTACCACTCAGTGACCCAGTTGACCCCAAAGCCGAGCGCGCTCGCGGCCACGACCAGATTCTGACACGCGGCGCCCGCCGACAGCACCTGCTCCCATTCGGGCGCTGGAGCCGGCCTGGCCACGCGCGAAATCACGGCGATCACCAGGGGCGCGCGCAAGAAGCGCTTGGCTTCCATCTCGAGCCGGAAGGCGCTCGGCTCGGGCTCCTCCTTGCGGCAGATTTCGGCCAGCTCTTGTCCAAACGCCTCCCGGGCACTGCCTTGGAAGAGAATGAAGCGCCAGGGCACCAGCTTCTTGTGGTCCGGAACCCTGGCCGCGGCGGTCAAGATTTGATCGAGCTGGGCGGAATCGGGCCCCGGTTCGCCAAGCGAGTTGGCCGAAACGGAGCGGCGTGTCAGCAGGTGTTGAATAGTGGGCTGGGACATTGAATGCGTTGGATTAGCTAAGTCTGCGGTGCATATCGCGAAACGGGGAAGGTCACAATGCCGCCATTTGTACCTCCGGATGGGGAGAGCCTTCCAAAAATCGGCCTCATTCAGCGTCAATTTACAGGAGTGGCGCACCGACAAAGCCTATACTAGAGCGGCGCACGGTAGAGAAATCTGGAAGAGAATCAGCATGCGGAGAAGGGTCTTAGCGGTGCGAAAGCTTTTGCTTTTGCCTGTTCTCGTCCTCGGCGCCGCACCCGCAGCCGCCGAAGACCTTGCCGCGTCCGCTCCTGAAGCCGCCGTGATCGTGCTCGATGCCTCCAAGAGTATGAACGACAAGGTCGGCGACAAAGCCAAGATGGACACCGTTCGCCGTGCACTCGCAAAGACGATTTCCGCTGATGCAGACGCTCGCTCGCTGGGGCTTGTCGCCTTCGGCAACGGCAAGAGTGCCAGCTGTACTGATATCGAAGCCCTGGCCGAACCGGGTACGCTGAAAAGCGCGACCGCGGCCGCGCTTCTTGACGGCATTCAGCCCAAAGGCAAGGCGCCCGTCGCTTCGGCGATCGGAGCGGCGGCCATGCTTGGCGGATCCGGAACGCCGCTCAATATCATCTTGATTGCCGATGGCGGGGATAGCTGCGACGCGGATCCTTGCGCCACGGCCGAAACGCTCAAGCACAAGCACAAAGACTTGCGGATCCATGTAGTCGGTTTGAGCAACAAGCCGGTCGACGTCCAGCCGCTTGCCTGTCTGGCGAACACCACGGGCGGCAAGTTTGTGGCCGCAACCAACGGACCGGGATTTGAGATCGCCCTCGGCGCTGTGTTCGCGGCAATCGACGCGCCCGCTGCCGCAACCACGGTCACCGCGCCGCCAGCGGCGACAACGCCGAGGACGTCGTCCGCACCCGCCATATCGCGCCCGAGCGGCCCCGGCGAATCCGCCGTGTCGAAGTCCGGCGGATCGAGCAGCGTAAACACCGCCGAGAGCATTATTGCCGTGTTGCCCCCAGCCCCCGTGCCGACGCCACCGGCCGAACCTGTGCCGGTCAGCTTTCATGCACTCGTGACCGAAGGTGGGCCGAGGCTGCGGTCGGGCCTCATCTGGCGAATCTACAGCGCCAAGACCGATGCCGAGGGCGACGGCGGCTTCACGCTGATCAGCACGCACCGCGAGGCGGCGCCCGCCACGACGCTGCTGCCGGGCGAATATCTGGTGAACGCCGCCTATGGACTTTCCAACCTCACCAAGAAGATCAAGGTCGAGAGCGGCGATACGCAGGACGAGGCCTTTATCCTCAACACGGGCGGGCTGACTCTAAAGGCCATCCTTGCTAGCGGCGAGGAATGTCCCGAGAGCGAGGTCGAGTTCGACATTCAGTCCGACGAGCAGGATCAGTTCGGCAAGCGCGATACAATCCTCGCGGACGCCAAACCGAACGGCGTCGTGCGTCTCAACGCGGGCGCCTACCACATCAAGAGCCTTTACGGCGACGCAAATGCCAATGTGGGCGTGAATGTCACGGTGGAACCGGGACGCATTACCCAAGCCACCATCAAACATACAGGCGCGAAGATCACGTTCCGGCTGGTCCAAAGCCGTGGCGGCGAAGCCTTGGCTGACACCAAATGGCAGGTCCTGACGTCCGCCGGGGACAATGTCAAATCCAATGTCGGCGCACTCCCGACGCATATCCTCGCCGCCGGCAGCTATGCCGTGGTCGCCGAACATGGCGGCCTGTCCTATTCGCGGAAGTTCTCCATCGAGCCCGGCAGCGACAAACAGATCGAAGTGGCCATCGACGACGGCCCCCTTTCGGCGGAAGCCCTCCAAGCCCTGCTCGATCCTCCCGAAGCCCCACGTCCCGGGACGGGCGGACTTGCCGGCGAAGGTCCGGGCGGGTTCGACGGTTTCTCTAAACCCGCCGATCCCAACGCACCGCTTCTCAATCCAGGCGCATTGTTGCGCCCGGCACGTTAACGCAGCCTGACCGGACGCGAGCCTTAGGCGGCTTCGGTAGCCTGCGGGTTGCTCCGCATATCCGGCGGCACCGCCTCGGCGGCGATCATCGCAATCGCATCGTCGAGGCTCATCACATCTTGCTCTCGCGAGCCGAGCCGCCGCACGGAGACCGTCCGCTCTTCCGCTTCGCGCTTGCCGGCCACCAGAATCACCGGCACCTTTGCCACGGAGTGCTCACGGACTTTGTAGTTGATCTTCTCGTTACGAAGATCCGCGCCAGCCCGCAGCCCCGCCGCGTTCAACCGCGCGAGCACGGTTTCCGCATACTCGTTCGCATCGGAGACGATCGTTGCGACGACCGCCTGCGTGGGTGACAGCCACAGCGGAAGATGTCCCGCATGGTGCTCGACGAGAATCCCCGTGAACCGTTCCAGCGATCCGAACATGGCGCGATGGATCATCACGGGCACGGTCTTCTCGCCATCGGCACCAATATAGTAGGCGCCGAGCCGCTGCGGCATGTTGAGATCCACCTGAACCGTTCCGCACTGCCAATCGCGGCCGATGGCGTCGCGCAGAACATATTCCAGCTTCGGCCCATAGAAGGCGCCCTCTCCCGGGTTCAGCTCGTAGGTGAGCCCGGCCACCTCGACGGCGCGCTTCAGCGCCGCTTCCGCCTTGTCCCAGACCGCGTCCTCGCCCACGCGCTTCTCGGGCCGGTCGGAGAACTTGATCCGCACGTCCTCGAAGCCGAAATCGCGATAGATTGACAGCACTTGCTCGTTGAGCTTCACGCATTCCTCTGTGATCTGATCTTCCGTGCAGAAGATGTGCGCATCGTCCTGCGTGAAATGCCGGACCCGCAACAGACCATGCAGCGCGCCTGAGGGCTCGTAGCGATGCACCTTGCCGAACTCGGCGATGCGCAAGGGAAGATCGCGATAGCTCTTCAATCCGTTCTTGAAGATCTGTACATGACCCGGGCAGTTCATGGGCTTGCAGCAGAACACGCGATCGTCCGGCGTCTCGGCGATGTACATGTTCTCGGCAAACTTCTCCCAATGGCCCGACTGCTCCCAGAGCGTGCGTTCCATCATATCCGGCGAGTTCACCTCCACATAGCCCCAGTCTTGCTGACGCCGGCGCATATAGCCGATCAGCAACTGGAACAGCGACCAGCCCTTGGCATGCCAGAACACTGCGCCGGGCGCCTCTTCCTGAAAATGGAACAGGTCCATCTCCCGGCCCAAGCGGCGGTGATCGCGCTTCTCCGCCTCCTCGAGCATATGGAGATAGGCTTTGAGCTGATCGTCGGTCGCCCAGGCCGTGCCATAAATGCGCTGAAGCATGGGATTGTTGCTGTCGCCACGCCAATACGCGCCCGCGATCTTTTGCAGCTTAAAGGCCTTGCCGACCTTGCCCGTGGACGGCATATGCGGGCCGCGGCACAGATCGAACCATTCACGCTGCGAATAGATCTTGATGTTATCGCCTTCGGGGATCGCATCGATGAGCTCAACCTTGTACGCCTCACCCATGTCACCGAACATCTTCTTCGCCGCGTCCCGAGGCATCACTTCGTAAGAGAACGGCGAGTCGCGCTGGATGATCTCGCGCATCTTCGCCTCGATCTTCGGCAGATCCTCCGGTGTGAATGGTTCCTCGCGCGCGAAGTCGTAATAGAACCCGTTCTCGATTACCGGGCCGATCGTCACCTGGGTGCCGGGATAGAGTTCTTGGACGGCTTCGGCCATCACATGAGCTGCGTCGTGCCGGATGAGTTCGAGCCCTTCCGGGTCCATCCGCGTGATGATGCGGATCTCGGCATCGGCGTTAATGGGATCGTAGATGTCCCGCACCGTGCCATCGAGCGATACGGCCACCGCCTTCTTGGCGAGCGATTTCGCAATCGAGGCGGCAACGTCGAGACCCGTGACTCCGGATTCGAAGTCGCGTGCGGAACCGTCTGGAAACTTAAGGGAAATCATTAGGTCTCTCCTCTCACTCCTGCGTACCGGCGCAGGTAAGATGGAATCTTCGGATAGGCGGCGCGTTTTAACGGGAATCGCCTGCGGCGTCACCAGTATTTAGGGGCTCGGGGCGAAGATGCCAGCGCCCGTAACGCCAGGGTGCGAAGAGATGGCGCTCGGCACAGATGTCCGGCACGGGATCGTGCCCATAGCTTCCCCATGGATTGCAGCGGCAAAGCCGGGCCAGGGTCAGCCAGCCGCCTCGCCATGCGCCGTTCACATCGATGGCTTCGCGCGCATAGTCCGAGCACGTGGGGAGATGGCGGCAATGGGCGCCGACAAGGCCCGAGAACGTGTAGCGATAAGCCATGATCGGGGCGAGCATGACGGTCTTCGCCACCCGCCGCCCCCAAGTGGACGGCGCGTTCATGTCGATGGCGTGCTCATAGCAGAAGGCTGCGCGGCCATCGCCTGCTTCTCCTCGATTTGGGCGATCGCATTTTCGACCGCATCGAAGACTAGCAGCGTGGACGGCTGGCGGGCCCTGTAGTCCCGGACGGATTCAAGCAGGGCCAGGTCCGCCCAACGGCCTTCGGGCGGCGCACCGGCCGCTTTCAGCATGGCCCGCATCGCAGCACCCACCGCCCGCAACTCCGCTGTGGTCGAGCCCACGATCTCCCGGCCCATGATGGAGGCCGCCGTCTGGCCCAGGAGGCACGCCCGCACGGTCTGCCCGTAACCGGTCACGACGTCGCCATCCATAACTAGATCGATCTCAACCGTGCTGCCGCACAGTTTCGATTGCGCCTTAGCGGTGGCTTGTGGCGATGCCAGCCGTTCGGTCCGGTGCATCGAAGCGGCCAGAGCAAGCAATCGATCGCTATAAATGTCCTCGGGCCGCGTCATTCAGATCCTCTTCGATAAGCCTATCGTCTCGTTCGCCACAGTCTCTCGGCTTGCAGGCCAAGGGTACGCACTATATATGCCTGGAAGTTTTGATCTTCCATGCGCCCCATGACGCGCTGCAGCACCTTGCGTCATTTGCCTTGCGCGATCTTTCTCTTTGAAAGAATATCAAGCGCTTAGACAACTTTAAGGATCAGTCACGTCATGGCCACGAAGACCGATGAGCGCCAAGGTCGAAAACTCTATGCGGGCATCGAGATCGGAAAGGGACCGCAAATCACCCGTCCCTCGCGCGAGGAAGCCGAGCGGGCCGTGCGGACGTTGATCGCCTATGCGGGCGACGACCCGGCACGCGAGGGCCTGCGTGATACGCCCAAGCGCGTGGTCGGCGCCTATGAAGAATTCTTCGCCGGTTACAACGACGACCCGATCGAGGTCCTGTCTCGGACATTCGACGATGTCGGCGGCTATGACGACATCGTCATGCTGCGCGATATCGAGCTCAACTCCCATTGCGAGCACCATATGGTCCCGTTTATCGGCAAGGCGCATATCGCTTATTTCCCGACGGACCGGGTTGTGGGGCTCTCCAAGCTCGCCCGTGTCGTGGAGGTGTTCGGCCGCCGCCTGCAGACACAGGAAACCATGACTGCGCAGGTCGCCGAGACGATCGATCACGTCCTGAAGCCGAAGGGTGTCGCGGTGATGATCGACGCGGTCCATCAGTGCATGTCGATGCGCGGTGTCCGTAAGCCGGGCGTCGCCACCATCACCACGCAGTTCACCGGCATCTTCAAGGAAGACCCGGCGCAGCAAGCCCGTTTCATGCAGCTGGCATTGGATCGCGGACGCTCTTAAAGGCGTGCACCGGCCGCAACAGGAAGACATTGCGGTGACCGAAGCCAAACTTTTCCCCAAGCTCGACGACAATACCGCGCTGGAAGAAAGCGATATCTTAGCACCCGCCTTCGACGCGGATGGTCTGCTGCCCGTCATCGTGACCGCGGCGGAGACCGGCGAGGTCTTGATGTTCGCCTATATGAACGATGAGGCACTGGCCCTCTCGATCGACACGGGCGAGGCTCACTTCTGGTCGCGCTCGCGAAAAGCGCTATGGCGCAAGGGCGAGACCAGCGGCAACAAGTTGCGCATTGCCGAGATCCGCACCGATTGCGACCAGGACGTGCTCTGGCTCAAAGCCGAGATTAAGGGCGCTGGCGCCTGCTGCCACACGGGCCGCGTCTCCTGTTTCTATCGTAGCGTACCTTTCGGTAAGGAGGCCGGGGGCAAACTCGTTGCGGTACACACCGAACGCCATTTCGACCCAGACGCCGTTTATGGCGATCCCTCCAAAACGAAGCTTTAAAAGCCTCGCAGGATTGTTCTAATGGAAAGACGCTGCGACTCGCGTGCCGCGTTGGAACAGGTTGGCGCGCGGTTTGCGATGAGTGCGTATAATCGTTGCGACGTGTCGATACGGGAGCCATATCTCCCGTAAGAGGCTTTAAGAATGACAAGACCTACAGTCGGTATAGCGCTTGGGGGCGGATCCGCCCGGGGGTGGGCGCATATCGGCGTCCTGAACACTTTGATCGCTGCGGGACTTGAGCCCGACATCGTCGCCGGCACTTCGATCGGCGCGGTCGCCGGCGCCTGTTATGTGACGCGCAATATGGACCGGCTCGAGGGCTTTGCCAGGAGCCTCACGCCGCGGCGGATCTTCGGGTTCCTCGATTTCAACCTCGCCGGATCCGGGCTCATCACCGGCCAGCGCCTGTCCAGTGAGCTGGAAGACCATCTTAAGGGTCTGAGAATCGAAGAGCTCGATCCCAGATTCGTAGCGGTCGCGACCGAGCTCGGGACGGGGCACGAAGTCTGGCTCAATAAGGGCGACCTCGTCACGGCGCTAAATGCATCCTTCGCGCTGCCCGGCATCTTCAAACCGGTGCAGATCAACGGCCAGTGGATGATCGACGGCGCGTTAGTCAACCCTGTGCCGGTATCGGTTTGCCGTGCCCTTGGCGCCCGCATCGTGATCGCGGTCAACGTCACCAGCGACCCGTTCGGCAAGGCGGGCGTGATCCACGACCACGCCTCGTTCAGCGAATCGTCCGATATGGAAGTGCCCGCCATTCAAGGCAGCGACGGTCCTACCGAGGACGGCGGTGCCTTGCGCCTTCTCCATCGCCAGCTCTTTGGCCGGGGCAAGGGCGCGCCTGGCATTTCGTCGGTAATGATGGACGCGATCAACATCACGCAAGATCGCATTGCACGCTCGCGGCTCGCCGGCGATCCGCCGGACATCACCATCAGCCCCAAGACCGGCGACATCAAATTGTTCGACTTCCATCGCGCGGAAGATGCAATCACGCTGGGGTCAAAGGCTGCCGAAGCCCAGTTGGACGAGATCCGTCACGCGCTGAAGGCGGTCGCAGCCTAGACAGTGTTGGTAAAGTGGCGGCTCTATCGCTCGGGGTTGGCCAATCAGCCGGTAGCGATGTATTCCCGCATGGCGGCGGCTTCCATCTCGGCCTCGGCAATGCGCATCCGCACCACGTCGCCGATCGATACCAAACCAACCAGACGGCCTCGCTCGACGACCGGCATATGGCGGAACCGGTGGGCGGTCATCTCGCCCATGAGCTGATCGGTGGTATCGGCTTCGCGGCAGCTGACGACCGACTTGGTCATGCAGGCCTCGACGGGAGCATCCATGGCGGCTGTGCCGGCGCGAGCCAATTCCTGAACGATGTCCCGTTCCGAGACAATACCGGAGACACTGCCATCGCCGTCGACAATCACAATGCAACCGATCTTGTGCTCACCGAGAAGCCGGGCAATCGCCAACAATTTGGTGCTCGGGGGCGCCGTCAGGACGTCCCTGCCCTTTAGCTTCAAAATCGCTGCGACGTTCATAGGAGTGTCCTCCAGCACGGCTCCACAAAGTTCGTTTGCGGCAGCATTGTGTCGGCAAGTCGGATCGCGTGCAAGGTGTCTGCAAAACACCGGAAGATTCCCGATGCTTACCGCAGTTGCGAAACGTCTGGGGCGGGCCGATCGGCGTCAAAGAACCCAAAAACCAAAAGTCCGCAGAGAAACCCCCCGATATGGGCTTCCCAGGCTATCTCGCTATCGGGTCCGGAGCCAAAGGAAACGGCGTTCATCCCGAAATAGACGTTAAGAACCAGCCAAAAGACGATGAATCCCATCACCCTGCCGTTCCGCAGCACCTCGGTCAGGGACGCGAGCGGGACGTGTACGAAGTCTGGAACCTGACCAGGAGGCCCGCCGCGCGCAAAGAAAATGAACCGCAGCGCCGCCGCCATCTGTCCCGAAATGGCGGCCGACGCTCCCACCATGGGAGACATTTCGCCCCAATGAAGGACAAGATGGGTTAACGCGCCGGCGATCCCGCACAGGATCGAAAATGAAAAGAAGCTGGCCATCGACATCCGTCGGGCCACGGCCGTCCCGAAGGCCAGCATCCACAACACGTTCACCGCCAAGTGCAGCCAACCGCCATGGACCAGCATGTAGGTCACAAACGAGGTGACGGCGGACAAGTACCCGCCTGGCAGCTCTGAGGCCGCACCTGAGTAACGCGCTGGAATCATTGCAAAAGTTAAGAAAACAGTGAGCCCCGTATCGACGGGCAGCACGCTCATGACGAGCTGCATCGCGATCATCGCGCCGACGGCAAGCATGACCGCGCGCGGTACGTTCAAGATTGGTTCTCTTGCCGACATCTGAAACTCCGTGACGACTAGCGCGGGCAGCAACCTTAACGCCAAGACCGCAGCGGCCTCACACCCCTCGACCCGCCGCGCTGGCACGCTCCCTGCTTTCTTAAGTCCCTATCGCGCCGGGCCAACTCCGCACAAACCCGCAAGGAAGGGCCGAGCGCGCCAACACGCGTTTCGTTTTGAATTTTTTTCAGGTAACCAATGCAGCAGGCGGCCACCAAAGAGCTTTACGCGTATTGGGACGCGATCCGCAATGGAAGGATCGCGCCGTGCCGCTTCGAGATCGAGCCGGCAAAAATATCGCAGCTATTGAGAGACACTTTCATCGCCGAATGCAGCTGCCTACCGGCTGTTCGTTTTCGCTTGGCCGGAACCCAGGTCTGCCACTATTTCGGACGCGAGTTGCGTGGCATCGACTTCATGAGCCTGTGGTCCCTTGAGGACCGGAACAACATTTCTTCGACGCTCGATAACATTGTCAACGACGGCGCCGTCGGGCACGGGAGCTTCATCGCGGTGACCGAGAGCAATCGCGAGGCGGTGTTCGAATTCGCCCTGCTACCCCTGATCCATACCGGCTCCGCGATCAACCGCATCCTGGGAGCGATCACCGCTATCGACCCGCCATTCTGGCTTGGCGCAGAACCGCTAATTGCAATAGAACTCCGCGATGTCGGCCTTCACTGGCCCGACGGAATCCCTGATTTCCTGGTCGGAAGCAACGCAGAGGCTGCCCATCAAGCCCGGCAGAGATTCCGCGTTGTGCAGGGTGGCCTGTCAAGCAACAACCATAAATAAAGCATGTGCGGAAATTGTCGGTGCTTGCAACTTTCGAGCGATACACATAGCCATCCTTAATGCCTCACCTTGCCATCCTTAATGCCTCACCTTGTAAGAAACGGGTAGTTGTATCGACAATGACTTTGGATAGGCAAAGGTCCTGAGCCGGGCATGAGTACTTCGACAACGGCAGCGTCCGAACACCAGCATCCTCCGCTCCAGGCAGAACGGCCCATCGAGCGACCCAAGATTATGGAGGAGCGCCGCCGCTTCAAGCGGATGGACGTTTCGCTCAACGGACGCTTCATGGTCGATGACACCAAGTAATATCCGTGCGAGGTGTTCAACATGTCGCCGGGGGGGCATGGCGGTGAGAGCACCTTTACGCTCCGCGCGTCGGCGAACGGGTCATCTCCTATATCGATCATCTAGGCGGCCTGGACGGCATGGTCGCGCGGACCTTCGACGGCGGCTTCGCGGTCGAATTCAAGATCAGCGCCCCCAAGCGGGAGCTCATCACCAACGTTCTCACTTGGTATGGGAGCGGTGACCATAATGTCGAGGACCAGGTGCACGTGCGTTCTGCGCCACGGCACCCATCCCAGAATCTAATCCTGCCGACGGGCACCGTCGGCGATTGCCGCGTCATCGACGTGTCATTGAGCGGCGCATCTGTCGCCATACGCGAAAGACCCGACCTCAACAAGCTGGTGGTGCTTGGACGCCTTCGAGGACGCGTGGTGCGTCACCACGACCATGGCGTTGCGATCGAGTTGGTCGAGGTTCAGGACACGGATAACCTGGCCCGGACCTTTCGCTAACCTAACGCAAGACTAACCTTTCCCAATTCTTTAGGCGCCAAAACGCCTCCCCTCGCGCCCGCGTTGGGAGAAAAAACCATTTATTTCAACACTTAAGCCCCCCACCCCAGACTGACTAAAAGCCTGAGTAACTAAGAACATTCAGGTTTGGGTAGGCGCCGCTAAAAATTCCCTACCAACAACCGTTAAAAACGCAGGCTTTTCTTATCGGGATCGCAAATTGTTTCTGGGATAGTCCTGCCTAACAACAGGGGGACGCAATGAAACACTTTGTATTAGGGGCATCATTTCTAATGTTTATTTCGTCGTTGCCGGCTGACGCGACAAATAGACATGCAATCACACTCAAGACTCCGTCCGAGTCAAACCAGATGGTCTTTTTGCAATCCTTCGGCGAAACCTTGCCGCCCATTGGCTATGTGAACTTCTGCCGGGTGCGCGCAGCCGAGTGCCGGCCGTCTCGCCGTTTTGCCGATCGCATCCAGCTCACCCGCGCCAAGGCGGCCGAGCTCCGCAAAGTGAACAAGAGCGTCAATTCGGCGGTCGCGCCGGTCACGGACATGGATCTGTATGGCGAGGTCGAAAGGTGGACCTACCCGGTGAAGAAGGGCGACTGCGAGGACTATGTCCTGCTCAAGCGCCGCATCCTGATCGAGCGCGGCTGGCCGGAGACCGCGCTTCTCATCACGGTCGTGCGCGACGAAAACAACGAAGGGCATGCCGTCCTGACCGTTCGCACAGACCGCGGCGACTTCGTGCTCGACAATAAGGTGAACCCGGTGAAGGCCTGGGCCGACACGCCTTACACCTTCGTGAAGCAGCAATCCGCTCGCAACCCGCTGGTCTGGAGTTCGCTGCTGCCGCCCGATTTGGCCCCGCAACCAGCGATGTCCGCTTCGAACCGCCACTAATCGCATTTTGCCTCCTGTATCCCCTCAATAGGAGGCATTCAAAAGGCCCGGTGACTGTCCCCCACCGATCCCCACCAAGCCGGGCCTTTTCCTTGAGCCGGTCCTCCTTAATTGGAGACCGGCTCCCTCTTTTTTGAAGTACCTGAGATCGCCGAGCCTTAGACGGCCAGGAGGATGTCGATTACGATGCATTCGATCAAAAGGCTCCCGAACCCCGCAACCCCCGCCGCGAGCCAGAACCAGACCTTTGAGCGTTTTTCGAAGATCATGCCGCGCCAGGCATTGCGCATCAGAATCTCAGTGCCTGGAAAAAGACGCAGCAGAACGCTGCCGATCGATTTGCTGAAGGACCGGTGCTCGACCACGAAGCGCATCGGCTCGCCGGAGACGAGTTGAATGAAACTCGACAGGAGGCCGGCCATTACGAAGCCGACCGCCATCACATAGGCAAAGATCAGTGCGTGGCTCATTGCCACCCCCATGGCGTGTCGCGATGAGACGCACCATTACCAGAGCGGCGCCGCAGGTGTCGCTTATCCTTAACGAGTGGTGAATTGCCGACCCGCTATTCGACACATCCTGCTACTGCAGATCAAAATCCAGAATGGCCATCTGGAACTGATAGGCCTTGTCGTCCTCGTCCTCGTCGTCCCGGAAGAGAATGCCGATGAACTCGTCGCCGATGTAAACCTCGGCGGAATCGTCCTTCTGCGGCCGCTGACGCACCTGGATGTCTCCCAGGCGAAACGTCTTCTGCAGATAGGTTTCGAGCTTCAGAATTTCGTCGCGTGTCACAGTATTTGCCCCCTTCAGAACCGCGCTAAGAGTCGTCGTCGCCGTGCACATCCTCACCCGGGACGAACTGATCCATGGTCAGTGCCGGTTCGGGGCATGTGTTGTCACCGATTTCGCGGGCGGGCACGCCGGCCACTGTCCGGCGCGCTGGAACGTCCTTGAGCACCACGCTGCCGGCGGCGATGCGTGCGCAATCGCCGACGTTGATATTGCCCAGGATCTTCGCGCCGGCGCCGACCATCACGCCGCGCCCGAGCTTGGGATGACGATCCCCATGCTCGTTGCCGGACCCACCAAGGGTGACGGCATGGAGCAGCGAGCAACTGTCGCCCACCACGGCGGTCTCACCGATCACGATCCCGGTGGCATGATCGATCATGATTCCGCGGCCAATGCGCGCCGCAGGGTGAATGTCCACCTGCAAAAACCGCGACACGAGGCTCTGAAGGTAAAGCGCTAAATCCTTGCGTCCCGCCTTCCAGAGCCGGTGGCCGATGCGGTGCGTCTGCAAGGCGTGATAGCCCTTGAAATAAATGAGCGGCTCGATGATCCGTTCGCAGGCCGGGTCCCGTTCGATCCAGGCCATGACGTCGGCCCGGAATTCCTCAATGAGCGAGGGATCCTGATCGAGAATCTCATGGAAAGTCTTATGGATCAGGCCCGGGTCGAGCGCCGCGTGCTGCAGGCGGTGGGCCAGACGATGGACGACCGCATCTTCGAAGCTCTTATGGCTCAGAATCGAGGCGTATAGAAACCCACCGAGCGCGGGCTCGGCTGCGCTGACCTCTTCGGCCTCGCGCCTTACCTGGGTCCAGACCGGATCCCAACTTTCGATTTGCGGCTTCGCCGCCACTGCCTGCTTGTTCATGGTTCACCTGTTTGGGGCTCACCTCAGTTGAGCCCCCGTAGCAGGAACGTTTGGCTTCGTCTAGCGTGGTTGCTGCTCTTGGCAAACCCAGCTTTCAGAGCCGCGACGCCAAAAACGCAAGTACGCCCTGCTTGAACTTATTGTCGCCCACGGCCCTCATGTGGTCGCGACCGGCGATATCAAGAAACTGGGCATTCGGAATCAATTCCGCAAGCGCCGCCCCCGACCCGCCGATCACATCTTTGCTGCCGACGGCCACAAGGACCGGAACCGTCAGCGTGCCGAGCTTTTCCGGCGGGACCTTATCGCGCGGACCGCGCATACAGGCCGCCAGTGCCTTTAGGTCGCTATTGGTCTGCTCGGCAAAGATGCGAAAGCTGCGGGCAGTATCGTTGGTTACATCTTCGAGCTTCGGGGCCTCCAGCGCCGCCGCCAAGGGCCCCGCACCCACCATGCCCCGGACCATGTGGATTCCGAGCCCCCCAAACACGACACTGCGGACCCTGTCCGGATGGGCAATGGCGAGAAAGGCCGCGATCCGCGCGCCCATGGAATAGCCAAGCACATCCACGCGGTCGATCTTTAGGTGATCCAAGAGGCGGATGGCATCGTCGGCCATCTCGGGAGCGCCGTAGCGCGCAGGATCGTAAAGCTTGTCGCTCTGGCCATGCCCGCGATTGTCGAGCGCAATGACCCGGCGGTGGTCCTGCGTCAACGTGCGCACCCATTGCGGATCGACCCAATTGGTCGCCGCATTGGACGCAAAACCATGGATAAGAAGGATCGGCTCGCCCGCACCCTCATCCAAATAGGCGATCTGTACGCCGTCGGAATCAAAACTCTGCATTCTTTGGTCTACCGCATTGCATCCGGGGTCACTATGCTGGCCTTATCGTCCTTCAACCGCAGGCGAACACAGGCGAACGGAACACCATGGCTCAAACGCTCGTGCCCCATTTCGTGAATGACATAGGCGTGAATCGGATCAAGGTCGGCGTCAAGGAATTCCAGTGCATGGGCGCCGCTCCGCCGCAGGACCATCCGCACGTTTATCTCGATATGGGCCATAACGACGAGGTCATCTGCCCCTATTGCTCGACGCTCTACGTTTACGACGCAGCTCTGGCCGCAACCGAAAGCGAACCCGATGGATGCGTGTACGTGGCCACCGCGCCTGCGGGTGCGCCGGCGGCTTAAGACAACAGCTCAATGAAAACTCCGAGGCCCGTCCTGATTGCAGGCGGGGGCATTGGTGGGCTCTCGACGGCGATCGCGCTGGATCGCGCGGGGCTTGAGCCCCACGTCCTCGAACGCTCTGCATTCGCCGAAGAGAGCGGCGCGGGCATTCAGCTCGGCCCGAACGCCACACGGATTCTGCGCAACTTGGGCGTGCTCGATGCGCTTCTGCCGCAAGCGTTCCGGCCCGACGCCGTCTGGCTCTTCGATGGTCTGAGCGGGAAAAAGCTCGCGACCGTTCCTCTGGGCGAGGTGGCCGAGCGCCGCTATGGCGCTCCCTACATCACCGTCCATCGCGCCGATCTGCATGAGGCCTTGAGAATCGTCGCCACTGCCGGTGAACGCATTGCCCTGACACCGGACTTCGCGGTTGCCCAGGTTGACCATGAGGATGGCGTGGGCGTCACCAGTTCCGGCGGCGAGACCCTGCAAGGCACCGCGCTGGTCGGTGCGGACGGACTCTGGTCCACGGTGCGCAACTGGGTCGCCCCCGGCGCGGAACCGTCTTTCACCGGGGCAACGGCTTTTCGCAGCCTCCTGCCGCGCACGACGCTGCCGGTGCCCTTCTCGGCCCCGATCGTCGGCCTCTGGCTCGGACCACGCAGCCATGTGGTCCACTATCCGGTTCGTGGCGGTGCGGCGCTCAACGTCGTGGCGGTGACCGAATCCGGCCACGAGGAACAGGGCTGGAACCGGTCGGCCACGCGCGAAACCGTGCTCGGCAGATTCGCCCGCTGGTGCGATGCGCCCCTCGGCCTGCTCGAAGCCGCACCCGACTGGCGGGCCTGGTCGCTGTTCTCCTTGCAGCCCCTGCCGCAATGGCATCGCGGCAGGGCCGTGCTCCTCGGCGATGCGGCGCACCCGGTCCTCCCTTACCTCGCGCAGGGCGCCAGCCTCGCGATCGAAGATGCCGCCAAGCTGGCCGCGCTTCTGGGGGCTGCGCGCGCAAACCCCGCGGTGGCCTACCCGGCCTACGAGACGATACGGCGCCGCCGGGCGAGGCGCGTTCAGCAGACCTCGCAGCGCCTCGGCCTGACCTATCACATGGGCGATGCGTTGCTCGGTGAGGTCTTCCGAAGATCGCGCAACGCGATTCTCGGACTTCGCGATGAAACCGCGACCTTACGCAGCTTCGATTGGCTCTATGGCGGGCCGGACTTCGAGGGATAGTGCGAATCTGGTTTCCGACGACTTTCGGCCTTGATACGTCTATGTTTGGATGAAATCACACGAACCATATTGGGCCGTCCCCGCCCCGAGTGGCCGCCCTCTCCGTAACCCCCGGTAGTCTCACGGATGCTCCTTGCCCTTGCCACGCTCACGCCGTTTCTCGGCGCGGTTTTTCCCCTGCTGGCAAACCGACTTGGGCGCGACATTTGTGCCATCGCGACCGGCGCCGTTACGCTGACGGCGTTGCTGCTTGTGCTGTCTCAGGCGCCCGCCGTCTATGACGGCGAGGTCGTCACATGGAGCGTTCCCTGGCTGCCCGCGATTGGGCTGTCTTTTTCGTTTTTCCTCGATGGCCTGGGGCTGTTCTTCGCGAGCCTGATTCTCGGAATCGGGCTGCTGATCATCATTTACGCCCGCTACTATCTGAGCTCGAAGGACTCGCTCAGCCTGCTCTATTTCTATTTGCTGCTGTTCCAAGGCGCGATGGTCGGCATTGTCCTGAGCGACAACATCCTGCTGCTCATCGTGTTCTGGGAACTGACGAGCCTTACCTCGTTTCTACTCATCGGCTATTGGCGGCATCTGCCCGAATCGCGCCAAGGCGCGCGCATGGCGCTTGTCGTTACCGGCAGCGGTGGCCTGACGCTCATCGCCGGCATGCTGATCATGGGGCACATCGCCGGCAGCTATGAGATCACGGAGATTCTTCAGCGCGGCGAGGCCGTTCGCGCCTCACCGCTCTTCCTGCCCGCGCTATTGCTGATCCTGCTCGGCGCCTTCACCAAGTCCGCGCAGTTCCCATTCCATTTCTGGCTGCCGCACGCCATGGCCGCGCCGACGCCGGTCTCGGCCTATCTGCATTCGGCCACCATGGTTAAGGCGGGCCTGTTCTTGATGGCCCGGCTCTGGCCCGTGTTCTCGCCGGCCGATGCGTGGTTCCTGATCGTCGCGCCGGTCGGTCTCATCACGATGCTGATCGGGGCGTGGATCGCTCTGTTCAGAAACGATCTCAAAGCGCTGCTCGCCTACTCCACGGTCAGCCATCTCGGCCTGACGACGATGCTGCTGGGTTTCGCGACGCCGATGGCCGCCGTTGCCGCCGTGTTCCATATTCTCAACCATGCCACGTTCAAGGCCGCGCTCTTCATGAGCGCCGGGATCATCGATCACGAAACGGGCACGCGTGACATTCGCCGGCTTGGCGGTCTGATGACGCTCATGCCGATCACGGCGACGCTGGCCTTCATTGCCGCGGCGTCCATGGCCGGCATTCCCTTCTTCAACGGCTTCCTCTCAAAAGAGATGATGCTGGAAGAAGCCTCGCATACGGCCTATGCGGGGCATCCTTGGGTGTTTCCGGCCCTAGTAACTTTGGCCTCTCTGATCTCGGCCGCCTATTCGTATCGCTTCGCCATCAGCACGTTCTTAGGCCCGGTCCGGTACGACTATCCGAAAAAGCCGCATGACCCGCCCGTGGGCATGTGGCTGCCCGTCGCGATACTCGCCGCACTCGTCATCGTAATCGGGCTGTTCCCGGCACAGACCGCGGGCGCCCTCGTCGAACGCACCGCGCTCGCGGTGGTCGGCAGGCCACTTCCAGAATACCACCTTGCTCTCTGG
>NZ_JBAWCQ010000043.1:0-8953 GCF_049590335.1 Methyloceanibacter sp.
TCCCAAAGGATGTCGAGATTGCGGTCGCGGATCGCCGCACGGAACAGCCGTGCGCTATAGCTTGCTGCCATCACCGCACGTCCGCCGGCAACCTAGGTCATCGGCTGGGCCGGCTTGTCCCACAGAAGGATGCTGGCCTTGATCTTGTCGAGCGCTGCGAATGCCCGGTCCGCACCTTCGGGCGTCGCAAGGACGTTGTAGACGTTCCCCGGTGGCACGCCATCGGCCAGCAGTGCGAGTTCGAGGGTGCGTTGTGCGCTGTTGGGGAGCGCGCGTTTGCCGGGATAGCGGGCCGTATCCAATAGAGCGCCGATGGTCGCCGGTGGGCCGTTGCGGAAGGCCTGTCTGTTGAAGGCGATCGCCGTGGACCAGGCCATGGTGGCAACGCCACATTTCGAGACGGCGCCAGGCAGGAAATCATCTGCAGCGTCCCCATCCGTCTTCAGCGCGTCCGCATCAATCGGCGCCAACAGGCCCTCGGCGCATAACGTCTTCAGCGCGCCGGCCGAAACGTCCACGACGTCCAGGGGTGTGTTGGTGTCCTCGATCAATGTCTTCAGCTTCGAGGACTCACCGCTATAGATCTCGGTCGCCAGGACGGTGCCGGTCTTCCTCGCATATGGCTCCAGAACCGCAACTGCCTGCGCACGGCCATAAGCGCCGCCCCAGGTCGCGATGTTCAGGGTTTGCTGGGCTAGCACCTCCGAGGGCATATGCGAGGTCAAAGCGAACGCGAACGCGAACGCGGCGGCGGCGCTGCGGCGCGCTTGAGGGCGGTTCCAAATCCGGTAGTTGGTGGCGTGGTGCATCACGAGCAGTGATCGTCGCGTCGATGTCGTTCCGTTTTAGGTAATCTGCGAGGAACGCGCTATGGCTTCTCCGTATCCTTTTCCGAGATTCCGGCCTGTGGCGCCGACGGACGGGCCCGCACGATCTGCGGGGCCGCGAGAGAGCCACTCATCGTGATGTCCGACCCGGACTCAGGAACCGGTTCGGCCGCATCACGAGGTTCCACAGGGTCCGCCATTCGGAAGTCCCAATCAAGGGTCCGTTGCGCGATGTCGAGACCGCCCGCGCCAGTCAGCGTCCGCTCGCCTGTCGTCATGCGGAACGATTGGCACCACAAATGTCCGGCGGAAAGGTTGCAATCGGCTTCTAACTCCGAGAAGTCGGTGTCCGCGTCTTGGCTCCAGCTCCGGGCCTCGGCGTCTGGTTGCGTGATTAGAGCAACCAGATCGACAGGGAGGGTCCCGTCCTTGGCCGTCGCGGCAATGGTTCCGGCGAGGCCGCGCACAAGTTCGTCTTTCGAGGTGCCCCCGGTCGAGATATTGACCTTCAGGGTTCCCGCGCCCGTCACGGGCATGCTCACCCCGAGGGCTTGCCGGCATTTGTCGAGCGCAACATTCGCAAGGCTACCGGTCAGCGCCGCCTCCGCGCGCGGCGCCGAAAGATCGAGATCGAAACGACCCTCGACCTCGCCGCCGCAGATTTCCAAAGCACCGACCTCGCTGGAGATCGCGCCGTTCTTGGCATTGACCGTGAAACCGCCACCGCCGAGGTCCAGCCCACCGGCCGACAGTTTCGCCGCGGAGATCCGCAAATCCGCATCCAGATGCTTCAGCAGCACCCAGTCGAACAGCGGATTTCCCTCGGGAGCAACCGACGCATTGGACAGATACGGGTCTAGGACCAGTGTCTCGAAGGCCAGCGTTCCATCGATACGGGGCCGTTCCCCGGCCGTTAGGGCCAGCAGACCCACGGCGGCGTTCCCATCGAACTCAAACGTGCCGTCGTCGAAGGTTAGGGTCGGGCCCGCCCAATGGACCCGCCCGGTGGCGCTGGCGTCCTTCAGGCTGTGGCCCTCCGGCAGCACGACTCCGACCCAGGCCAGGAAGTGTCGGATGTCGGGTAATTTAGCCTCGAGGTCGCCCTCGCCGCCAAGCCCCTCGCCGAGCTGCATCATTCCCGAGAACCGCGCCGTGAGCGGTTTAGAGGTAACTTTGAGCGAGAGCGGCGCGCGCTGCCCCTGATCGGCTTCGACGGTCTTGCCGCGTCCGAGTGAGAAGGTGACGGGCTCGCCGTTAAAGTTGAAAGAGCCCACGGCTTCCAGCGCACCGAGTTGTCCACGCGTGTTCAGACGGACGTCGAGTTCGCGAAGGAGGGGAGTGCCGTCGGCCGGCTCGACCACGCCGCGATGGACGCGCACGGTCTCAAGCGGGGCACTGGCGAGAAACGCCGTAAGCCGTCCGAGCACTGCTTCCGTGGTCCGAGCGTCGTCTTGGGCCTTGAGTCTGAGCGTCGGTTTGTCCAGCCGCAGGGCGCTGAATGTGATGTTTCCAAGCAGAAGGTCCGGGAGCGATAGGGTGAGCCGGAATTTGGGTGCCGACACTGACTGCAAGGTCGGCAGCTTGGCCGCGTCGGACACGGTGAGGCCGCCCTCAAGCGATGGCGGGAAATAGCGAACACGCAACGGTTCAACGAGGGTCACGGAACCCCCTGTCCATTCCGACAAGGAAGCCGCCACCCGGCCGCGAATATCCGTCGAGGTTCCGGCAGGCCGGAGGAGCCAGAATACAAGTCCTGCGGCGATCACCGCGAGCAGAACGGCTAGAAGCAATTTCCAAAAAGATTGGCGCGGCCCCATTCCGACCTTTCCACACACTTGGCTGCGCGGGCTTCGAGCGCGCGGCTGGCTGCTCATGAACGCGCAGCAAACGGCGCGACCAGAGAGGGATGCCGTCTGTGTGACCCTTGCGAACCCAGCAGCATCATTCTCTTGGGTTATCAGGAAATTGGCAACGCCAATTCCTCGTGCGTCTTTGCTGATCCGCCGCGCGATCCCGAAAAGCCGGGCCGGCTCGTGGCAATGAATCCGTGAAGAAGCAACACCGGCGCCAAGCTCACCAGGACAATCGTCAAAGCCGACAGACCGGCTTCTTCGTAGCGATAGAGCGAGGCCAGCGTGAAAACCTGAGTGGCCAGCGTATCGAAGTTGAAGGGCCGCAGCAGCAGTGTCGCCGGAAGCTCCTTCATGGAATCGACGAATACGATCAGTGCAGCGCCGCCGAGCGCGGGCCGCAGGAGAGGCAGATGGACGCTCCAAAGCATTTCGGTCACCGAAGCGCCCAGCGTCCGTCCGGCCGAATCGATATTGCGGGTGATCTTGCTGAGGCCGGCCTCTACGGACCCGAGCGAGGCGGCGAGAAAGCGGATCGTGTATGCGACAACGATGGCGAAGGCCGTGCCCGAGAAGATGAGACCTGTCGAGACGCCGAACAGCGAGCGCGCCACATCGTCGATCTTGTTGTCGAGGCCCGCGAGCGGGATGAGGAGCCCGATGGCGAGCACAGTGCCGGGAACCGCATAGCTGACCGCAGGCACGAAGCTGGCGATCTGCACGAGTTTTGAGTGCGTTTGCCGACGGCCATAGGCGAGGACGATCGCGAAGATCACAGCGAGCACGGCCGCCGCGACCGAGAGGACGAGGCTATGAAGGGCCGCGCGCCAGAAGTCTCCGGTCAGGCCGAAGGACAGGTGGACCATCGCGTCGCGCGCCAGCACATAGGTGGGCAGAATGAAGCCGACCAGGATCGGAAGCGCGCAGGCTGCCGTGGCAAGTATCCCTTTTGCCCCCGAGAGCAATTCTTCCGGTAAATCCCGGTACTTGCCCGTGGTGTGATGAAAGCGCTTGCCGGACCGCAAAGCGCGCTCCAGGCCCAGAACGGCCAGCACGAAGAACAGCATCACGCAGGAGATCTGAGCGGCGCCGGCAAGGCTACCCCGATCGAGCCAGGTGTCGTAGACGGTGACGGTGAGCGTCTGTACGCCGAAGAATTCAACGGCGCCGATGTCATTGAGCGTTTCCATCAGTGCAAGCGCCGTGCCCGCGGCAAGTGCGGGACGGGCAAGTGGTAGTGCGATTTGCCAAAATGTTTCGGACGCGCTCCGTCCCAACGTGCGGCTCGCCTCGATCACGCAGACCGACTGGGCGACGAAACTCGCGCGTGCGGTGATGTAGACGTATGGGTACAGGACCGCTCCCATCACGAAGACCGCGCCGCCAAGGCTTCGAATGTCGGGGAACCAATAGTCCCGGGCATTCTGCCAGCCGAAGATGATGCGCAAGGCCGTCTGGATCTCGCCGGAGTAATCGAAAAGTTCGATGTAGCAAAAGGCGATGATGTAGGTGGGCATCGCCAATGGCAGCAGCAGGAGCCATTGGAACAGGCCCCGTCCCGGGAAGCGGTACATCGTGACGAGCCACGCGGTTCCGGTTCCGGTGACAAGGGCAATGATCGCGACGCCCACCATCAAGATCAGCGTTCGCCGAACGGCGTCCGGCAAGACGTTCTCGATGAGGTGCGGCCAGGTGTCGCCGCTCGAGTGCAACGCCATGACGGCGATTGCGATAAGCGGTGCGGCCGCAATGAGTGACAAGATCAGCGCGCCGGCGGACCAGGAGAAGCTGCCGGACTCGAAGAGCTTGGCAAACCGCGGCCGTGTCGGGCCGGGCTTTGAGGACGGCGCCTGACCTGCCAGCGGCTCAGCGCGGGGCAGCGACAGAGCCTCCGCGTGCGCGGGCCTCCGAGGCGACCAGCGCTGCCACGATCTCTTGGTTGAGGCGATAGTCCGCCTCGTCGAGCGCGTCGGCAAATGCGTTGGCGGCGTCAATGACCGGATCGACCGTGTCGGATCCCGTCAGTGCCAGCGCGCAGGCCTGCATGGCCGGGCAACCCTGGTGCTGGGAGGCGGCGATCAAAGACATCGCCATGCACTCGTCGGCACAGAAGCGTCTGGCGTCGAGCGAGTTGTACTCGATCTTGCGAGAGGTCGCGGCCCGGACGGCGCGCACCCAGCAGGCAAGTTCAGTGACGGCGAGCTTGGCACGTGCCGGACCGAGAACCCGGTTGTAGGTGTTCCAGCCGTTTTCCCAGCAGGTAATGTCACCTGTGTCATAGCCCGCGAGCCAGCACCGGAAGCCGACGCCGACCAGCCATTCCGGCCCCGAAAAGGCATGGACGTCGCCACGTGGCTCGTGTTGTCCAACGAATTTTGGTTGATAGCTCATTGCCGCCCCCTCATGAGCTCGGCCCGTCATTGAACCCGATTTTATCGATCATCTCACTTGCCGCTTTACGCAGTCCGGCAATCTCGTTCAGCGATATTGAATCCGCTTTGAACGTTCCCCACGACTGGACAAGTTCCGACCAAGCAACGCCGTCCTTGGTGGGGTACTCATGGTTCACTTCCGCGTACATGGTCTGACCCTCGTCCGAGGCTAAAAATTCGATGAGCTTAAGCGCGTTGTCCTTGTTCGGCGCGTTCTTCGCCAAGACGGCGCCAGATACATTCACATGAGTGCCGCGGCCCGCCGTATTCGGGAAGAGTATCTTGACGGACGCGGCCCATTCCTTCTGCTCGGGATGCTTCTTGTCGGTCAGCATTTTCCCCATGTAGTAGGTATTGCCGATCGCAAGATCGCATTCGCCCGCATAGACGCCCTTCACCTGAAGGCGATCGTTGCCGGCGGGCTTGCGCGCTAGATTCTCCTTCACGCCGCGCAGCCATGCCTCTGTCTTCTCGGGCCCGAGATGGGCCAGCATCGAGGCGACGAGGGCGACGTTGTAGGGATGCTGTCCGGACCGGATGCAGATTTTGCCGCGCCATTTTGGGTCGGCGAGGTCTTCGTAGGTGATGCTGTCCAGATCGACGCGGTCCTTGGAGGCATAAACAACGCGCGCGCGGCCGGTTAAGCCGATCCATTCGTCGTTGACGCCGCGATAAGACTCGGGGATCGACGCGTCGATGACGTCCGAGGTAACAGGCTGCGAAATTCCTGAGGCGACGGCTTGGCTCAGATTGCCGAGATCCGTGGTCAGGAGCACATCGGCCGGGCTGTTCCGTCCCTCCGCATGAATGCGCTCGATCAGGCCCTTCGAGGCAAAAATGACGTTGGTCTTGATGCCGGTCTCGTCGCTGAACTCCTTGAGCAGGGGCTCGATAAGATAGGGCTGTCTGTACGAGTAGATGTTGACTTCGCCGGCCGCATCGGAACAGGCCGGGGAGTCGCCGGAAATGACAAAAAGGGCTGCGAGCGTCGCCGCGCACGCAAAAGTGCAGCGCATACAAACCTCCAATGGCCAGGGTTCAAGGCCCCGGTATCGGACAATGAAAACTCTCTCTAAGCCAAGCTAGAGATACATGTCTTCGCTTAAACCTGCGTCGTCTGCGTATGTCAATAATATTGTGTAAATGAAAAAGAACTTAGAAGCTTTCTAAGCGGAAGCTTGGATCTATAAGAATTCAAATCAACAAGTATTAGCAAGCAGAACGATGATAAAAGGCGCGAGTTACTAGTTCGACGTGTCGCAATTTTCGTCCGTCTGCCCCGGTCGTGGAGAAAGGGACGCGTCGCTTCGTCGCTAAGAACGGAAAAGCCGCTCTTTGGAAAAAATCACATCGGCCGAGGTGCCGACGCCAGGCTCGCTTGTGAGATCGAGCCGGGCACGAATCGCATCGGTCAGGGCCTTGGTCAATGGAAGGCCCAGCCCCGTCCCGGATTGATGCCGGGGCGAGGTGTCGAGCTGATGGAAGGGCTGCATGGCGTAGGCGATGTCGATTTCGCTCATCCCGACGCCTGTGTCGTGCACCCGCAGTCGCAAGTCGCCGCCCACGATCGTTCCCGAGACGATCACCTGTCCCCCTTCCGGGGTGAACTTGATCGCGTTGGTCAGGAGGTTGAGCATGATCTGCCGCAAGCGCCGCGGATCCGCAACGACCAAGGGCAGGTCGTCGGCGAATGAGGTTCGCAGCACGATCCGCGTCCGTTTGGCCAAAGGCTGCAGGCTCGCCACGCAGGCCTCGACGACCTCGGCAACGTCAACCGACGTGAAGTCGAGCTCGAATTTCCCCGCCTCGATTTTCGAAATGTCGAGCAGATCGTTGAGGAGGCTGAGCGCATAGAGCCCGCTCTGATGAATATCTTCCGCATAGCCCTTGTAGCGGGCATTTCCAATCGGCCCGAAGCGCTCGTGCAGCATCAGTTCGGCGAAGCCGATGATCGAATTGAGCGGGGTCCTGACCTCGTGGCTGACCTTGGCGAGGAAATCGAGTTGCCGTGCCGCCTCTTCCTGGGCCTGCATGGGCGGCGCCTGTTCCGTTGCTGTGTCGTCGCTCGCCTCGAGCTTGTCGAGAGGCTTGCTGTGCAGTCCAGACGTATCAGCGGCAACCGGCGGTTGGCCGGCGGGCGCGTCGGCGTCCGTGTTCTCCGCCGCGCTGGCGTGCGGCGTTGTCTCGGGACGGGGATTGGGCACGGGCGTCACGGCTGGCACGGCAAACAGGGAACAGGCCGGCGGCGCTGCATCGGTGTTCAATGCACGATCGGCCGCGTTCCCAGCGGCCGCGGGCGCGGAGATCTCGGCCTTGGGAGGCTCGGCGTTCGGAGGCCCGGTCGCGGGCGGCTCGGGTTCCAGCTCTGAGGGGTCGATATCGGCGGGGTCGACCAGCCGCAACAAACGCAGCTGCGCGTCGCCATCGAGCGGGGTCAGGATGAAGGTCACGGACAGGCGTCGCCGCGAGCGCGACCGGACCGCAATATCGGAGATGCGTTCGTTCGGCGCATGCGCAAGCAGGGCCGTCACACCGCCCGGAAGAATCGCGTCCAGACCCCCGGACCCAATCAGTTCGGCCGGGGCGCGATAGCCAAAGGCATAGGCGAAGGCGCTGTTGACCGTGGTGAGCGCATCGCCCTTGAGAATCCCGATGGCGGCCGGCATGGCCTCGATAAGGGTTTCAACACCCGTGGGGTCGAGAGGCGGGGGGGCGCCGAGCCCGTCCGTTGCGTCAGCCGACCGCGCCCCTTTTTTGGTATTGCGGTTCGCCTCGCCATTGACGCCGGCGGCGGCAGGATCGGGCAAGACTCGGCCTTCCAGGGCGCGTGCGATGTGCTCGAGCGCTTCCTGGTCGTCCTTTCCTATCCGATTTTGCAGTCTGAGGTCGGTCACGATCAGCCCCGGTGAGAGACTTGATGAGCAAATCTTGCGCACATTTGATGTGCAAATCCGCTCGGCCAGATATTGCACCTTTAGCGGCGCCAGATCGACTCACCCACTAAGTTTAGGTGAATTGGATTCGATACCTAGGCCGAAATCAAGATTTTCGTCCAGCTCCGATAAATATGGCCTTTGTGACAGCTCTGTCACTTGAATTGGTGCGACGCACAAAATATAGTTGCGATGCAACAAATACGACGGCTGAGACTTCAATCCGCGTTGGTTCCCGTGCGTGCGAATTGAGGAAGTCAACCGAGAGGTGCCACGATGGCGGAAAGCACCGTCACTCAGACCGGTGAGGCTTACGAGCGCGGCAAAGAAGCGCTGGACGAATCGATTGATGGGTTGGAGCACTCCTTCGATGCGGCCGGTCACGGCGCCACGGTATTCAATCGCAAGCTGATCGATATCGCACAGCGCAATCTGAATTCTAGCTTCGACTACGCCAAGAGCCTTGCCGCCGCCAAGACTTTTGCTGAGATCGTCGAGCTGCAATCAACCTATATCCGCAACCAGTTCGAAGTGTTCGCGGCTCAGGCGACTGAGATCCAGGCGCTCTCCAAAAAGATTGCAACCGACACGACGGAGCCGCTCAAGGATCAGATGACCAAATCTCTCGAGGCGGTTCGCAAGACGGTGTAAGCCTCTGGCGTCCGCGTCGCGTGGCCAAGTATGAGTAGCGTAACCCCGTACCAGTCGCCTACCCGAGTACGAGTAGCGTAATAGAGTACCAAAAAGTCGCGTGTAACGGCGTTTGTCAGTCGCGTTTTGCGTAAGAACTTCAGAGGCCCGGGCCATTTCCCGGGCCTTTTATTTTCGGCGCCTCTTGATTTTCCGATCCGGTCGTGAAATCTGCGCCTTCCGGAAGGTTGCGAGGGCGATTTGAGGCCCTTGCTTGCAAC
>NZ_JBAWCQ010000044.1:0-10537 GCF_049590335.1 Methyloceanibacter sp.
ATATTGCCCGCGGCGGACGTCCTAAAGGAACGATATCGATGACGGCTGGTTTCGGAATAGAGAAGCTTGGGCTTGTTTCTCTGCGGCACCCCTGGATATGCCTCCTGATCATTGCGGTGATAACACCCTTCGCAATATTTGGAGCGACCCAAAATCGCTTTTCGAGCGACATTCGGGAAATTTTCCGCTCGGACGATCCGGCCTTCATACAGCTCGACCTCCTCAACGAGCGTTTTCCCTCCAGCCAGCCCGACCTTCAGATCATTGCCGAGGCCGACACGGCCTTCGACGCCAAGGACCTCGAAGCACTCCAGACGCTTCACACTAAGCTGCTTAAGATTGACGGGGTCACGGGCGTGCTATCCGTGTTCTCGGCGGTCACGGCGCCCGAGGGTGACGGCGAGCCGCAGCCGATCTTTCCAGAGGATCTAACCAAGCTCGAAGCCTCGGACGCTGCGCGAAAAGAGGTCGCCGATCACCCGCTGATCAGAGCCAAGCTCCTGAGTGATGACTGGCGCCTGACCGTCTTTGCGCTTTCGCTCAAGCAACTAGCGCAGGACACGGAGGGACAAGCGAAGGAACGCGCGCTCGTCGCTGCCATTGGAAAGACCACGAACGAGACCTTAACCGGAACCAACGTGACCGCGCGCCTGACTGGGCTTGCAGTCATCCGCGACGAGATTCTGTCTGGCCTTTCGCGCGATCAGCGCAGTTTCGGTTTGCTCGCGCTCGGGCTGGGTATCATCGTCTGCTGGATTTTCCTGCGTAGCATTCCGCTCATCATCATCGCCGTTGTTCCCGCCATCATTGCCGTGGCATGGCTTCGTGGCGGCATGTGGCTGTTTGGTCAGGACATCAACCTGCTGACGGGAATCGCGCCGACGATCATCCTCGTGATCGTGCTGTCCAACTGCCTGCATTTGCTGTTCTCGATTCGACGTGGCCTTCAGCGCGGCGACTCTCTTGAGACGGCGATCGAGGGGGCTGTCAAACGTGTCGGGCCGGCCTGCGTGCTGACCTCTTTGACGACGGGCCTTGCGATGTCATCCCTTATCTGGATGCCGCATTCCTTCATCGCTGACTTCGGGATTACAACGGCGTCCGGCACAGTCATGGCGCTGTTCGTCACGTTGATGACGGTGCCGGCCCTGTCCGTGCTTCTCCTGGGTGGCTACGCCAAGAAGATTCATGGCACGTCTGAGACCGACTTTTTTCGCCGGGCCATCGACGCTATTTGCGCCAAGGCCGCGAGCGCCGTGGCCTCGTTCCCTGGCGCTATCGCCCTGATCGGGCTGCTGCTGACCATCGCGGGCTTTTGGCTCCATGCTCTGAACCAGCCGCAATATAGCTATGTCAACAATATGCCGCCTGAAAGCACGGCACTGAAGGCAATCCAGGCGTCCGACAACAAGCTTGCAGGCGCCAACACGCTTGAGGTGCTTCTGTACTTCCCCGAGAAGCACAGCCTAAAGACCTACAAGACGCTGGAGATTATTCGCGAGGTCCACAACATCCTCGACAGCGAGCCCACCTTCGGCGCGGTCACCTCTCTCCACACGGTCGAGGAGTGGCTCGGCGGCGGCGATATCGGCGAAGACCGGCTCATAGATTTTCTGGAAGCGAAGAACGCGCGATCCTTCGCTTCAAGCTTCGTGGCTCTGAAAGAGAACGCCATCCGCATGTCGGCTCAGTTCCGCAACATGACGTCTGACGAGCTTAAGCCGATCCTTGCCAACGTGAAGCGGCAGGTGCGGAAGGTCGAAGCGCAGAACCCGGGGCTAAAGATCGCCATCACCGGAATCGTGCCGGTTTCGTCGCGAGCGAGCCATGAGATGATCCGCCAGCTGAACATAAGCCTGATCACGGCTATCGGCCTCATCCTAGTTTTGATCGGCGTTGGCATGCGGTCGCTGCGGGCGGGGCTCGCCAGCGTTCTACCCAACCTGTTCCCCATCGCCATGGGCGGGGCCTATTTGAATCTCGTGGAAGGCGGACTGGAGTTCACCAGCCTTGTCGCGTTTGCGGTCGGCTTCGGCATCGCCGTCGACGCTACGATCCACTATCTCACCCGCTATCGCCTGGAGCGCGCCAGCTTGGACTCTGTGGCCGCCGCGCTCAAGCAGACCACCATGGATGTGGGCCCTGTCGTCATCATGGCCACGGTGCTCATCGCCGGCGGTATCGGCACCACCATGATGAGCCGATTGCCCACGGTGGCGCTATACGGAACTATTGTCGTGATCGTGCTTACGTCGGCGGTGATCGGCGCGCTGCTGTTCCTGCCCGCCGTCATGTCCACGATGGAACGCTATTGGCCCTCGCGCTGGAAGGGCGAAACCAAAGACAAGACCGAAGCGCCTGAAACTGAAGCGCCGGGATCCGACGCGCCCAAGACCGAGAGCGCCTAGGTCAGCGCGTGCGCGGAATCCCGAGATAGCGCGTGGTGCCTCTCCGGATCATGCGGCTCGGCAGCTTGCCGCGAAGTAAGAAATCCAACTTGGCGAAGAAGCCGACCGGATAGCGAACCTTCGGCAGGGGTGCCTCCAAGGCTTTGGCGACAACCTTTGCTACTTCTTCCGGGTCGCGGGCGTGTTTGTCCGCATGGGCATCGGCACCGCGCATGACCAACCGGACCCAGGGTGTGTATGGGCCGCCCGGTGGCGTGACCCGTTCGGACCCCTGCCAAATCTCGGTTCTGTAGGGCCCAGGTTCGACAAGCACGACATCGATGCCGAACGGATCGAGCTCGAAGGCAATGGATTCGGCCCAGCCCTCAAGCGCCCATTTCGACGCACAATAGATCGAATTGGCAGGTTGGCCCGCGAAGGCCGATTGGCTCGAAATGCAGACGATCCGGCCGCTCCGCTGCGCCCGATAGGTCGGCAGCAGCGCACGGGTCAGCCCGAGCACGCCGAAGAAATTTGTTTCCATGACACGCCGAATTTCGGCGTCGGGCAGATCTTCATGCGCGCCGGCAATGGCGACGCCCGCGTTGTGCACGACGGCATCGAGCGTTCCCCCGGTCTGCGCCAATATGTTTGAAACTGCCGTCTCGATCGACTTGGGATCGCCGACATCGAGTGTCTCGAAGGTTACCTGCTGCGCGATACCGGCACCGCGCAGCACCTTCTCCAGCGGCGCCTTCTTTTCGAGGTTCCGCATGGTCGCGAAGACGCGCCAGCCCCTGGACGCCATATGCTTAGCCGTGACCTGACCGATTCCCGTGGACGTTCCTGTGATCAGTACCGTTCGCATCTGGCCCCTGCCCGTCGCATCGCCATTTCCTCAGCCGCAGCACAAAATTGCCGCGCAGCCGCCAACGCTGATTTTTCCAAAGTGTCTAGACGATCTGCCGGACGTCAAACGATGACTTTTCTCCAGCGACCAAACATGTAGCATAGGGTCCGTAGGCCTAGGCAAACGCTATTTCACACGAAGAGAAGAGTTGTGGTTGCGTCTACTGATGAGGCGAAGATGCGCTGGGCATGGGGTTCCGGTATCCTCGCAGCCGGGCAATACGCTTTAGCTAATGTTCTCGTTCTTCTGGGCTGCCTATCCCTCCTCATCGGCGGGTGGGTGCCGTTTGCCGTCATCCTTCTGATCATGGTGTTCGGTTCGTTCGCCGACGAGCTGAGTGGCAACGAATGGGACCGGCTGGAAGATCGAGCCCGCACCTTCTACGAGGTCAATCTCTACCTCTCGCTGCCGCTGATGTGCCTGCTGGCGGTGCTGTTCGCGCTGTATGCGAAAGAGGCCAGCTTCACGGACCAGCCGTTGCAAACCATCGGCGCCATCTGGGCCACCGGCTATCTCTTCGCCCTGGTTGGCGCCACGGTCGGCCACGAACTCACCCATCGGCAAGGCTGGATTCCGCAAGTGGTTGCGCACATCTTGCTGGGCTTTACGGGCAATACCTCGTTTGCGATCTACCATGTCCATGTCCATCACCGCCGGGTTGGCAGCTATGACGAAGCCTCGACGGCCCGGCGCGGGGAACGGCTCCTCGTCTTCGAAGCGCGCACAATTTACGGGCAGCTTGTGCAAGCCGCCCAGGTCGAGGCCGCGCGACTCCGGCGCAAGGGTCTTCCTTTCTGGACCCTCCACAACCGGCTGATCCAGGCTCATGCGGCTCCTCTGTCCATCGTGGTGGCCATAGTGCTCATCGGCGGACCGTTCGCTCTTCTGCTGTTCGGACTCGCGGCTATGCTTGGACGTTTCTTCCACGAACTCATCAATTTCGTTCAGCATTACGGCCTGGTCCGCGCCGACAACGCGCCGATCCAGCCCCGGCATAGCTGGGACTGCTACCGCCGGCTCTCGAACGTCTTGCACTACAATCTGCCCCGGCACTCGGACCATCACATGTTCGCCACCAAACCGTTCTGGCGCTTGGATGCGGTCGAGGAAGTGCCGATGCTGCCTTACGGGTACCAAACCATGGCGACGATCGCGCTCGTGCCCCCACTCTGGCGCCACGTGATGCGGCCTTTGCTTGCCGATTGGGACGCATGTTTTGCGAGCGAAGCCGAACGGGAGATCATCCGCGCCCGCGGCTGGGACATGTTCTAGTCGCCAGCCCGCCCCCCGCATCTAACCGGAGTGATCCGCCTAACCGTTTCCGTCGTATGATATTCGTGCAACAACGACAGGACCTTGCGGCTTCTAAGAAATGAGTGCGGGCCAAAAATTGTCCTCTTACCCAGCAGAGACCCTGGACGATCGGACCCTTATGGAACGTGTTGCGCGGCATCGCGACCGTGAGGCGTTTCAGCGCCTTTTTCTGAACTTTGGCCCCAAAATCAAGGCGGTAATGATCCGGAGCGGAACCGATTCTGACACGGCAGAAGACCTGGCCCAAGACGTCATGCTGACTCTCTGGAGGAAAGCCGAGCTATACGCGCCCGAGAGGGGCACGGTAGCTGCATGGGTCTTCACGATCGCGCGGAACACCAGGATCGACCGGCTGCGCCGGCAGTCTTCCCGAGTCTACGAGGACATCGCCGACCTCAATTTAGAATCGCCGGAGGCCGACGGCGAGGAGGAAACAGAGATGAGGCAACGCGACAGCTTGGTTGGAGAGGCTCTCGCGTCACTACCCCCCGACCAGCGCCGTGTGGTCGAATTGTCATTCGTTGAAGATATGCCGCAGGCGGAGATTGCGACCGCGCTCGACCTGCCGCTCGGAACCGTCAAATCCCGTATGCGTCTTGCCTATGCAAAGCTGCGGGAACGCTTGGAGATTGTGAAATGAAGATTATCCATCATCCCGATAGCGCCACCCTGGTGAGCTATGCGGCGGGCAGTCTCGACGAGGCCTTCGCGACCTTGGTTGCGGCCCATATTGCCTCGTGTGATGCCTGCCGCGCTGAGTTTCATAAGATCGAAAGCGTCGGCGGCGCCTTACTGGAGACTGTCGACGCGGCGCCTATGAGCCCATCGACGCTCGAACGCACGCTGAGCCTTCTGGACACCGCCGAACCGGACGCCGCCAAAGACAAACCGGATGAGCCGGCCCTCTCCCGGGACGCAAGGCCAAACATCCCGTCACCGCTCGCGCGGTTGCTCAAAGGTGGTCTTGACGACATTGCCTGGAAGACCGTCGCGCCGGGTGTCGCCAAGCACACCCTGCCCGTATCCAAGGCGGCCCGGAGCACGCTGACGCTGCTGAGGATCGCGCCCGGAATGAAGGTGCCCGACCACGGGCATGGCGGCATGGAACTGACCCTCGTACTCAAGGGCTCCTACTGCGACGTGTTCGGCCGATTTGGCCCTGGTGACATAGCCGATCTCGACGAGCATGTCGAACACCAGCCCGTGGTGGACTCGCCGGAAGCCTGCATCTGCCTCGTGGCAACGGAAGCGCCGACGCGCTTCAAGGGCATTCTCGGCCGGCTGTTCCAGCCCATCGTGGGCATCTAGGTGGGTGACCAACCGGCGCTGCCCTGGCGCACAACCTGGATCATAGGCGCAAGCTCAGGCCTTGGAGCCGCTCTCGCAAAGCTCCTCGACGGCCGTGTCGGGACGGTTGCCGTCTCGGCTCGCTCGGTGGATAGCCTGACCGCGCTGCAGGCGTCCACCCAGACACTCGCCGCTTATCCGCTCGACGTCACAGACGAAGACGCCGTGGCCCGCTGCTACCGGGACATCGAGAAAAGCCATGGGCCGATCGATCTGGTGGTGCTGTCGGCCGGCACTTGGGAAGTCGTCAGCCCGCCCGATCTCGACCCAAGCGCCTTTAAGAAGTCCATGGACGTGAACTTCATGGGCGTAGTGAATGTTCTGGCAAAAATTGTTCCCGACATGATGCGCCGCGAGTCGGGGCAGATCGCGATCGTCTCCTCGGTCGCGGGCTATCGGGGGCTGCCGAAGGCCGCTGCCTATGGATCGACCAAGGCGGCGCTGATCAACCTCGCGGAGTCCTTGTATCCGGAACTGGCGGAAAAAGGAGTGACCCTTTCCATCGTCAATCCCGGATTTGTCGACACGCCCATGACAGCGGTGAACGACTTTCCGATGCCGTTCCTCATGCCCGTGGACGCCGCCGCGCAACGGCTTCTGCGGGGTCTCGAACGCAAGAACTACGAGATCACCTTCCCCCGGCGCTTTACTTGGATGCTCAAGGCCCTGCGGCTGTTGCCGAATGCTGTCTTCTTTTGGGTTGTTCGGACCTTCATGCTCCGGTCCTAACGAGCGAAGCTTAGGGGGCGCGTCAGGCGGTAAAGCCCGACATCGATCGAACCTTCCAAAAAGCCCGCTTCGCAATATGCAAGATAGTAGCGCCATTTGCGGCGAAACCGGTCGTCGAAACCAAGCGCCTCGATCTCGGGCCATGCCGCTTCGAACCGCGCGCGCCATTCTTCAAGCGTGCGGGCGTAAGATTCCCCGAATTCTAGAACTGGCTCATAGCGAAAACCGGCGGCCTCCGCTTGATCGACCAAAATCGTCTTGGTCGGGAGCATGCCGCCCGGAAAAATGTAACGCTGAATGAAATCCGGCTCGCGCTGGTAGGTCTCGAAATGCTCCTCGCCGATCGTGATCGCTTGCAGCATGGCAGCTCCGCCGGGCTTGAGACGGTCGTGGAGGGTCTGGAAGTAGTGCGGCCAGTTCTGCTCGCCCACCGCCTCGATCATCTCGATCGATACGATCCGGTCGTATCGGCCGTCAGTGTCGCGGTAGTCCTCTAGGTCGAAACGTACCTGACCGTCCAGACCCTCGACCTTAGCCCGCGCCCGCGCATGCGCCAGCTGCTCTTGGGACAGGGTGATGCCTCGGACCGAAACGCCGCGATCGCGGGCGGCTGCGAGCGCTAGTGCACCCCAGCCGGCACCGATCTCAAGCACGCTCATGCCGGTCTCAAGTTGCAAGGAGTCCAAAATCGCGCGCAACTTCGCGTCCTGCGCATCCTCAAGCGTTTTCGTGTCACTATTGTAGAGCGCACTCGAGTAAATCATCAGATCGTCAAGCCAGGTCTCGAAGAACGCGTTGCCGAGGTCGTAGTGCTCGGTGATATTGCGTCGGCTCCCTTGCCGCGTGTTGCGGCGGTGAAAATGTCCGATGCGATCCATAACGCTGGTTCGGAACAGGGACCGCCCGGAATCGCCCGAGTGCGCCTGGTTACGCAGGACAAAACGAAAAAGCCCGACAAGGTCGGAACAGTCGACATCCCCGTCCAGATACGACTCGGCGAAGCCAAGTGCCCCCCGGCGGATCGACTTCCTTAAGACACGGTAGTTCTTCAGGGTCAGAACCGCGTCATGCGGACGCTCGTTGCCGAAGCTCATGCGCTGACCGTTCGGCAGTACAATTAAAATCGCGCCCGCAGGCTGCGACGTCAGTAGGCGTTCACCGATACGAACGACGAAGCGCGTCAGAAGGTCCAGAGCCAAAGGCGTCCGGCTGGCAGAAAGCGAATTTTCGGTCATTGATCTCCGTGCTTTCCCGGTGCTGGCACATAGGCGACAGCGGATCGTGAGCGCTGCGGCCGCCTCACGAGCCGCAAGCCCTTGAACCAGAGCTTGAGCGCCTCGTAGTGAATAGCCGCGATGACCTTGACCGACAGCCAGCCGGTCCGCGCCAACGCGGCGGCGAGCGTCGCGTCGGTCAGATCCTCGCGCTCTCCCCGGAAGAAGGCCTTTAGCAGCGGCCCATCCTCAGTATGCAGCGCAATGCCGATCGTGATTTCATCCTCGAGCGGCGTGACGTGAAAACTGTAACGTCCATCGACGCTATTGAATGGAGAGACATAGAACATCTTACCGCAGCTCTGGTGAACGGTGCCCGTAGACGCACTCTGGTCAACAGGAACGACATAGGTTTGCCGCTCCCCAAACGTGTTGTTGACCTCGTAGACGATCAAGACGGGACTGCGGTCTGCGTTAACGCCGAAATAGACCGTAACGGGATTGAACCCGTAACCCAGCACGCGCGGATAGCACAGCATCAGGAACCGCTCGATCCCGCGCACGCCGCTTTGCGTCGCTATATCCCGCAAATAGTCCTGGATCGGCGTCCCGTCGCCATGATTGGAATCATGGAGGCTGCAGACATTAAAACGATTATAGGAGAAAAGTCGCAGACGGCGATCGAGGTTTGGCAAGTCATCGCAGTCGATCAAAAGGGAAAAGACGTGATAGCGTAGCGCATGCTCTACCGGACGCACGCGTTTATGCACGACGACACCGTTATAGAGAGCTGAAGCCGACATCATTCCGCTGCCACAAGCGGGGCCGCGTCTCCCGCACCCGCATTGTGCGTGATTCGAATGCGACCGGACTCATCGGCAACGGACCAGGGGCGCCGCACACCGCCGAGCTGCTCGGCGACAGCAAGCCCGCTCTGCAGGCCGTCTTCGTGGAAACCGTAACCAAAATAGGCCCCGCAGAACCAGGTGCGATCTTTGCCCTGCAAGGACCAAAGGCGTGATTGCGCCGCGATGGCCTCCTTTGTGAACACCGGATGGTCGTAGTCGACTTCCAGGTCGACCGCCTTCGGGTGAATCTCCCAGGGCGGGTTCAATGTCACGAACAAGTCCGTCTTAGTCGGTAAGCTCTGAAGACTGTTCATCCAGTATGATACGCACAATTCGGACTCTAAACCATGCCCGCGCTTGAGGTAATTCCAGCTCTGCCACAGACGGCGGCGGCGCGGCATGAAGCGCTTGTCGCGGTGGAGGACCGCGTGATTGCGCTCGTAGGCAAATGTCCCAAGGAGCGATTGCTCCTTCGGCGTGGGGTCGGAAAGCATATTCAGGGCTTGATCCGCATGCGCTGCAATCACCACATGATCGAACATGCGGACAACCCCCCGCGCATCCTCGACGTGGACGCAGGACCGAGCGCGCCCGACCCTGCGGACCGGCGTTCCAATGGCGGCTTGAATGTCACCATCCTCAAGTAGACGCTGGACATACGTCCTGCTGCCGCCGGCAACGGATTTCCACGCAGGACGGCCTACCGCCTGAAGCATGCCGTGATTGGCGTAGAAGTTGAGGAATGTGGCCGCCGGAAAGTCGAGCATGCCGATCATGGGCGTCGACCAGATAGCCGCGCCCATGGGAAGGATGTGGTCTTCGATAAAGCCGTCCGAATAGTCTTCCGCCTTCAGGAATGCGCCGAGTGAGGTATCGTCAGGATGGCGCTCCAGTGCACGCTGCGCGGTACGGAAAAAGCGGAACATGTCGGACACCAGGCGCCAGTGGCGCCGGTTGACGAGGTTCGTGACCTGCCCGAACAGTCCCGGACCGCTGCCGGCATATTCGAACGCGCCGTCATTTGCCGAGACCGCGAAAGTCATCTCGGTCGGCGCCGTGCTGACGCCGAGATGGGCGAAGAGTGCGGTGAGGTTGGGGTAGTTCAGCTCATTAAAGACGATGAAGCCCGTATCGACCGGCACTTCGCCATCGGCGGTCAACACGGTCGAAGTATGGGTGTGCCCACCAAGCCTGTGATCCTGCTCGAACAGCGTAACCTTATGGCGCTTAGAAAGAAGCCAAGCAGCCGAGAGGCCGGAAATGCCTGATCCGATAACGGCAATGTTGAGAGGAGACATAATCACCATGAAACTTAGGGAGCTGTCGCGCTTCGCGACGCCTGGCGGGTTGGATCACTCTAAAGAGCAGGTTGTTTGAGGATATCTTGTTCAGCCACTCTACGCACTACCCACCGGCCAAGGTCCGCGTGGCCCCGTAGCCGAGAAGCGCGGCCGTGCCGGTCAGGGCCGTGCCCCAAGCTATATCCACGATCGTGACCGTCGGGCTCCAGCCTTTCAGCGTGGCGAGATTGGTCATGTCGTAGGTAGCGTAGGTGAAGAAGCCAAACAGCGCGCCATAGAGGAGCGCGGTCTTCCACGATCCGGCCTGAAGCGCGGGCGCTACGGCGAAGATGACCACTCCCGCGACGAACACGAGATAAAATCCGACCGCAGCGACCAAGTTGAAGTTCTCGAGCAGCAGCGGACCGATCTCCCGCTGGTAGAAGGTCTTGGCGACGAATCCAAGCCAGATGAAGTCGAGTACGAGGAAACTGAGCGCAGTAGCCAC
>NZ_JBAWCQ010000045.1:0-2019 GCF_049590335.1 Methyloceanibacter sp.
AAGCGATCTCCGAAGCAGCGATGAAAACAGCACACGCGGCCGACGCGGTCATGCTGGGTGCCGTCGGGGGCCCCAAATGGGACGGCGTGCCGTACGACAACCGCCCCGAGGCGGGCCTCTTGCGTCTCCGGAAGGACCTTCAGCTCTTCGCGAACCTGCGCCCTGCGATCTGCTACCCGGCGTTGGCGGACGCCTCCTCGCTCAAACGCGAGCTGGTCGAAGGGCTCGACATCATGATCGTGCGCGAGCTGACCGGCGGCGTCTATTTCGGCGAGCCCAAGGAGATCACCGACCTAGGCAATGGACGGAAGCGCGCCGTCGATACGCAAGTTTACGAGACCTACGAAATCGAGCGCATCGCCGCCGTCGCCTTCGATCTGGCCCGCAAGCGCGGGAACGTGGTGCACTCCGCCGAAAAGCGGAACGTGATGAAGACCGGCGTGTTGTGGAACGAGGTGGTCAGCCAAGTCCACAAAGACAGCTACGCGGACGTGACGCTAGAGCACATTCTGGCCGACAACTGCGCCATGCAGCTCGTCCGCGCGCCCAAGCAGTTCGACGTGATCGTGACCGACAATCTGTTCGGCGACGTGCTCTCCGACGAAGCCGCCATGGCGACGGGCTCTCTGGGCATGCTGCCCTCGGCCTCGCTGGGCGCCGCGGACGAGACCGGCATGCGGCCCGCCATGTACGAACCCGTGCATGGCTCTGCGCCCGACATCGCGGGGCAAGGCAAGGCCAACCCGATCGCGACGATCGCGAGCTTCGCCATGTGCTTGCGCTACTCCTTCAGCCAGGGCGACTTGGCCGACAAGATCGAGGCTGCCATCGCCGCTGTCCTGGACCAGGGCCTGCGCACCGGCGACATCGCTCAGGACGGCTGCAAGACCGTGGGAACGCGCGAAATGGGCGATGCCATCATCGCGTCGTTAAATCGCGCCAGTTAGCACTCATGAAACACGCTTGCACCGGGCTTTCCTTGAGTTTAGCCCTGCTGCTGACGACCCCGCTCGCTTGGGCCACGGACGCGCCGGACGAGACCGACGATTCGGCGCCGCCGGTAGCGCGTGAGGCCGAGGAGACAGCGGGCTCAGAAGACCCCGCGGAGCCTGGAGACTCTCAGACGACGGATGCAGAGCCGGAATACACGGAACCTGACGACATCGAGACCGCAGCGCCTACGGCACCCTCTCTTGGCCCGCAGATTAGCTCGAAAGTTCAGGTGACGCCCGAAGAGAAAGCCGAGAAGGAAGCGCGCAAGTCCTGCAAGATCGAGATTTGCGATATCATCGCCACGCGCGAGCCGCTGGGTGACGATATCGCCTGCGACATCAAGAAGACCTGGCGGGCGGACTCGCTCACCGAAATGCTGGGCGATCAGATTGGCTGGCCCTGGGGCAAGGCGGTCTGTGAATCCAAGCTCAACCTGTCACGGGCCGATCTTGCCGAGGCGATGCTGGTCGCCGATACCACCATCGAAATGGATAAGTTCGCCGTGTCCTGCGCGCTTCACCGGGACAGCAGCGAGCCTTACGTGGTCGAGGTGGAACTCGCTCCGGAAGTGACCTTCAAAAATGGCACAGCGGTCTCCGCAACGATCAATTGGGGCGATGTCTCGGCCCCCTTGTTGATCTACCCCGTGGTCTATGCCGGCACCGGCGTCGACAACCTGTCCAATGTGCTGGGTTCAACAGTGGTGACGATAGTCAATGAGTTCACCCAAAAGAAATGCGCCAAAGTGAAGGACGAGCTACCCGGCCGGCGCGTGAACTAGGCGGTACGCCCCTCAAAAACCAGGGCACCTTTACTTTGGCGGCACCTTCCCATACATCCGCCGCGAGGCAGGTCAAAACGCCGCACGGTTCGCCGTGAACCCGGCATGCGACCCAACAAACAGTTAGTCGACCAGACAGCCGTCACAGGCAGGAGTATCGAATGGGTTACAAAGTCGCCGTCATCGGCGCGACCGGCAATGTCGGGCGCGAGATGCTCAACATCCTTGCCGAGCGGGAATTCCCC